>NZ_CP061769.1:3255000-3591640 GCF_011420305.2 Nocardioides ochotonae | reverse complement strand
GGTGCGGGAGTCCCCGCACGCGGAGTTGCCGCAGCCGGTCCCCGACGAGCCGCTCGCGACCGTCCCGCTCGACGACGAGCACCTGCGAGGTCTCGTCGAGGACGCACTGCGCCCGATGACCGCCGAGCTGATGCACACCGACGACGGCGACCTGGTGATCCCGGTCTCCGAGGACAACGCCGTGGTCGTGCGGGTGCTGCACGACGAGCCCGCGCTCGACCTGTTGATGGAGGTCGTCTGCGACGTGGTCGACACCGACCGCGTCGCCCTCGAGCTCGAGCTGCTCAACCGCGACGCGACCCTCGGTCGCTACCTGCTCTGGGACGGCTCGGTGGTGATCACCCAGCGGGTCGTCGCGATGCCGTTCGCCCCGGTCGCCCTGCGCGGCACCGTCGCGGTGCTGGTCGAGGAGGTCGAGCGCGTCGCCCGCGACCTGCAGGCCCGCCTCGGCGGCCGGCTGCCGCTCGAGCGCGAGGTGACCGCGCCCCGGCGCACCACGGTGCCGCTCCACCCGGCGGTGGCAACCGTCGCGGAGCTGCTCCAGGCGGACCCGACGATCCCGGTGGAGACCGTCGCGCACGTCTTCGGCCACGACCGCCACGAGCTCGTGCGCCAGCTCGTCGCACTGCGGCGCGGCGAGCACACGCTGGGCGAGGAGGATCTCGAGGCCGTGCTGTCGCACCTGCGGCGCGCACTGCGTCTCGTGGCCGACCGGGAGGCGGGGGTGGCCCCGCCGCCTGCGCCGGCGGCGGCACCCTCGTCCGCGGCCGGTCCCGGCGCCACCGAGACCTCCCCGGTCGCACCGGAGGGCCCTGCGGGCGGGGCGTCCGACGATCCTGAGACTTCCCTCAAGAAACCCTCAAGAAAGTCGATTTCAGTTCGGATCGGTCCTGAAACGACGTAGAGTTCTACTCGACCCCGCTGGTGACCCGAGACGCCAGCGGGGTCGCTCCATTTCTGCCGCCGGGTGTCGATGCGCCCGACGTGGCGGGCGCCACAGGCAGGGCTGAGCGGGATCTGGACCCACACCTCGGCCGCGGGTCGCGTTGCCCTGCGTTGGTACCTTGAGGGTCACCACTGGCCGAGTCGCGGCACAGCCTGCAAGGAGCACATGACGCATGGACGTCCCCATCTGGGTCTGGGGCATCACGATGGCATCCATCGTGGGGCTGCTGGCCTTCGACTTCTTCTTCCACGTCCGTCAGGCACACGTGCCGACGCTCAAGGAAGCCTCGATCTGGTCGGCGATCTACGTCGGCCTCGCCATCGTCTTCGGGCTGCTCGTGCTCGGGTTCGGCGGCACGACCATGGGCGGGGAGTACTTCGCCGGCTACATCACCGAGAAGGCGCTGTCGGTCGACAACCTCTTCGTCTTCCTGGTCATCATGGGCAGCTTCCGGGTTCCCCGTGAGGACCAGCAGAAGGTGCTGCTCTTCGGCATCGTCTTCGCCCTGATCGCGCGCTCGGCGTTCATCTTCCTCGGCGCCGCGCTGATCAACCAGTTCGCCTGGGTCTTCTACATCTTCGGCCTCATCCTGCTGATGACCGCCGGCAACATGCTCAAGCACGACGAGGGCGGTGACGAGGGCGCCGACAACTTCATCATCCGTCTGGCCCGGCGCTTCCTGCACACCAGCGATCACTACGACGGCGACAAGCTGTTCACGATGGAGAACGGCAAGAAGGTCATGACGCCGATGCTCCTGGTCATGGTGGCCATCGGCGGCACCGACATCCTGTTCGCGCTGGACTCGATCCCGGCGATCTTCGGCCTCACCCAGAGCGCGTTCATCGTGTTCACGGCCACCGCGTTCAGCCTGATGGGCCTGCGCCAGCTGTTCTTCCTCATCGACGGGCTGCTGGACCGCCTCATCTACCTGTCCTTCGGTCTCGCCGCGATCCTCGGCTTCATCGGCGTCAAGCTGATCCTGCACGCGCTTCACGAGAACAACGTGCCGTTCATCAACGACGGCGAGCACGTGAAGGTCTTCGAGATCACGACGGGCCTCTCACTCACCGTGATCATCGGCGTCCTGGTCGTGACGGTCATCGCCTCGCTGGTCAGCAAGAAGGGCAAGGCGATCACCGCGATCAACAACGCGCGCCGCCACGCCCAGGCCTACCTCGATGCCGAGTACACCAAGGACCCGGCCGAGCGGGAGCGCATCTACCGCGCGCTGCTCCGCGAGCGTGCCCAGATCATCGCGCTGGGCGACAAGTACCGCGAGCTGGTCCGCGAGGAGAAGCCGGACGCCCTCACGCTGCTCACCTCGGCGCGCGAGAGCCACGACCAGGCCGTTGCGGCGGGGCGCGAGACCGCGCAGAGCCTCGACGACCACGTCTGAGCCGGTCCACCGGACCTGACCACGCACGGGGCCGCACTCCGCAGGGAGTGCGGCCCTGGCGTCATTTCGCAGGTCCCGCCGCGCCCCGACGACGTGGCCCGTAGCCTTGCCGAGCCATGCAGTGCCATCACTTCGACGCCGGACGCTGCCGCTCGTGCACGTGGATCGAGCGGCCCTACGCGACCCAGCTCACCGACAAGGAGCGGCACTGCCGCGAGCTGCTCGCCGCGGGCCCGGACCTCACCTGGCTGCCGCCGGTGCGCAGCGCCGAGGAGGGCTTCCGCAACAAGGCGAAGATGGTCGTCGCCGGCAGCGTCCCCGAGCCGACGCTCGGCATCCTCGACCCCGTCGGCGGTGGCGTCGACCTGCGCGACTGCGGACTGCACGCGCCGCTGATCCAGGCCGCGCTGCCGGTGCTGGCCGACTTCGTCACCCGCGCCGCGCTCACGCCGTACGACGTGCGGGCGCGCCGCGGGGAGCTCAAGCACCTGCTGGTCACCGCCTCCCCGGACGGGGAGCTGATGGTGCGCTTCGTGCTGCGCTCCACCGAGTCGCTCGCGCGGATCCGCAAGCACCTGCCCGGGCTGCTGGAGCGGCTGCCGGCGCTCGCCGCGGCATCGATCAACCTCCAGCCGCACCACAAGGCGGTGCTGGAGGGTGCCGAGGAGATCGCGCTCACCGAGCGCGAGACCCTCCCGATGCGGGTCAACGGGCTGGTCCTGCACCTGCGTCCGCAGAGCTTCTTCCAGACCAACACCGACGTCGCGGCGGCGCTCTACCGCCAGGGTCGCGAGTGGGTCGAGGAGGCCGCGCCGCGGACGGTGTGGGACCTCTACTGCGGGGTTGGCGGGTTCGCGCTGCACGTCGCCGCCCCGGGGCGCGAGGTCGTGGGCGTCGAGACGAGCGCCGAGGCGGTCGCCAGCGCCACCCTCACCGCGACGGAGTCCGGGCTGGCCGGCGTACGGTTCCTGGCCGACGACGCCACGGCGTACGCGCTGGCGGCGCCGGGCGCGCCCGACCTGGTCGTCGTCAACCCGCCGCGGCGGGGGATCGGCCCCGACCTCGCGGGCTGGCTGGAGGCCTCGGGGGTGCGCCACGTGGTCTACTCCAGCTGCAACGCCGTGAGCCTGGCGCGCGACCTGGCCGTGATGCCGTCGCTGCGCCCGGTGCGGGCCCGGGTGCTCGACATGTTCCCGCAGACCGCGCACTACGAGGTCATCGTGCTGCTCGAGCGGCAGTAGCCCTGGCCGACCCGGCATGGGCGGGCCCGCAAATCGGGATGCGCGGGGGAGAGCGGTGTCGCTAGCCTCCGAGGCGGAGGTCGAACGCCATGCCCCAGCCCCGAGACGTGCGCCGACGTGCTTGGCGCGCCCTGTCGGCGGAGGAGAAGGCGCGCCGGCTCGCCGAGCTCCGGGCCCGCCACCAGGCGCAGATCGAGGTCGAGGCTCGGCGGCTGCCGAGCACCGAGCGCCCCGGGGACTGACGGCGCCTCAGGAGTCGCCGGGCTCGGCCAGGATGGCCGCGAGCGCCGCGCGGTGGCGCGCGTAGGCCTTGCGGCCGGCGCCGGTGATCTTGAACGTCGTGGTGGCCCCGCGTCCGCGCCCCGACTTCGAGATCTCGACGTAGCCGGCCTTCTCCAGCGTCGCCATCTGCTTGGACAGGTCGGAGTCGCTGATGTCGAGGTGGTCGCGCAGGAAGGTGAAGGTCACCGTGGTGGCGGAGGCGAGCACGGCCATCGCCGCGAGCCGCTTCGGCGCGTGGATGACCGGGTCGAGGTCCTCGATCACGCGAGCCGCTCCCGGGCGCGACGCGCGGCGGACGCGAACGCCCGTTCGTAGACGACGAGCCCGGCGACGGTCGCCGTGAACGCGACCGGGGCGGCCAGCAGCGGTCCGGCCAGCCACCAGGCCAGCGCGATGGAGCCGACGATGCTGACGACCACGACGGCGTAGCAGGCGAACGCGCTGCGGAACTCCCGTGGGGCGTGACGCAGGTTGGGGATCGCGCCGTGGTGGCGGGAGTACCAGCCGAGGAACAGCCCGACGAGGCCCGAGAGCACCACCATCCCGGCGACCAGCCACGCGCTGTGGTCGCCGCGCAGCGTCAGCAGCAGCACGTAGGCGGTGACCCAGGCGCCCATCGCGGGCGGGTACCACACCGGCGTCGGCGGGTAGTCGAGGTACGGGGCGGCCTCGGCGCGCTCCGCGGCCCGCTGCGCCTGGCGGAGGGACTCCCTGTCGATACTTTCCATGTTGGAAACCATAGGGGTGACTTTCCACTCTGGCAAGTGTTCGGTGGGGGCGCGTGCGGGCGGCGTACGGCGAGGACGTAACGTCTGTGCCGTGGCTGATGCCGACTACTGCGACCTGTGTGACCTTCCGTTCAGCACCTGCGTGCACGGCATGCCGAAGCCGGTGCCCGCGCCCGAGCCGCCGCCCAAGGCGAGCACGCCCCGGGTGCGCACCGCCCGGGTCCCCGGCACCCGCGAGGCGCCGCCGCGGGTGGTCCCGCGCAAGTGGACCCAGCCCCACGAGCTGGTGCCGCACGTGATCGCCGTCCTCGACGAGGCCGGTGGCGAGCTCGACGGCGAGGGCATGTTCGAGGCCCTCGAGGAGCGGCTGGCCGACGTCCTCAAGCCGGGCGACCGGGAGAAGAACCCGCAAGGGGAGCTGCGCTGGCGCGCGGCCGCGCGCAAGGCGCGCAAGGAGCTCATCGACACCGGTGTCCTGGTGGCCGCCGGCCCCGGGGTCTGGAAGCTGGCCTGACACGCGCCGCGCGACCGGCCACCCTCGGGTGACCGGCCGCGCGGGACTGCCTGGCCGCCTCAGCGGCGGTGGTGCTTCGGGCCCTTCTTCGCCTTGGTCCACACGAGCTCAAAGAGCGCCCCGGGGCCGAAGATCGGGCTGGCGACGAAGACGCGTCCGTCCGGACCGACGTCCACGCCGGCGGGCAGCGTGAGTTGGCCACGCACGAGCTCCTTCACCTGGGTGCCGCCGGAGCGGGGACGGGTGATCATGAACAGTCCACCGACCTCCGAGCCCTCGACGCCGAGCTCCCAGGCCAGCCAGCTGGCCTTCGACAGCGTCGAGACGTAGATGGTGCCGCGGCGGTCGACCGCGAGGTCGTTGATCGAGGTCAGGCCGTCGGCCACCCTGGTGCAGTCGCCGGCGCGCGGGTCCGTCGGGTCGCACACCGCCTCGGTGGCTCCGGGCTCCACGCGCCACACCTGCGAGGTGCCGGGGGTGGCGGGGAAGCCACGCAGCTCGCCGATGTAGACCGCGCCGTCGGGGCCGACGGCGACCGAGGTGGTCACTGCCTCGCTCGGGATCGGGGTGCCCGCCGGCGGCAGCGGGTTGCCGTCGGGGTCGGTCGGCGGCAGTCCGTCCGGCACCTCGATGGTGCGGGGCATTACCCGGACGAGCGTCGAGATGTCGCCGTCCTCGGTGACCCGAAGCACGTCGTTGCCGGCCGCGTCGGCCACCAGCACGCCACCGTCGGGGTGGGCGGCGAGCCCGAAGGGGTTGGACTCCCCGGGATCGCCTTCCACGTTGAACGGGTCGGGGTCCCCGGCCTGGTAGGCGGCGATGTCGGCGAGCGGTGCGGGCTCGTCGTCCCCGGGGGACCAGGTGTAGAGGGTCGCGCCCCCGGTGCCGGGCTCACCGGCGCCGCTGAGCAGGTAGACGGTGCCGTCCGTGCCGACGGCGACGGCTGCCGCGACGCCGACGGCGCCGGGCACGGTGCCGAGCTCGGTGACCCGCGCCGGCTTGCGACCCTTCTCCACGACGAGGCTGAAGGAGCCGTCTTCCTCGGTGACCAGGGTGCGGCCGCGGCCGAGCGCCGCGATGCCGCGGGGGCCGTCGAGGGCGGCGACGGTGCGCAGGTACGGCGCGTGCTGGTGTCCGTGATGGCCGTGCCCGTGATGCCCGTGCCCGTGCCCGGGGCCCGCGGTGGCGGGCCCGGCGATCAGGACGGTGGAGGCGAGTGCGGTGGCCGAGAGCGCGGCCACGAGCGTGCGTGTCGTGCGGGATCGGTGCTGGCGCATGGGGGGTGTCCTCTGGTCTCGGGGGGTCCTCGGTGACCCTTCTCCACGAAACCCACGGGCGCCCGAAGCGTCATCACCAACATTGAGCGTTGTCCTGGACGCGCCGACGCGGCCCGTCCCGGGAGGGACGGGCCGCGTCGGAGAGGAGCTCAGATCGCGCTGGTCAGCGCTCGATGACCACGTGCTCGTTGGGGACGCAGTGGGTCATCGTGATGCCCTCGACGTCGCGAGGACCGTTCTTGCCCAGGTTGGCCGCACGGGCCTGCTCCTCCTCGGTGAGGGTCTGGGTCGCGAGCGGGGGGAGGGTGCGGACGTCGTCGGCGCCGATGCCGAGGCCATCGCCGACCCGCTGCCCGAGCTCGTCGTCACACATGAAGAAGTGCCAGACCATCCGCTCCTGGACCTCACGGGTGGCCTCGGAGATGTTCGCGACCAGGTTGGCCACCAGGTCGTCCTTCTCCCACTGCTCCATCAGCTGGTAGCGCTGGCCGGCCTGCTGGTAGTCGTTCGTCCGCGGGAGCCGTGCCCTGGTGAGCCGGCCGCTGATCTCGTGGCGGCTCTCGACGGGTCCGGGCTTCTCCGCCTCCTCCAGGCCGCCCATCGTCGACGGCTCGTAGTTGACGTGCGGGTTCTGCCCGGGGGCCAGGTCCACGCGGTAGCTCATCTCGCCGCCGCGCTGGTTGGTGTGGACGGTGGCGTTCTTGGGCGAGTTCACCGGCAGCTGCAGGTAGTTCGGGCCGACCCGGTAGCGCTGGGTGTCGCTGTAGGAGAACGTGCGACCGACCAGCATCTTGTCGTCGGAGAAGTCCAGGCCGTCGACCAGGACGCCGGTGCCGAACGCGATCTGCTCGTTCTCGTTGTGGTGGTCGCTGACGTTGGAGGTCAGCGTCATCGTCCCGACGTACTTCGGCTCGAAGAGCTCCTCGGGCCAGACCTTGGTGTCGTCCAGCGGGTCGAAGTCGAGCTCGGGGTGCTCGTGGTCCTCCATCAGCTGCACGTAGAGGTCCCACTGCGGGTGGTCGCCGCGCTCGATGGCCTCGTAGAGGTCCTTCGAGGCGTGGCCGAGGTCGCCTGCCTGGATGTTCGCGGCGTCGGCCTCGGTCAGGGACTTCACGCCCTGCTTGGGGTACCAGTGGTACTTCACCAGGTGAGTCTCGCCCTCGGCGTTGACCCACTTGTAGGTGTTCACGCCGAAGCCCTGCATGTGGCGGTAGTCCGCGGGGATGCCGCGCGGGCTGAACAGGTTGACCAGCATGTGCATCGACTCCGGCGTCTGCGACATGAAGTCGAAGATCCGGGCCGGCTCCTGGCGGAAGGTGACCGGGTCCGGCTTGAGGGAGTGGATCACGTCGGGGAACTTGATGGCGTCGCGGATGAAGAAGACGCCGAGGTTGTTGCCGACGAGGTCCCAGTTGCCGTCCTCGGTGTAGAACTTCACCGCGAAGCCGCGCGGGTCGCGCGCCGCCTCGGAGGAGTCCCGGCCGCCGATCACGGTGGAGAACCGGATCGCGAGGTCGGTGTGCTTGCCGGGCTGGAAGACCTTCGCGCGGGTGTAGCGCTCGATGGGCTCCTCGCCCCAGCGACCGGTGGCCTCGAAGTGCCCGAACGCCACCGCGCCGCGCGCGTGGACGACCCGCTCGGGGATCCGCTCGCGGTCGAAGTGGGAGACCTTCTCCAAGAAGTGGTAGTTCTCCAGCGTCGCGGGCCCGCGGGGCCCGACGGTGCGCTCGTTCTGGTTGTCGTAGACGGGGTGGCCCTGTCGGGTGGTGAGCCTGCGGTCGTCGCTCATCGCGTCGTCCTTCCATCGCTGGTGGTGCGGGCAGGAGTTGTGCTGCCCGTGGTGGTCGTGCGCGCGGAGGCGGGCGCGCAGTCGGCGCACCAGCCCCAGAACACGACCTCGGCCTCGTCGAGGACGAAGCCATGCGGGTCGTCGGGCGTCAGGCACGGGGCCGACCCGGTCACGCAGTCGACGTCGGCCAGGACCCCGCACCCGCGACAGGTCACGTGGTGGTGGTTGTCGCCGACCCGGCTCTCGTAGCGGGAGCCGGATCCGGGGAGGTCCAGGCGTCGTACGGCGCCGATCCCGACCAGTGCCTCGAGGCAGTCGTACACCCCTTGCGTGGACACCTTGCCGATCCGTGCCCGGGCCCGTTCCGCCACCTCGGCCACGAGGAGGTGCTCATGGGTACGGCGGGCGTCGTCGAGCACGTCCAGGACGGCCACCCGGGGACGGGTGGCGCGCAGTCCTGCGGTGCGAAGACGCTCTTCGGAACGGGCCATGCCTCGGGGTACCCGTCTGGAATCACTCCAATCACGGGGACCGCGCGGTCACGCGGGGGCTGTGTCAGAGGTCTCCGTCAGAGGTCTGGGTCAGAGGTCTCGCAGGTCGTAGAGACGACGCCCGGTCGGGACGAGGTCGATCCCGCGGTCGGCACCCATGCGGCGCACCGAGCCCATCAGCGCGCGGGTGCGGCGCGCGAGCTCCGCCTCGTCCCCGTCGCTGCCGTGGAAGGCGTGCCGGTCGTGGATCGCGGCGGGGACGAAGAGCTCCTCCACGAGCGCCGCGACGTCCTCGCCGCGGGCGGTGAGCGGGGTCTGCACGATGTTCTGCACGTAGCCGAACGTCGCCTGGGTGCGGATCGCGACCCCGGTGTGCTCGACCTGCCAGATGTGCAGCCACTCCTCGTGCGACAGCTCCTCGGGACGGCGCAGCAGCGCCACCTGGGCGAGCGCGTCGACCCGGCTGCCGTCCCAGGTCTCCGGCGGGTCGAGCCGGCGCCGCTCCTCCACCCGCCAGCCGTCGACCCGCTCGACGCCGTCCAGGCCCGCCAGGCACCGGGTGATCCGGTCCGCGTCCGGGTCCTCGCCCCAGGCGCTCACGATTGCGCCCACGTGGTCGCCCGCCGAGGCGATCCGCATCGCCTCGACCACCCCCTCGTCGTCGAGGTTGAGCTGGAGCCGGTCCACCCCGGCCCCGCGCAGCTCCGCGTGCAGCTGCGGCGCGCGGAGCGCCGAGGTCAGGTCGCGGCCCCACACGGCGTACATCAGCTTGGTCATGGCGGTGAACCTAGTGCGTCCACAGCCTGCGCCGGGGCGGTTCAGCGGTTGGCGGGGCCGGGAAGGCTGGGGGGAGCCGCGTCCTCTCGGACGACGCCGGACCCAGGAGCCGCCGTGCCCGATCCCTTCGACCTCCCGCAGCGCCTGTGCGTCGCCCCCGCCCTCGGGCCCGACGAGCGCACCCTGCTCTCCGGGTTCGCCACCGCGACCGTCCGGCGGGTCTGGCCGGGCCAGCCCGGCGCCCGCTCGCCGTGGACGGTCTGCCCCGAGGGCTGCTGCCTGCTGCTGAGCGAGCGCGTCGGGCCGGAGCGGACGGCGCTCTGGCTGCGGTTCCTGCTGCGCGAGCTGGTGGCGGCGCGTTCCTACGACGCCCGGCAGCGGGCCGAGGCGGCGGGCCTGGGTCGCCACCGGGTGGACGGCCGGGTGCTGGTCGCCGGCGGCCTGCGCGCGCCGCGGCTGCTGTGCGTCGCCGACAGCCGGGTGCGTGAGCTCGTCCTCGACGACGAGCTCTTCGCGGTCGAGGACGCGCGCCGCGGGACGGGCCCCGCGGAGGTCGTCGACCTGCACCGGCCCGTGGCGGAGGAGTCCGACTGACGCCCGGGCTCAGTCGCGGAGCACGCCCGCGGCCCGGGCGGGGGCGGCGTAGGCCTCGGCGAGCGAGGCGACGGTCGCGTGGGCGTTGAGGCCGCTGGGGTTCGGCACCACCCAGAGCTCGGCGCCCGCGAGCGGCTCCGGCTGGCGACCGAGCGTGGCCTTGGGCAGCCCGAAGGCGGCTCGGTACGCCGTGATGCCGGCGATCGCGACGACGGCGGGGCGGTGGCGCTGGATGGTCTCCACCAGGCGCTCGCCGCCCGCGCGCAGCTCCTCGCGGCTGAGCTCGGAGGCCTTCGCGGTCGCCCGGGGCACGACGTTGGTGATCCCGATGCCGCGTGCCCGGAGTCGCTCGCGGTCCTCCTCGGTCATGCCGTTCGCCGGGTCGATGGGGTGATCGAT
The DNA here is from genome assembly GCF_011420305.2 of Nocardioides ochotonae. Taxonomy (NCBI): domain Bacteria; kingdom Bacillati; phylum Actinomycetota; class Actinomycetes; order Propionibacteriales; family Nocardioidaceae; genus Nocardioides; species Nocardioides ochotonae. The sequence continues at coordinate 3,581,203 of NZ_CP061769.1, read as the reverse complement.
GATCCCGGCGCGCAGCAGCGCGGGGTAGAAGCGGTTGACCGGGTGGGCGAAGTGGGTGCGGGTGGCCGCGGTCCACAGGCCCGGGTTGATGCCGACGAACAGCAGCCGCAGCCGCCCCGGCTCGGGCAGCAGGTCGGGCACCTCGGCGTCGCGGAAGGACTCCAGCTCGGCGCGGGTGAAGCGGGTCCGGGCAGGGCGGGCGGATCGGTCGCTCACGGGCGGAAGCGTGCCACGGCGCCACGGCCCAGGCCCGGGAGGGTCCGCGCGATCAGCCGCAGGACACTTGGCCGAGGCGGGCGAGGCCCTCGCGGTCGCCGGGGCCGAAGTCGTCCTGGCCCAGGCTGTCCTCGTACATCAGCTCGTCGCGGTCACCCACGTGCCCGAGCCCGAGCACGTGGCCCAGCTCGTGCATGAGGATGGCGCGCATCGTGTCCTCCCCGCCCGGGCGGCGCTCCAGCTCGTCGTACAGGTCGACGTCGAGGGTCACCGAGCCGGTGATGTAGCGGCGCTGCCGGGCCTGCTCGACGTAGGTGCTGCCGCCGAGACCGGCCACCTCACCGGCGAGCTGCGGCACCTCGTCGGGGCCGGCCCAGCCGATCAGGACGGGTGCCGGGCGGCCGAGGCCGTTGATGCGTCGGGTGAAGTCCCGGTCGTCGGTGGTGCCCTCGTCCTCGAAGGCGAAGCCACTCAGGGTGCCGACCCGTTCGACCGACTCCTCCACGAGGCGCTCCCAGTCGTCGGGGGCGCCAGCGGGGTTGACGACGTAGCGGATCGGTTGGCAGGGGTTCCAGGCGACCGGGTCGTCGCTGTCCGGCTGGGTCGCGGCGAAGGCGTACTCGCCGTCGCTGCTGATGCCGACGGCGTCGGCCAACCGCCCGTCGAACCCGACGAGCTCGCGCAGGCGCTGCCCGGAGCCGGAGGGGTCGAGGAGGAAGACCCCGAGCATGATCACCGCGACGATCACCAGCCCGGGCAGCAGCGGACCGCGCTCCTTGCGCGCCGCCCGCTCGGCCTTGCGGGCGCGGGAGCGGTGGCGGCGCTGGTGGACCGGCAGCGGGATGGGGGTGTGGGTCGGCGGCTGGTCGCCGAGCGAGCGGATCGCCTCGTCGACGCCCCGATTCTCCCGGGCGAGCGCCTCGAGCTCGCGGTCGAGCTCACGTGCCCATCGCCGTTGCTCGCGACGCTCCCTGAATCCCACCCCGCCCATGATGCCGGGTGCCTGTCCACAGGTGCTCAGAATGGGGGGTTCCCCAGGGGCGGTGCGCCGGTAGGTTGCGCGTGGGCGCCCTGCTCCGGGCCCCGCGGCTCTCGGAGGGCTGAGATGAGACGTGTGTGTCTGGTGGTCGCGGCCGCCGTGCTGGTCGCAGGCGCCGCCGCCTGCAGCGAGGACCCCGATCCCCAGGTGGCGCCACCCGACCCGCCCACCCCGACCGTCACCACCACCCCGGCCAGCGGACCGGTCGCCCCCACGCTGCCGCCCGAGGCGGAGGGGGACGACGCCGCGGCCGCGGAGGCGTTCGTGAGGTTCTACTGGGAGATGGCCGACTACGCCCAGGCCACGGGCGATGTGAGCGGGTTGAAGGCGCTTGGGGCGGAAGGTTGTCGCCCGTGTGCCGCAGGGGTGGCGTTTGTGGAGGAGGTCTACGACGGTCGGGGCTCGATACGCGGGGGCGAAACCGATGTATCAAACCTTTCGACTACGAAGATCAAAGTCGCAGGCGACATCGCCTATCAGGTCCGTTTGAACATTCGGACTACCGATCAAGACGTCGATCGCGATCCAGGGACCAAGAAGGACCAGTTCTTCCCAGGCGGGACAGTCAAGGCCAACTTCGTTGTGCGGTCAGTGGACGGCAAATGGCTTGCTGAGTTCTGGGAGATCGGATGACGACGCTTGTCAGGCTCTGCGCATTATTGCTTGTCGTAGCAGCGCTCAACGTTCTCCCAGTGACTTCAGCGACCGCATGCGGCAGCGGCCCAAGCGGTTCCGTTACCCCGGGAGCTAATGGTTTCATCGCGTCGGCGCAGACGGCCGAGTGTTCAAGCAGTCCGGCGATCACAGGCTCGATAACTCAGGCCGCCGGGGAATGGCACTCGCAACAGAGTTGCGCGTTCGGCGGCGCAGCACTTTGCACTGAACTTGCGACGTGCATCGATGGGTCACCGATGATGACGAACTGGTTTGAAACGCCGGACGGAGAAGTCCTGTACTCCGCGACCACCTGTCCGTCCGAGGAAGAAGCAGTACCGCAGCCCGTGGTGATAACCGCGGAGATGGCCGCGCAGGCGCTGCGGCAGGTGGACCTGCCGGCGTCGGTGCTCGAGGTGCAGCCGCCGGGCGGGCGGACGCTGGTGAACTTCGAGACCAACTTCTACACCGGGGCCGAGGAGTTCGAGCGGACCGTGCGGCTGCTGGGGCAGCGGGTCGACCTGCGGATCTGGCCGGCGTCGTTCGAGTGGCGCTTCGGCGACGGGACGACCTCGCGCACGAGCGAGCCCGGTGCGCCGTACCCCGACCTGCAGGTCACCCACAGCTATCTGCGCAAGGGAGCGGTCGCCGCGGCGGTGGACACCACCTACGAGGCCGACTTCCGGGTCAACGGCGGGCCGTGGGCGCCGGTCGCCGGCACGGTGACGATCCCGGGCGTCGCGGTTGGCCTCGACGTCGTGACGGCGACCCCCACGCTGACGGGCTATCGCTGACGGCGGCCCCCGATGGCCTAGTCTCACCGCGTGACCGCGCCCGGCGAGCCTTGGAACACCTTCGCCGAGGGGGACAACCTCGAGGTGCTCGCCCGACTGCGTCACGAGGGCGCGGCGTACGACCTGGTCTACATCGACCCGCCGTACAACACCGGCAACGACTTCGCCTACAGCGACCGGATCAAGGGCGACCGCACGACCAGCCGGCACCAGGCCTGGGTCGCGATGATGCGCCCCCGCCTCGAGCTCGCCCGCGAGCTGATGAGCCCCGGCGCCGCGATCTTCGTCAGCATCGACGACAACGAGGCGGCGCACCTGCGGATCCTGCTCGACGAGGTGTTCGGCGAACGGCAGTTCCTGGCCCAGGTGGTGGTGAACCTCAACGCCAAGGGGCGCCAGCTCGGCAAGGGCTTCGCGACCAGCCACGAGTACCTCCTGGTCTACGCCAAGGACGCGCGCACCTGCGTCCTCGACGCGAGCAGCCCCGACACGGTCGACCCCGACGACTTCCCGCTGGTCGCGCCGGATGGGCGCCACTACCGCCATCTGCCGCTGCGCAACACCAACAAGAAGTTCAACCCCGCGACCACCCCGACCCTGCACTACCCGCTGTGGGGCGACCCCGAGAGTGGGCGCGTGTGCACCGCCGAGTTCGAGGGCGCGAGCCGCATCGAGCCGATCTTCGGCGACGCCCGGCCGGCGGTCTGGCGCTGGAGCCGGTCCCTGGTCGAGGCGCGCCCCGACGACCTCGTCTGCCGCCGGATCAAGGGCCGCCTGGGGGAGCGTGCCGACATCTTCCAGCGCGACTGGCTCCACGACGGGCGGCGCAAGAAGCTGCGCACGATCTGGCTCAACGAGGAGATCGGCAGCACCGACACCGCGGTCGCGGAGCTCAAGGCCGTGCTCGGCCACGTCTTCGAGTCGCCCAAGCCCACCGCGCTGCTGCGCCGGGTGCTCCAGACGATGCCGCCGGATGCCCGGGTGCTCGACTTCTTCGCCGGCAGCGGCACCACCGGGCACGCCGTGGCGCTGCAGAACGTCGCCGACGGCGGCACCCGCACCTGCCTGAGCATCAACTGCGCGGAGCCGACCCGTCCCGGGTCCAACGCCCAGCTCGCCGGCTACGCCACCGTCGCCGACATCACCCGGGCCCGGCTGCGCGCGGTCGCCGACGCCGTCGGGGGCGGGCTCACCGAGCTCTGAGGGGCCTCAGACGCCCACCGCCACCTCGAGGGCGTCGAGCTCGGCGTCGAGGTGGCCGAGCAACAGCTGCAGGCTCGGCAGGGTGCGGCGGCAGCCGGTCACCCCGAAGCACATGGTGTCGGCGTACGACGTGCAGGTGATGTTGAGCGCCATGCCGTTGATCGGGATCGACAGCGGGTAGGAGCCGACCAGCCGCGCGCCGTTCCAGTAGTGGGTGGTCCTCGGCCCCGGGACGTTGCTGATGATCAGGTTGTACGGCGAGTGCACGATGCCCTGCATGCGCAGCAGCGGCGGCAGGATCGCCGGGATCTGCCCCAGTGCACTCATCGCGACGATCTGCAGCGGCGTCATCGAGGCCAGCGCCTGCTTGCCGGCACGCATCGAGCGGTGGATCGTCTCGAGCCGCTCGGCGGGGTCGTCGAGGTCGGTGCCGAGGCGGCACATGACCGCGCCGACGGCGTTCCCGCCATCGACGGAGGCGAGCTGGGACTCGCGGGCCTTCAGGCCCACCGGCACCATCGCGACCAGGGGATCGGACGGCAGCGCGTCGAGCTCCAGCAGGTAGCGGCGCACCGCACCCGCGGACATGGCGAGCACCACGTCGTTGATCGTCGCGTCGCCGGCCTTCCCGACCATCCGCAGCCGCTCCACCGGCCAGCCCTGGGCGCCGATGCGGCGCGAGCCGGTGATCGGCTGGTTGAAGATCGTCCGTGGGGCCTGCAGCGAGATCGCCGAGGCCTCGTTGCGTGCGGCCCGCGACAGCGTGCGCAGCAGCGCCGAGGGCATCCCGGCCGCCTCGGACACCATCGCGAGCGCCGAGCGCAGCGCCTGGATCGGGACCTCGCTGAACGGCACCCCGAGCGCCGACGACGAGGCGTCGACCACGACCGCCTCCTCCGGCACGGGGTCCGGCTCGGTCACGCCCTCGTCCCAGGGCGCTGGCATGTCCCGGCGGTCCGGGTCGGTGGTCAGCACGCTCTGGAGCAGGCGGCTGGCGGAGACGCCGTCGAGCAGGGCGTGGTGGATCTTGGTGTAGAGCGCGACCCGGCCGTCGCCGAGGCCCTCGATCACGTGCGCCTCCCACAGCGGCCGCTCCCTCGCCAGCCGGGTGCTGTGCAGGCGCCCGCACAGGTCGAGCAGGTCGCGGACATCGCCCGGCGCCGGCAGCGCGCTGTGCCGCACGTGGTGGTCGATGTCGAACTGCTCGTCGGGGCGCCACACGAACTGCCCGCCGGTCGCCAGCGAGCGGTGCGGATGGCGCAGGAAGAGCGGCCGGGTGTGCAGCGACTGCCGCATCCCGGCGTACATCTGCCGGGTGAAGTCGGGGCCCGCGTCGTCGGGGTTCTCGAAGAGCTGCAGCGACCCGACGTGCATCGGCTGGCTGCGGCTCTCGATGGTCAGGAACCCCACCGAGGTCGGGTCGATGAGCGCGGCCATCGGTCCCCCTTCGTCCGAGCCCGCCGGAGCGGCGGGAGGCCTGAACTATGGCGTGTGGTGACGTACGCCACAAGGGGTCCGTCGGGGGGACCAGTCAGGGGAGGCAGCGTGGCGTCGGCCCCGTGCCTCTCCGGGCGGGCGCCGACGGGCCGCTGGGCGTCCACAGTCGACGGTGCGGCACGGCCGTCCCCAGGCCCCGTCGCTGCACGCCGGAGGTGTCCGCGTCCGTACCTAGCGTCGTCGGCACGCCGGGGTCCACCGGCGCCCACCGACCATCGGGAGTCCCCATGCACCAACGTCTCGCCCTCGCTATCGCCGTCCCCGCCGCCGCAGTCGTGGCCGTGATCGGCACCCTCGCGGTCGGCCCCGCCAACAGCGCGCCGTACGCACCTGCCGGCGACACCATCGTCGAGGTCACCGGCGACGCCGCCAACGGGTTCGAGATCCACCGCTACGACGGCACCTCGCTGTTCCCGCCCACCGACTCCGAGGCCCGCGCGGAGTGCAACGAGTACGACCGGCGCATCCAGCGGGTGCGCTGCCGCGTCGAGGTCCGCACCTGGTACCGCGACCTGGGCGATCTCAAGCAGGCGCTCGCCTGGGCCCACGCCAGCGCCTGAGCGCCCCCAGGGTCGTGCCGGGCGAGGGGCGGCGCTCTGGCACGATCGGGGGCATGGAGGCGCGGCCGTTCGACGAGGTGCTGACCAAGGGCCGGACCTCGTTGCGGTTCCGCCGCAAGCGGCTGTCCTCCAAGCGCTGGCAGATCGGTCAGGCCGCGATCGCGGCGGGTCTCGCCTGGTTCATCGCCGCGGACCTCTTCCACCACGAGCTGCCGTTCCTCGCGGCGACCTCCGCGATGCTGTGCCTCGGCACCTCCTACGGCCAGCGGCTGCGCCGGGTCGCTGAGGTGATGATCGGCGTGGCGATCGGCGTCTTCGTGGCCGATCTCTTCGTGCTGGAGTTCGGCACCGGCGGCTGGCAGATCGCGTTGATCGTCGCCATCTCGATGTCGGTGGCGTTCCTGCTCGACGGCGGCCAGCTCTTCGTCAACCAGGCGGCGATCCAGGGCATCATCGTCTGCGCGCTCGTGCCCGAGCCCGGGCAGGCCGTGACCCGCTGGACCGACGCCCTGATCGGCGGGTCGGTGGCCCTGGTCGCGGCCACCGTGGTGCCGGCGGCACCGCTGCGACGCCCGCGCGAGCAGGCAGCCGCGGTGATGCGCAAGATCGCCACCCTGCTGCGCACTGCGGGGGAGGTGATGGTGGACGGCGAGGTCGAGCGGGCCTTCGAGCTGCTCGCCGACGCCCGCTCCACCGACCACCTGATCAGGGAGCTCCAGGCCGCCGCCGACGAGGGCATGTCGGTCGTGGCCTCCTCGCCCTTCCGGTTCCGGCACCGCCACCGGGTCCGCCGGATGGCCGACCTGGTCGACCCCCTGGACCGCGCGCTGCGCAGCACCCGGGTGCTGGTGCGCCAGGTCGCGGTCGCGGCGTACCGCCGTCAGCCGATCCCGTCGGAGTACTCCCGGATCGCGATCGACCTCGCCGCCGCGGCGACGAAGGTCGCCGACGAGCTCCAGGCCGACCGCACCGCCTTCGCCGCCCGGCCGGCGCTGGTCGCGGTCGGCAACGGCACCGGACAGGTCCCGCGCACCGACGAGCTCGCCGCGGAGGTCGTGCTGGCCCAGCTGCGCTCGATCGTCGTGGACCTGCTGCTGCTCTCCGGTCTCGACCAGACCCAGTCCACCGACGCGCTGCCCCCGCCCCCTCGCTGAGGACGCCCGATGACCGGATGGGTGCTGCACGTCGACCTCGACCAGTTCATCGCCGCGGTCGAGGTGCAGCGCCGTCCCGAGCTCGCGGGGCGACCCGTGGTCGTCGGCGGGCGGGGCGACCCGACCGAGCGTGGCGTGGTCGCCACCGCGTCGTACGAGGCGCGCGCGTTCGGGGTCGGCTCCGGGATGCCGTTGCGCGTGGCCGCGCGCCGCTGCCCCGAGGCGGTGTTCCTCCCCGTCGACCACCCGGCGTACGACGCCGCCTCCGAGCAGGTGATGGCGACCCTGCGCGAGCTGAGGTGGGACGGCGCACCGGTCGTCGTGGAGGTGCTGGGCTGGGACGAGGCGTTCGTGGCCGCGGACCCGCCGGCGTCGCTGGACAGCGACCCGCAGCCGGTCGCCGACCTGGCCCGCGCCGCCGTGCTGGAGGCCACCGGGCTGCACTGCTCGGTCGGCACCGGGGACAACAAGCTGCGCGCCAAGATCGCCACCGACATGGGCAAGCCGCGCGGCAGCTTCCGGCTCACCGCCGAGACCTGGCGGGAGGTGATGGGGGAGCGGCCCACCGACGCGCTGTGGGGCGTCGGGCGCAAGACCGCGCGCAAGCTCGCCGACCTCGGGCTCGTGACCGTCGCCGACCTCGCGGCGGCGGACCCCGCGGAGCTCGCCGCCGCCTTCGGGCCCAAGACCGGGCCGTGGCTGGGCAGGCTGGGGCGCGGGGTGGACGGCAGCCCGGTCGACGCGACCCCGTGGGTGCCCCGCGCGCACGGCCGCGAGACCACCTTCCAGACCGACCTCGAGGACTGGGAGCGGATCGCGCAGGAGGTGCGCGACCTCACCCGCCGGGTGGTCGCCGACATCGACGCCGAGGGGCGCCCGGCGGCGAGGGTCGGGCTGAAGATCCGGTTCGCGCCGTTCATCACCGTGACCCGCAGCCTCACCCTGCCCGAGCCCACCCACGACCCCGCCGCGCTCGCCGATGCCGCCGTCAGCCTGTTGGAGCGCGTCGACCACGAGCGTGCGGTGCGGCTCCTCGGGGTGCGTCTGGAGATGGTGCCGCCGCCGGGCGGCTACCCGCGCTGAGACGACGGCGGAGGGTCGCCAGCGGACCCATCCCAGTCGGCGAACCGGCTGGTGACGTTGCCGTCGTCATCGGTGGTGACCCAGTGTCCTGGCCCGGGTTCGAGGTCCTGAGGCTCCTCGGGGGGAAGTTCTCGTGTCTCGGAAGGGGTCCAGTCGTAGGTCCCGTCGTAGACGAGAAAGCGGACGCCCTCCGGGGTCCCGAGCACTCGTTCCTTGATGGTGGTCGCTGTCGGGTCCCCGTCGCCGTACATGGTGCTGAGGTAGTCGTCCCAGTCCTCGGGGCTCAGCACCACCTCGACGGTGCGCGAGCGGCCTGGAAGGCGCTCGATGGTGACCTCGATGCCACCTGGCACCTCTCGGGCGTTGCCCAATTCGTCGAGGTGCTCGACGAGGCGCTCCCAGATGCGCTCGTATCCCATGCGTGCAGTATCTCGCGCCGACCAGTGGGGAACCCGACGGTGGCAGATCCGACCTCAGGGCGCGCCGCCGCGGCCCGAAGTCTTTACCTAGAGATTCCGTCACACCCTTCATCTCGAACGTGCGTTCGACTAAGATGAGGCATGGCCTCCTCCGAACTCCCCGACTGCGATTCCCCAGCCGCTGTGCTGGCGTTCGCGACGGCCCGTCGGGCTGTGGCCCAGCGGGCGGAGATCGACGTCTTGGAGGCGGCCCTGGTGTGGGCGTCGATGCACCCGGAGGAGTCGGTCGCCGACGCGGCGCCGACGACCGGACTGATGTTCGGCGAGCTCGCGGTGCCGCTGGCCGGCGAAGGTGCCCCGTTGGTGGCGGAGTTCGCTCCGATGGAGTTCGGTGCCGCCCTGGGCATGTCCACCGACTCCGCCCGCTCGCTCGTCGGAGACGCACTCGAGCTGGCGCACCGGCTCAAGCGCACCTGGAACCTGGTCCGCGCCGGCAAGGTGCCGCTGTGGAAGGCCCGGCGGCTCGCGCAGCTGACCACCTCCCTGCCGATGGAGGGCGCCGACTTCGTGGACCGCCGGCTCGCCGCATTCGTGGGGAAGATCAGCTGGGCCGGGATCGAGCGCCTCGTCGACCAGGCCCGCGTCGCCTTCGACCCCGAGGGCGCGGAGAAGGAGCGCCGCGAGGCGGCCGACGGTCGACGCTTCGACGTCCACACCCGCGAAGCCGCCCACGAGGGCATCGTCCACGTCGAGGGGGTCCTCGACCTTGCCGACGCGATCGACCTCGACACCGCGATCTCCCAGGGGGCCGAGGAGCTCGCCGCGCTCGGGGTCACCGAGTCGGTGGACGTGCGTCGCTCGATGGCGGCCGGTGAGCTGGCCCGGCGCCAGGTCGCGTTCGACCTCCGGGCGGAGGCAGGTGAGGGTGCAGCGTCGGTGGTGAAGGCGCGACAGGTCGTCATCCACGTCCACCTCTCCCACGCCGCGATCTCCCGTGACGAGGCCGGGATCGCCCACGTGGAGGAGACCCGATCGATCGTGTCGACCGACCAGGTCCGCGACTGGTGCGGATCCGAGACCCAGGTGGTCATCAAGCCGGTCATCGACCTCGAGGCCCACCACCACACCGACGCCTACGCAGTGCCGGACCGGCTCGTCGACCAGACTCGCCTGACCCAACCGATGTGCGCCTTCCCGTGGTGCGAACGTCCGGCGCGCCGCTGCGACACCGACCACGTCACCGCCCACGGTGACGGTGGCCCGACGTGTTCCTGCAACCTGGCCCCGCTCTGTCGCAGACATCACCGGGCCAAGACCCACACCGCTTGGACCTACGACAAGACCGACGCCGCCATCTACCTCTGGCGCTCGCCCCACGGGCTCCACCTGATCAAGGAGCACGCCACGACCCGGCTCGTCACCGCGCACCCACCCGACGACTGACCCGCACGCGACGTGCGGCTAGGAGTCGAGGCTCTCGCGCAGCTCGCGTACGACGGAGTCGACCACGGCGACCAGGTCGCCGCCGGTGCGCTCGGCGACCGCCCGCTGGCGCTGGTACGACGCGCCCCGCGCGGGGATCTCGGCGACCGACGCGAGCTCGTCGGAACAGCCGAGGCGGGCGGCGGTGGGCTCGAGGCGGGCGAGCAGATCGGTGAGGTCGTCGGTGATCAGCCGCTCCTGCGACTGCGCGTCGAGGATGACGATGGCGTCGAGGCCGTACCTGGCCGCGCGCCACTTGTTCTCCTGCACGTGCCACGGCGGCATGGTGGGCAGCTCCTCGCCGGCGGCGAGGCGGGTGTCGAGGTCGACGACCAGGCACTGCATGAGCGCGACCAGACCCGAGAGGTCCTCAAAGGTGGAGACGCCGTCGCAGACGCGGTTCTCGATGGTGCCGAGGTGGGCGGCGGGACGCACGTCCCAGCGGATCTCGGAGAGATCGTCGATCACGCCGGTGGTCACCTGGTCGGCGGCGAAGGCCTCGTACTCCGACCAGGTCTGGAACTGGAAGGGCAGCCCCGCGGTGGGCAGCTGCTGGAACATCAGCGCCCGGTTGGAGGCGTAGCCGGTGTCGACGCCGGCCCAGATCGGCGAGGACGACGAGAGCGCCAGCAGGTGCGGGTAGTGGTTGAGCAGCGCGGAGAGGATCGGCATCACCCGCTCCTGCGCGGGCAGCCCGACGTGGACGTGCAGTCCCCAGATCAACATCTGCCGGCCCCACCACTGGGTGCGGTTGATGAGCTCCTCGTAGCGGTGACCCTCGCTGAGCTGCTGGCCGGTCCAGGAGGCGAAGGGGTGGGTGCCGCCGCCGTACAGGTCGAGGTCGAGGTCGTCGGCCGCCGCCATTGTCGGGCGCATCGTCACGCGCAGGTCGTCCATCGCCTCGCCGACGGTGCCGCAGATGCCGGTGACGATCTCGACGGTGTTCTTCAGCAGCTCCTTGTGCAACCGCTCCGGGTGCGGGAGCCGCGGCCGGGCACGCGCGAAGAGGTGCGAGGCGTCGTTGCGCAGGTCGCGGGAGCGGCGGTCCACGAGCGCGAGCTCCCACTCCACACCGATGGTCGGGGCCGGGGAGGCGTGGAAGTCGATCCGCACGCGCCCAGCGAACCACAGCGGGCCACGAGATCGCATGTCGGTGTGCCCCGAGGCGGGGTCGGTGCGGCGCCGGACACGTCGGTGCTCTCTGGCACCATCGCAGGTGTGCTCGACCCCCGCCAGGTGAACCAGATCCTCGACTTCTGCCTCCGAGTCGGGGAGCTGCTGCTTGCCTCGGGTGCAGGCGCGGCCGACGTGACCGCGACGATGCAGAGCGTCGCCCAGCATCTCGGCCTGCGTGGTGCCGACACCGACGTCACGTTCACCTCGATCTCGATGAGCCACCACGCGGATCCCGAGGAGCAGCCGATCCTCGCGACCCGCACGGTCAAGCAGCGCACGATCGACTATGAGCACCTCACCCGGGTCGACCACCTCGTGCGCGCGATCCTCCACGACCAGATCGACCTCAAGGAGGCCCGCACCTCGCTGGCCAGGATCGTCTCCTCGGGCCACATCCGGGCCCGCTGGAAGGTCACCCTCGCCTGGGGCGCGATGTGCGGCGGCGTGGCGATCCAGCTCGGCGGCGACCTGTTCGTGGTGCTCGTGGCGTCGTTCGCGGCGATGCTGATCGACCGGCTCCAGCAGCGGATGGCCCGGGCCCGGCTGCCGTTCTTCTACCAGCAGATCGCCGGCGGCGGCGTGGCGACGGCGGTCGGCATCCTCGCGGGCCTGGCGCCCGTCGACGTCAACGTCTCCCTGGTCATCACCGCCAACATCGTCCTGCTGCTCGCCGGCATCGGTTTCATGGGTGCGCTCCAGGACGCCCTGAGCGGCTTCTACGTCACCGCGGGGGCCCGACTCACCGAGGCGATCCTGGCCACCGCCGGCATCATCGGCGGCGTCAGCGGCGGTCTCAGCGTCGCCCAGATGGTCGGCGTCGACATCCCGCCGATCGATCCCGGGCGCGGCAACCTGCAGACCTTCGGCATGCTCGTGGCCGGCGCGGCCGTCTGTGCCGCGGCGTTCGCCTACGCCTCCTACGCCCCGGGCCGGATCATCGCCCCGATCGCCGGCGTGGCCGCCGTCGCGATCGCGATCAGCCAGTCGGTGGCGCTGCCCGGCATCGGGCGCACCTGGTCGGTGGCGCTCGCCGCGCTCTTCGTCGGTCTGGTCGCGTTCTCGGTCGCCGGGCGGATGCGCGTGCCGCCCCTGGTCGTCGTGGTGTCCGCGGTCGTGCCGATGCTCCCCGGCCTCTCGATCTACCGCGGCCTGACGCTGCTCGCCGAGGGCAGCAAGGGGGACATCTCGGCGGGCCTGCTGGCCATGGTCACCGCCGCATCGGTCGCCATCGCGCTCTCGGCCGGCGTGATCCTCGGTGAGTACGTCGCCCAGCCGCTCAAGCGGGAGGCGCGTCGCCTGGAGACCCGGCTCGCCGGCCCGCGCCTGGTCGGCCCGATGCGGGACCTCGGTCCGCGCGCCCGGCGCCGGCGTGCCCGCGAGGAGGGCAAGGACGAGCCCGAGCCGACCGGCACCGATGGGACCGTCATCGGGGCCTGAGCCCCGACACCTGCGCCAGCCACCGCTCCGCGGTCCCGTCGTACGGCGGGTGGCCGGAGGCGACCGCGTGGTGCACCCGTTCGCACTCCGCGAGCGCCGCCCGCACCACGTCGGCGGGGTAGCCGAGCGCGACCCGGTGCGCGGCGAACTCGTCCTCGTCGTCGATCCAGACCCGCCCGGTGTCGCCCCGGATCACGTCGAGGTCCAGGTCGACGCTGCGCAGGACGGGCACCTCGCCCTCGCGGTCCCACCGGGGCGGGGAGGCGATGTCGACGTAGACCGTGCACCAGATGCCCGGGGCCTGGAAGGTGGGCAGGCTCCACGCGGTGGGGCTCACCAGCGTCACCGAGTCGACCTGGGAGAGGTACCGCGCCCCGGGACGCGCGTTCAGGGTGCCGGCGGGGAAGCCGAGCCACTCACCGTGCTCGTCGCTGCCGAGCAGCACCCCGTCGAACTCCCAGTGCGCGCCGCCGCCCCACTTGGCCATCTCGACCCGGACCGGGCTGCCAGGGCTCCCAGTCGCCGTGGGCACTGCGGGCCTAGACGATCTCGACGTGCTCGGGCAGCGTCTTGCGCGCCACCCGCGCCGCGACGTCCTGGAACCGTGAGCCCAGCAGCTGCCCGAGGTGGTGCACGGCGTAGGCGTCGGGCCCGACGAGCACCCGGGCCTTCCCGCGCAGCACCCCGGCGACGATCACGCTGGCGGCCTTCTCCGGGGTGGTGCGGGCCAGCTTGGTGTCGAAGAGCTCCGCGGTCGCGGCGGCGTCCTCGCGGCGCGAGACCCGGGCGCTGCGGGCGATCGCGGTGGCGATCCCGCCGGGGTGCACCGAGGTCACGCCGACCGGGTGCCCGGCGCGGATCATCTCGGAGCGGATCGCCTCGGTCATGCCGCGCACGGCGAACTTGGTGGCGTTGTAGACGCTCTGCCCCGGCATCGGGACCAGCCCGAAGAGTGAGGACAGGTTGACCAGGTGCCCGTCGCCGGAGGCGATCAGGTGGGGGAGGAACTCCTTGCTGCCGGTGAGCATGCCGCCAAGGTTGATGCCCATGATCCAGTCGATGTCGTCGTAGTCGAGGTCGACGAAGTCCCCGGCCAGCGCGACCCCGGCGTTGTTGACCATCATGTTGACCCGGCCGAAGTGCGTGGCGACGGCCGAGGCGTACGCCGCGAACGCCGCCCGGTCGGCCACGTCGAGGCGGTCCGCGCGGACCTCCCGGGCGCCAGCCTGCCCGGCGCGGCGGACGGTCTCGGCCAGCCCCGCCTCGTCGACGTCGGAGAGCGCCAGCAGCGCTCCCCGGCGCGCGCACTCCAAGGCGAGCGCCCGGCCGATGCCGGAGGCTGCGCCGGTGATCACGACCACCTTGCCGTCGAGGGTCTTCATGCGCCCGACCGTAGCGGCCCCGGCCGGCGGACGGGCGCGATCAGCCCCCGACGACCGCGGCGAGCTGCTCGAGACCCCAGAGCAGGTCGTCCTCGGCGATCACCAGCGGGGGAGCGAGGCGGATCGTCGAGCCGTGGGTGTCCTTGGCCAGGACCCCGCGCGCCATCAGCCGCTCACACACCTCGCGGCCGGTGCCGACGGCCGGGTCCACGTCGATGCCTGCCCACAGCCCACGGGTGCGGACGCCGAGCACGCCGTGGCCGATCATCGCCTCGAGCCGCTCGCTCAGCACCACGCCGAGGTCGCGGGAGCGGGCCTGGTGCTCGCCGGTGGCCAGCATCTCCACCACGGTGCTGCCCACCGCGCAGGCCAACGGGTTGCCGCCGAACGTGGAGCCGTGCTGCCCGGGGCGCAGCACGCCGAGCACCTCGCGGTCCGCCACGACGGCGGAGACCGGCACGACGCCGCCGCCGAGGGCCTTGCCGAGGAGGTAGAGGTCGGGGACGACGTCCTCGTGGTCGCAGGCGAAGGTGCGGCCGGTGCGGCCGAGCCCGGACTGGATCTCGTCGGCGGCGAACAGCACCTGGTGGCGGGTGCACAGCGTGCGCACGCCGGCGAGGAACCCGTCCGGCGGGATGATCACGCCGCCCTCGCCCTGGATCGGCTCGAGGAGCACGGCCACGGTGCGCTCGGTGATTGCGGCCTCCAGGGCCGTGAGGTCGCCGTACGGCACCGTGACGAAGCCGGGGGTGAACGGCCCGAACCCGTCGCGGGCGCCGGGGTCGTCGGAGAAGCCCACGATCGTGGTGGTGCGTCCGTGGAAGTTGCCGCTCATCACGATGATCTCGGCGGTCCCGGGCGCGACGCCCTTCACCTCGTAGCCCCACTTGCGCGCGACCTTGATCGCGGTCTCCACGGCCTCCGCACCGGTGTTCATCGGCAGCACGAGGTCCTTGCCGCACAGGTCGCCGAGCGCGGCGCAGAAGTCCGCGAAGCGGTCGTGGACGAAGGCGCGGCTGGTGAGGGTGAGACGGGACAGCTGCTCCTGCGCGGCGTGCAGCAGCCGGGGGTGCCCGTGGCCGAAGTTGAGCGCGGAGTAGCCGGCGAGCATGTCGAGGTAGCGGGCCCCGTCGACGTCGGTCATCCAGGCCCCCTCCGCGTGCTCCACGACCACCGGCAGCGGGTGGTAGTTGTGCGCGGTGCGGGCCTCGGCGCGGCGCAGCTCGCGACTCGACGGCGTCTCCAGGTCCGCCCGGAGGGCCTGGCTGGTGGTGGTGATCCCGGTCGTGACGGTCATCGGATGTCGCCTCCTCGCGTGGTGCGCGCTGCCCGACCACATTGTCAGACAATCTGTGGCGCCACCCTAACCCCGGAACGACGCGGGGGCGAGCGAGATCGTCCCCGGCGCGGCGCATCCGGGGTGGCGGCGCAGCCTGGCTGGGTCAGGGGGCGGGTCGCAGCGTCACGCGCAGCGTGGTGTCGCCGGGGGTGCTGCTCAGCTCGACGCTGCCGCCCTGGGCCGCGAGGATCGCGCGCACCAGCGCCAGGCCCAGCCCCGCGCCGCCGCTGCGCTGGCGCGAGGCGTCGCCGCGCACGAAGCGCTCGAAGGCGTGCTCGGCGAGGTCGGGAGCGAAGCCGGGTCCGTCGTCGTGCACGCTGAAGCCGTCCGGGCGCGCGGACACCGTGACGGTCGTGCCGGCCGGGGTGTGCGTGCGGGCGTTGCTGAGCAGGTTGGTCACGACCTGGTGCAGCCGCTGGGCGTCCCCGAGCACCTCCACGGAGTCCTCGGGCAGGTCCAGGCGCCAGTGGTGGTCCGGGGCGAGCACCCGGGCGTCGGAGACCGCCTCGAGGAGCAGGAGGGTGAGGTCCACCCGCTCGCGCTCGAGCGGCCGCCCGGCGTCGAGGCGGGCCAGCAGCAGCAGGTCCTCGACCAGCGCGGTCATCCGGGCCGACTCCTCCTCGACCTTGGCCAGCGCGGTGCGGGTCGCCTCGGGGTCGTCGGGTCGGCGGCGGGCGAGCTCGGTGTAGCCGGCGATCGTGGCCAGCGGGGTGCGCAGCTCGTGGGAGGCGTCGGCCACGAACTGGCGGACCTGCTGCTCGCTGCGGTGCCGCGCGTCCAGCGCCGACTCGACGTGCGCGAGCAGCGTGTTGAGCGCGGCGCCGACCTGGCCGACCTCGGTCTGGTCGTCGGTGAGGCGCGCGGGCACACGGGTGCTCAGGTCGACCTCGCCGGAGGCCAGCGGCAGCGCGGCGACGTCGTGGGCGGTGCGCGCGACCTCGGTCAGGGGGCGCAGCTGTCGTCGTACGACGACCAGCCCGACGCCGGCGGCCGCGGCGACGCCGAGCAGCACCAGCGCGGCCTCCCAGCCGATCAGCGAGGCGACCGCGTCGTCGGCGTCGGCGGTCGGCAGGCCGAGCACCAGGGTGCCGCGGTCGAGGTCCAGCGCGGCCGCCCGGTAGCCGCCGAGCCCGCCG
The DNA here is from genome assembly GCF_011420305.2 of Nocardioides ochotonae. NCBI lineage: Bacteria > Bacillati > Actinomycetota > Actinomycetes > Propionibacteriales > Nocardioidaceae > Nocardioides > Nocardioides ochotonae. The sequence continues at coordinate 3,564,632 of NZ_CP061769.1, read as the reverse complement.
AGGTCGACGGCGCGGGGCCGGCCGTCGGCCGGGACGTCCTCGAGCGCCTCGACCTGGGACTCGTCGAGCTCGCGCCGGGTCCCGGGTGCGTCGCCGAGCACCGCCGACTCGCTCGATCCGTCGTCGGCGAGGACCAGGACGACGGTGCCGGGTGCCTGGTTGCGCGGGTCGATGCCGAGCGGGGCCCCGGGCGGGGTCCGGGTGGCGCTGAGGAGGGCCTCGCGGACCTGGGCGTCGACCTGGTCGTTGAGTCGGTCGTGCATCGCCAGCGTGGTCACCGTGGCCACCAGCGCCGTGACCACCGCGACCAGCGCGACGGCGGTCAGCACCAGGCGCGCGGTGAGCGAGCGGAACCGCCTCATGTGGCCGGCTTGAGCACGTAGCCGGCGCCGCGCATCGTGTGGATCATCGGCGCGCGGCCGGCGTCGATCTTCTTGCGCAGGTAGGAGATGTAGAGCTCCACGACGTTGGCCTGGCCGCCGAAGTCGTAGTTCCAGACGCGGTCCAGGATCTGGGCCTTGCTGAGCACCCGGCGCGGGTTGCGCATCAGGTAGCGCAGCAGCTCGAACTCGGTGGCGGTGAGGTGGATCTCGGTGCCGTCGCGGAAGACCTCGTGGCTGTCCTCGTCGAGGACGAGATCACCGACGACCAGGACCGAGCCCTCCTGGGCCTGCTGCGCCCCGGCGCGCCGCATCAGCGCGCGCAGCCGGGCCACCAGCTCCTCCAGGGAGAACGGCTTGGTCACGTAGTCGTCGCCGCCGGCCGTGAGACCGGTGATCCGGTCCTCGACGGCGTCCTTGGCGGTCAGGAACACCACGGGCACGTCGGGGTCGTGTGCGCGCATCCGACTCAGCACCTCCAACCCGTCGAGGTCGGGCAGCATCATGTCCAGCACGACGGCGTCCGGTCGCAGGTCGCGGGCGATGCGCACCGCGTCGAGCCCGGTGAGGGCGGTCTCCACCGTCCAGCCCTCATAGCGCAGCGCCATCGAGATGAGCTCGGCGATGTTGGCCTCGTCGTCGACGACGAGGACGCGCACCGGAGTGCCGTCCGGACGGGTGAGGTCGGACTTCGCCATGCCCCCATCGTGCCCGTGTTTCCTGTGCGTGGGCTGTGGGCGGCGGGTGATTGCCGGGGCCGAGGAAACCTTGCCGGACTCTGAGCCGCCGCACAGCCGGCTCACAGGCCGGCTGGCGAGCATCGTGGACATGGATCCGAAGGAGATGAACCCCCAGAACCCGTCCCCCCAGAACCCGTCCCCGCAGCCCAGCACCCCGCCGCCCGCCGGGCCGCCGACCGCGGCCGGCCCGGCGCCCCAGAAGTCCTGGCGTGAGCGCTCGTTCGGCCTGCGCCCGGTGATCGGTGTCGGTGTCGCCGGCCTGCTGCTCGGCGCCCTCGCCGGTGCCGGCATCGGCATCGCCGCCGCCGACGACGACGGCCCGCAGAGCCCGCCCGCCGGCCCTGCCCAGGGCGACTGGAGCCGCCCGGGCGGCGACGAGAACGGCGAGCACGGCGGGTACGGCCACCACGATCACCCGGGCATGCCCGGCGACCACCCGGGCATGCCCGACGACGGCCGGACCGACGGCCAGGACCTGCCGACGCCGCCCGACGGCCAGGACCGGCCCGACCTCCCGGACGACCAGGACTCCCAGGAAGGCTGACTGCACACCCCATGACGAGCACCGGCCCGATGACCGCGACGGTCATCGGGCCGGTCTGCGTCAGCAGGGACCGGGCGGGTCAGCCGATCAGGTCGCGCACCGCCAGCGAGGCGAAGACCATCGCGCTGCCCAGCGGGGCGCCCGGGCCGGGGTAGAACCCACCGAACATCGAGGCGGTGGAGTTGCTGGAGGCGTAGAGCCCGGGAATCGGGGTGCCGTCCTCGCGGAGCACGCGGCCGACGGCGTCGGTGACCACGCCGCCCTTGGTGCCGAGGTCGGAGAGCACGAACCTGGCGGCGTAGAACGGGCCCTGATCGCAGGGCGTGAGCGCCTTGTTCGGGCCGGTGCCGGCCGCGAAGAAGGTGTCGTACTCGTCCTGGCCGCGGCCGAAGTCGGGGTCCTCGCCCTTCTCGGCGTAGGTGTTGAACCGCTCGACCTGCTCGACCAGGGCGTCCACCGGCAGTCCGGCGCCCTCGGCGAGCTCGGCGATCGTGTCGGCGCGCACCCAGGTGCCCGCGGCGAGGTGCTCCGCGGGGTCGCCCTGGGGGATCGCGATCGCGGGGAGCTGGCCGCCCTCGCGGCTGTCGAAGACGTACCACGACGGCGTCCGCTCCGGCGCCTTCGCCATCTCCCGGCCGAACCGGTCGTAGGGCAGGCACTCGTTGGCGTAGCGGTGCCCGGTGGCGTCGACCATCAGGCCGCTGCGGAAGCCCAGGGTGAACGAGCCCTCGCCCGAGGGCTGCTCCAGGCCGGGGCAGAACCAGCCGGCGCCGCCGAAGTCGGAGGCCGCGCCGATCGCGATCGCGGCCTCGATCGGCTCGCCGGTGTTGCTGCCCGCGGGCGCCATCGTCCAGGCGGCGTCGCCCGGGACACCGTGCTCGGTCCGCATGCGGTCGTTGCGCTCGAAGCCGCCGGCGGCCACGAGCACGCCACGCTCCGCGCGCAGCTCGATCGGACCCTCGGGGGTCATCGCGGCGGCGCCGACCACCCGGCCCGCGTCGTCGGTGACGTAGCCGGTGACCGGCAGCTGGGTGCGGATCTCCCCGCCCGCCTCGACGTAGGCCGCCGCGAGGCGTGCGATCAGGGCCTGGCCGCCGGAGAGCTCCTTGCGCCCGCCCCGGCCGATCCGGTCGAGCTCGACCGGCGGGCGCACCAGCCGCGCCACCTCGGCGGGCAGGTCGTCACGCTGGACGGCGCTCACCTGGATCGAGCGTCCGCCCGGCACCCGGCCGGGGGCGTCGAAGTAGTCGGGGAACGGCACCGGCACGAAGTCGATGCCCATCGCCTCGAGCTCGGCCACCAGGGCCGGCGCGTGGCCCACGAACGCCTCGAGCTTGTCCTGGTCGGGGTCGGTGAGCACCGCGTTCAGGTAGCTGCGGGCCCCCTCGGTGGAGTCCGGCAGACCGGCGCGCTGCTGCACGTCGGAGCCGGGCAGCCAGCAGGCGCCCCCGGAGTACGCCGAGGTGCCGCCGATGTACTCGGTCTTCTCCACGACCACCGTGCGCAGGCCCGCGCGGGCGGCGAGGAGCGCCCCCGTCAGCGCGCCGCCACCGGAACCGACCACCACCACGTCGTACTGCTCTGCCTGGGTCATGGCGGGAACGTAGAACAGGTGGCACGGGGCGTCCACGGTCGCTCCCGGTGGGCGGTCGGGCGAGCGGGTGGCAAAAGGATTCGCTCCCCGGTGGCCCGGCAGCGGAGAATCGGCGCCGTGGGACACGTCGACGTCGCAGGAGTCCGTTACGAGCTGCCGGACGGGCGGGTGCTCCTCGATGATGTGTCCTTCCGCGTCGGCGAGGGCGCCAAGGTGGCGCTGGTCGGCGCCAACGGCGCCGGGAAGACCACGCTGCTGCGCATCGTGACCGGTGAGCTGACCCCGCACGCCGGCTCGGTGACCCGCTCCGGCGGGCTGGGCGTGATGCGCCAGCACGTCGCCGCCGGCTCGACCACCGTCGCCGAGCTGCTGCTCTCGGTCTCGCCCCCGCGCGTCCGCGACGCGGCCGCCGAGGTGGACCGCCTCGAGACCGCCCTCATGGACACCGACGACGAGCGCACCCAGATGAAGTACGCCGAGGCGCTGGGCGAGTACGCCGACGCCGGCGGCTACGACCTCGAGGTGATCTGGGACGTCTGCACCACCGCGGCCCTCGGGGCGGCGTACGACCGGGTGAAGTACCGCGACCTGACCACGCTCTCGGGCGGTGAGCAGAAGCGCCTGGTGCTGGAGTTCCTGCTGCGCGGGCCCGACCAGGTGCTGCTGCTCGACGAGCCCGACAACTACCTCGACGTGCCGGGCAAGATCTGGCTCGAGCAGCGGGTGCGCGAGTCGGACAAGACGATCCTGATGGTCAGCCACGACCGTGAGCTGCTCAACAACACCGCCACCCGGGTGGTCACCGTCGAGCTCGCCAGCGGCGGCCCGGGCGTCGGCAACTCGGTGTGGACCCACCCGGGCGGCTTCGCGTCCTACCACGAGGCGCGCACGGACCGGTTCGCCCGCTTCGAGGAGCTGCGCCGGCGCTGGGACGAGGAGCACGCCAAGATCAAGGCGCTGGTGCTCCGGCTGAAGGTCAAGTCGGAGTTCAACGACGGCATGTCCAGCCAGTACCGCGCCGCCCAGACGCGGCTGCGCAAGTTCGAGGAGGCCGGCCCGCCGACCGAGCAGCCCCGCGAGCAGCAGGTGACGATGCGCCTGACCGGCGGTCGCACCGGCAAGCGCGCGGTCGTCTGCGAGGACCTGGAGCTCACCGGCTTGATGCGTCCCTTCGACCTCGAGGTCTGGTACGGCGAGCGGGTGGCGGTCCTGGGCTCCAACGGCTCGGGCAAGTCGCACTTCCTGCGGCTGCTGGCCGCGGGCGGCACCGACCCCGACGTCGAGCACCGCCCGGTCGGCGAGCTCGCCATCGCGCCGGTCGCGCACACCGGCCGCGCCCGCCTCGGCGCACGGGTGCGCCCGGGCTGGTTCGTGCAGACCCACGACCACCCCGAGCTGGTCGGCCGGACCCTGCTGGAGGTCCTGCACCGCGGCGACGGGCACCCCGACGGGCGCCGCGGCATGGGCCGCGAGCAGGCCAGCCGGGTGCTGGACCGCTACGAGCTGGCGCACGCCGGCGAGCAGACCTTCGAGTCGCTCTCCGGCGGCCAGCAGGCGCGGTTCCAGATCCTGCTGCTCGAGCTCTCCGGGGCCACGGTGCTGCTGCTCGACGAGCCGACCGACAACCTCGACGTGCAGTCCGCCGAGGCGCTCGAGGCCGGCCTGGCGGCCTTCGAGGGCACGGTGCTCGCGGTGACCCACGACCGCTGGTTCGCCCGCGGCTTCGACCGGTTCCTGGTCTTCGGCTCCGACGGCGAGGTCTATGAGTCCGACGAGCCCGTGTGGGACGAGGGACGGGTCGTGCGCGCCCGATGAGGACCACCGACACCGGCGCCCTCGAGATCACCGAGGTGGATCCGCACGACGAGCAGGCCTTCACCGCCTGGTACGCCGCGTACGCCGAGGCCGAGAGCCACGGCCGCGGCCGCACCGCGGCGGTCTGGCAGCCGCGCGAGCTGCAGGTGATGCTCGCCGAGCCCTCGATCCGTCGCCGGGCGCGCGCCTGGGCCGGCCGGGTCGGCGACCGCACGGTCGCCGCCGGGTGGATCCAGGTCCCGCTGCTGGACAACCTCGAGCGCTGCGAGCTCGCGGTGCAGGTCGTCCCGGCGGCGCGGCGCCGCGGCCACGGCACGGCCCTGCTGGCCCGCCTCGAGGAGATGGCGGCCGCCGAGGGGCGCCGGGTGCTCGGGGCCGAGTCGACCTACGACTACGACGCCGGCCCCGACGGCGCCGGGCAGCCCGGTCCGGAGTTCGCACGGGCCCGTGGCTACGCGCTGGTGCTCGGCGACGTGCAGCGGATCCTCGACCTCCCGGTCCCCGCGGACGTCCTGGACCGGCTCGCCGCCGAGGCCGCCCCGCACCACGCGGCGTACACGCTGCGCTCGTGGGTGGGCCCGGTCCCCGACGACCTGCTGGTCGGCTGGGCCGACCTGACCTCCTCGCTGATGACCGAGGCGCCGATGGGCGAGCTGGATTTCGAGCGCGAGTCGGCGAGCACGGAGGCGGTGCGCGACGCCGAGGCGCTCCAGGCGCTCCAGGGCCGCACGAAGCTCAACACCGTGGCGCTCGACGCGTCGGGCGAGGTGGTCGCCTACTCCGACCTCGCGACCACCGTGCACGAGCCCGGCCGCGCCTACCAGTGGGGCACCCTCGTGCGCCGCGACCACCGCGGGCACCGGCTCGGGATGGCCGTCAAGGTGGCCAACCTGCGCCTGCTCCAGGCCGAGCGTCCCGACATCGACCACGTGGTGACCTACAACGCCGAGGTCAACGCGCACATGGTGGCCGTCAACGAGCGCCTCGGGTTCCGCCCGACGGCCCGGCTGGGGGAGTTCCAGAAGCGGCTGGGCTGAGCCGGCCCTGGACGCGGACGACCCCCGCTGCCGAGGGGCAGCGGGGGTCGTGCCGGGACGGGACGTGGCGTCAGCTGACAGCGGCGTCCGAGCCCAGCTCCAGGTCGGCGGTGCGCTCCTCGCCGTCGCGGCGGAAGGTCACCGAGACGGTGTCGCCCGGGCGGTAGGACCGGACCGTCGCGATGAGCGAGTCCGCGCTGGTGATCTGGTGACCGTCGAGCTTGACGATCACGTCGCCGGACTCGAGGCCGGCCTCGGCGGCGGCGGAGCCACGGGTCACCTCGCGCACCTGGGCGCCCTCGCTGCTGCCGGTGTCGCCGCTGGCGACGTTGGAGACCGTGATGCCCAGGCGGGCGTGGGTCGGCTCCTCGCCGTCGACGATCTGCTCGACGATCGGCATGGCGGCGTCGATCGGGATCGCGAAGCCCAGCCCGATCGAGCCGCCCTGGCTCTCCCCGCCGAACGGCGAGGCGGAGCCGGTGGTCTGGATCGAGGAGTTGATGCCCACGACGCGGCCCTGCATGTCCACCAGCGGGCCACCGGAGTTGCCGGGGTTGATGGCCGCGTCGGTCTGGATCGCGGGGTAGGCGGTGGTGTTGCCGGACTGGTCGCTGCCGACGCCGACCGGGCGGTTCAGCGCGCTGACGATGCCGCTGGTGACGGTGGCGTCGAGGCCGAACGGGGAGCCCACCGCGACGACGGGCTCGCCGACCTTGAGGTCGCTGGAGCTGCCGATCTCGGCGGCGGTCAGGTCCTTGACGTCCTCGGCCTGGATCACGGCGAGGTCGGTGAGGCTGTCGGTGCCGAGGATCTTGGCCTTGGCGCGGGTGCCGTCGCTGAAGGACACCGAGATGGAGCCGCCCTCGGAGGCGACGTCGACGACGTGGTCGTTGGTGAGGATCTTGCCGTCGGAGCTGATCACCACACCGGAGCCCGAGCCGGCGCCCTGGGAGCCGGAGACGTCGATCTTGACGACGGAGGGCAGCACCTTGTCGGCCACGGACTGCACCGAGCCGTCGGCCGCCGGGGCGTCGTCGCTGGCCGTGGCGGGCGAGAAGCTCGACCGGGACGGGGAGGGGGACGTGGGCTCGTCGTCGAGGGCGTTCCACGCGGCGGCGCCGCCGACACCGGCGGCACCTCCGACGAGCAGGGATGCGGTCACGACCATGGCGGCGAACCGACCGCGCCCAGAGGAGCTGGGAGCGGGGGTGGGGGCGCCAGCGGCGGCCGGGGGGATCGGGGTGGTCAGCGGGGGCGGCGGCGGGCCGAGCGGCTGACCGAACGGGTGGCCGGTGGACTGGGGGACCGGCTGGGTGTCATCGGACTCCGGTCCACGCGGGGCACCGGCGGGGGGCGGGAAGGGAGGCTGGGCGGTCATGTCCCCCAGAGTGCCCACCGTGTCTGTGACGATGCTGAGATCGGGCTGGGGACACGTGAAGAAACCGCCGACCCCGGCCCCGGACGCAGCGACCCCGGAGGGCTCGGGGCCGTCCGGGGTCGCTGCGGGGGAGTGCGGGGCGAGGATCAGGCCCAGCGCTCCGAGGCGGGCACGAAGTCGAGCGTGCGGTCGCCGGTGTAGATCTGCTTCGGACGGGCGATCTTCTGCTCCTTGTCCTGCACCAGCTCGTTCCACTGGGCCAGCCAGCCCGGCGTGCGGCCGATGGCGAACAGCACGGTGAACATCTCCGGCGGGAACTGGAGGGCCTCGTAGATGAGGCCGGAGTAGAAGTCGACGTTCGGGTAGAGCTTGCGCTTGACGAAGTACTCGTCCTCGAGGGCGATCTTCTCGAGCTCCTGGGCGATCTCGAGCAGCGGGTTGACCCCGGTGACCTCGAAGACGTCGTCGCAGGCCTTCTTGATGATCTTGGCGCGCGGGTCGTAGTTCTTGTAGACGCGGTGACCGAAGCCCATCAGCTTCTCGTCGCCGTTCTTCACACCCTCGATGAACGCGGGGATGTTCTCCTTGGTGCCGATGCGCTTGAGCATCCGGAGAACGGCCTCGTTGGCGCCACCGTGGAGCGGGCCGTAGAGGGCGCCGATGCCGGCGGCGACGGCGGAGTACGGGTCGACCTGCGAGGAGCCCACCGAGCGCACGGCGTTGGTCGAGCAGTTCTGCTCGTGGTCGGCGTGCAGGATCAGCAGGACGTCGAGAGCCTTGACCAGGCGCTCGTCGGCCTCGTACTTCGACTCGCTCATCTTGAAGAGCATCGAGAGGAAGTTGGCGGTGTAGGACAGGTCGTTGTCCGGGTAGACGTAGGGCTTGCCCTGCGCGTGACGGAAGGACCAGGCGCCCAGCGTCGGCATCTTCGCGATCATGCGGACGATCTGCATGTGGCGGTTGTCGGCGTCGCTGATGTTGGCGGCGTCGGGGTAGAACGTCGAGAGGGCCCCCACCGACGACATCAGCATCCCCATCGGGTGCGCGTCGTAGCGGAAGCCCTGCATGAGCGACTTGACGTTCTCATGGACGAACGTGTGGTAGGTGATCTCGTGCACCCACGCCTCGTACTCCGCCTTGGTGGGGAGCGAGCCGTTGATGAGGAGATAGGCCACCTCCAGGAAGTTCGACTTCTCCGCCAGCTGCTCGATCGGGTAGCCCCGGTACTCGAGGATGCCCTTCTCGCCGTCGATGAAGGTGACGGCGCTGCGGCAGGAGGCAGTGTTGACGAAACCGGGGTCGTAGACGGCCAGGCCGGGACTGTCGTCCGAGGCCTTGATCTTCCCCAGGTCGGCGGCCTTGATGGCGCCGTCGGCGATGGGGACGTCGTACTCCTGTCCGGTGCGGTTGTCGCGGACGGTGAGAGATTCGGTCACGTCGCCCAACCTAACGCTCAACACCCGATGGTGCGTAGGCGGTGTCCGGGTCGCGGGCGGTCCGGTCGTCCACGCGGTGGTCGCGGCGGTCGGCGGACGCAGCATTTTGACCCTCCCCGTGCCGTGCCCGTATCTTGAGTGGTCGCGTCTCCTGCCGCGCTTTCGACCTGTCGCACGGTCGGGGTGCAGCCCCGGACTCCGCAGGGTGGGCAACCACCTGACGGGAAGGTCCGGGCAGTTGTTCGTCAGAGGACGCCGCAGCACCACCCGCCAGGATCTCCCTGGTCGGGTCCTACGAACGAAGAAGGCTCGACATCGTGCGTACGTACAGCCCGAAGCCCGGTGACATCCAGCGAGACTGGCTTGTCATCGACGCCACCGACATCGTCCTCGGCAAGCTCGCCGTCCAGACCGCAAACCTCCTGCGCGGCAAGCACAAGCCGATCTTCGCCCCGCACGTCGACGCTGGTGACTTCGTCATCATCGTGAACGCGGAGAAGGTCGCGCTGTCCGGCACCAAGAAGACGACGAAGATGGCCTACCGCCACTCCGGCTACCCGGGCGGCCTCTCGGCCACCCCGATCGGTGAGCTGCTGGAGAAGGATGCGCGCAAGGCCATCGAGAAGGCCGTGTGGGGCATGCTCCCGAAGAACCGCCTCGGTCGTCAGATCCTCAAGAAGCTGAAGGTCTACTCGGGTCCCACGCACCCGCACCAGGCCCAGCAGGCCATCCCCTTCGAGATCACCCAGATCTCCCAGTAATCGTTTTCGCCGAGAAAGTCTGAGTGAGGAATACAGTGGCTGACACCACCGAGGTCGAGGAGACCTTCCAGGCCGACGAGCAGGGCATCGCCTACAGCTCGGAGAGCGCCCCTTCCGCCGACGCCCCCGAGCGTCCCGCGACCATCGCCCCCGCCGCGGCCACCGGCCGTCGCAAGGAGGCCGTCGCCCGCGTCCGCATCGTCCCCGGCACCGGCCAGTGGACGATCAACGGTCGCGATCTCGACTCCTACTTCCCGAACAAGCTGCACCAGCAGGTTGTCAAGGAGCCCTTCACCGCGCTGCAGCTCGACGGTCGCTTCGACGTCATCGCGCGCATCCACGGTGGCGGCATCACCGGTCAGGCCGGCGCGCTGCGTCTCGGCGTGGCTCGTTCGCTGAACTCGATCGACGTCGACGCGAACCGCCCGACGCTGAAGAAGGCCGGCCTGCTGACTCGTGACGCCCGCGTCATCGAGCGCAAGAAGGCTGGTCTCAAGAAGGCCCGCAAGGCGCCGCAGTTCAGCAAGCGCTGATCGCCACCGCGACACGCGTGGCACGCCTTTTCGGCACGGACGGGGTCCGGGGCGAGGCGAACGGTGTTCTCACCGCTCCTCTCGCCCTGGACCTTTCCGTTGCAGCAGCCAGGGTCCTCGTCGACCGAGGGGACTTCAGTGGGCCACGCCCGTTGGCGGTCGTGGGTCGCGACACCCGCATCTCGGGGCAGTTCCTCGAGCACGCGGTCGTCGCCGGCCTCGCCTCCGCCGGCTGTGACGTGCTGCGCCTCCGGGTCGTCCCGACGCCGGGGGTCGCCTACCTCACCGGCGCGCTCGGCGCCGACCTCGGCGTCGTCATCAGCGCCTCGCACAACCCGATGCCCGACAACGGCATCAAGTTCCTCGCCCGCGGCGGGGTCAAGCTCGACGACGCCGTGGAGCGTCAGATCGAGGCCGTCATGGGCAGCGAGTGGGACCCGCCCCGCGGCGCCCACGTCGGCCGCGTGACGCCGTACGCCACTCCGATCGAGGAGTACGTCGAGCACCTCGTCGCCACGACGCAGCCGCTCACCGGCCTGCGCGTCGTCCTCGACTGCGCCCACGGCGCGGCCTCGGTCGCCGGTCCGATGGCGCTGCGCGCCGCCGGCGCGGAGGTCATCGCGATCAACGCCGAGCCCGACGGGCTCAACATCAACGACGGGTGCGGCTCGACCCACCTCTCGCCCCTGCGCGCGGCCGTCCTCGAGCACGGCGCGGACGCCGGGTTCGCCCTGGACGGGGACGCCGACCGCTGCCTGGCGGTGGACGCCGACGGCAACGTCGTCGACGGCGACCAGATCATGGCGATCCTCGCGCTCAGCATGCGCGACGCCGGGCAGCTGGCGCAGGACACGCTCGTGGCCACCGTGATGAGCAACCTCGGCCTGGTCCGGGCCATGACCGAGCACGGCATCGCGGTGCGCCAGGCCCAGGTCGGCGACCGCTACGTGCTCGAGGAGATGAACGGCGCCGGCTACACGCTCGGCGGCGAGCAGTCCGGGCACGTGATCATGAGCGCCTACGCGACCACCGGCGACGGGGTGCTGACCGCGCTGCACGTCCTGGAGCGGATGGTGCTCACCGGCCGCTCGCTGGGCGAGCTGGCCGCCGTGATGACCCGGTTCCCGCAGGTGCTGGTCAACGTGCCCGGGGTCGACAAGTCCCGCGCCGGCACCGACGAGGTGCTGCGCGCGGCGGTCCAGGCCGAGGAGCGCGCGCTCGGCGAGGACGGCCGGGTGCTGCTGCGTCCCTCGGGCACCGAGCCGCTGGTGCGGGTCATGGTCGAGGCCCCCACCTCGGAGACCGCCCGATCGGTCGCCGACCGGCTGGCCGACGTGGTCCGGGAGCGATTGGCCCTCGCCTGATCGAGGGCCGATAGGTTGCGGCGGTGACCCGCACCGGACCCACCCTGACCTTCGAGGGGCTCAGCAAGTCCTTCGGCCCGGTCCGCGCCGTCGACGACCTGTCCTTCACCGTGCGTCCCGGAGCCGTCACCGGCTTCCTCGGACCCAACGGGTCGGGCAAGACGACGACGCTGCGGATGCTGCTCGGGCTGACCGCACCGACCGCCGGGCGTGCGCTCGTCGACGGCACGCCGTACGCCGCCCTGCCGCGGCCGGCGCGCGTCGTCGGGGCGTCGCTGGAGGCCGCCTTCCACCCCGGACGCACCGGGCTGGGCCACCTCGAGGTCTTCGCGCCCCAGGTCGGGGTGTCGAGGCAGCGCTGCCGCGACCTGCTCGACCTGGTCGGGCTGAGCGCGGCCGCCGAGCGGAGGGTCGGCGGCTACTCCCTGGGCATGCGTCAGCGCCTGGCGCTGGCCACGACGCTGCTGGGCGATCCGCCGGCCATCGTCCTGGACGAGCCCGCCAACGGCCTGGACCCCGAGGGGATCGTGTGGCTGCGCGGGCTGCTGCGCACCTTCGCCGCCGAGGGGCGCACCGTGCTGGTGTCCAGCCACGTGCTCGGCGAGGTGCAGCACACCGTCGACGACGTCGTGATCATCGCCGGCGGCCGGCTCGCGCACGCCTCGTCGCTGGCCGACCTAGCCCGCCTGGCCACCGAGGACACGCTGGTGGTGTCGCCGGACGCCGAGCGGCTCGCGGCCCTGTGCCGTGAGCGTGGCTGGGCGGCCCGTCCGGAGCGCGGCGGCCTGGTCGTCGGCGGCGTGCCCGCCGCGGAGCTCGGCGCCGCCGCCTTCACCGCCGGGGTCGAGCTGCACCAGCTCGCCACCCGCGGCACCGACCTCGAAGAGGTCTTCCTGCGCCTGACCGCTCCCGGCGCGCAAGCCGGCCGAGAGCTCGAGGGGGCCCGATGAGCGCCGCGATCCGCGCCGAGCTGCGCAAGATCCTCACCACCCGGCTGTGGTGGGTCCTGCTGCTCGCCCAGGCGGCCTACCTGGGCTTCATCGGGCTGGTGATGGCGTTCTCCTTCACCGTGGACCTCACCGAGGCCGGCGCCGCCGCCGGCCCGGTGCTGAGCGGCGTGGACGCCGCGACCGCGACGTACTCCCTGGTGAACTCGATCGGCTACGTCTTCCCGCTGGTCATCGGCAGCCTCGCGGTGACCACCGAGTTCCGGCACCGCACGATCGCCCAGACGCAGTTGGTCGAGCCCCGGCGCGGGGTGGTGCTCGGCGCCAAGCTGATCGCGACGCTGCCGGTCGGCCTGCTCTTCGGCGTCGTCGGCGTCGCCTCGCTGGTCGGGGCCGCGGCGCCGTTGCTGGCCTGGCAGGGCGACGGGGCGTTCCTCACCGATCCCGAGGTGCTCCAGATCCTGGTCCTGGGCGTCGTCGTGATGGCGCTGTGGGCCCTCATCGGTGCCGCCTTCGGCAGCGTCGTGACCAACCAGGTCGCCGCGGTCGTGGTCATCCTCGCCTTCACCCAGCTCGTCGAGCCGATCGCCCGGCTGGCGTTGTCCTCGGTGGACGCGCTGAGCGGCGTGGCCCGGTTCCTGCCCGGCGCCGCCGCGGACGCGGTGATCGGGGCGAGCTTCTATGCGGAGATCGCGGCGTCGACGTCGCTGTCCCGCCCCGGCGGACTGGCCGTGCTGCTCGGCTACGCCGCCGTCCTGGCGGTCATCGGCCGCTTCACCACCCTGCGCCGCGACCTCACCTGAGGTCGAGATGGGCCCGCCTCACCTGTGAGGCGGGCCCATCTCACACCTTGCGCAGGCGGACGTAGCGCACCGAGTGGTCGCGGTCCTTGCGGAGCACGAGCGTGGCGCGCGAGCGGGTCGGCAGCACGTTGTCGACCAGGTTCGGGCCGTTGATCGTGTCCCAGATCCGCTCGGCCTCCGCGACCGCCTCCTCGCGGCTGAGGGCGGCGTACTTGGCGAAGTAGGAGTCGGGATCGCGGAACGCCGTCTCCCGCAGGCTGAGGAAGCGCGAGACGTACCAGTCGCGGATGTGGCGGGTGCCGGCGTCGACGTAGACGCTGAAGTCGAAGAAGTCGCTCAGGCCCAGGCCGGTCCGGCCGTCCTCACGAGCCCGCGCCGGCTGGAGGACGTTGAGCCCCTCCACGATCACGATGTCGGGGCGCTTGATGACGACGCGCTCGCCGGGGACCACGTCGTAGGTGAGGTGGGAGTAGACCGGCGCCTCGACCTCGTCCTTGCCGGACTTGATGTCGACGACGAAGCGCAGCAGCGCGCGGCGGTCGTAGGACTCCGGGAAGCCCTTGCGGTGCATGAGGCCGCGGCGGGCGAGCTCGGCGTTGGGGTAGAGGAACCCGTCGGTGGTGACCAGCTCGACGTTGGGGTGCTCGGGCCAGTGCGCCAGCATCTGCTGGAGCACCCGGGCGGTCGTGGACTTGCCGACCGCCACCGAGCCGGCGACGCCGATGACGAACGGCGTGCGCGGGGGAGTGCGCTGGTGGAGGAATGCCTCCTGGGCGCGGTGCAGGTCGCCCGCCGCGCTGACGTACAGGCTGAGCAGGCGGCTGAGGGGCAGGTAGACCTCCTGCACCTCGTCGAGATCGAGGGCGTCGCCGAAGCCGCTCAGGGCGCGCAGCTCGTCCTCGCGCAGCGGGTTCGCGTTGTCCTCGGCGAGCGCCGCCCACGCCGCGCGGTCGAGCTCGACGTACGGCGAGACCTCGCGGGTGAGGTCACGGCCTGGGTCGGTGATCGAGGCCCGGGGACCGCCAGAAGACATGAGGGGATTGTTGCAGCCATTCGCGGCCAGGCGTTGTGGCGTCCGCCTCACCAGGCCCCGGCGCGGGGCGACGTGGGTGCGCGGGAGCGGGGTGGTGGCGATCTAGAGTGGTGTCCATGTGCGGCATCGTTGGCTACGTCGGCCACCAGCAGGCTCAGGATGTGGTCGTCGAAGGCCTGCGGCGACTGGAGTACCGCGGTTACGACTCGGCCGGCATCGCGCTCGTCGCCGACGGCGTCCTCGCCAGCGACAAGCGCGCGGGCAAGCTCGCCAACCTCGAGAAGGCGATCGCGACGTCGCCGCTGCCCGCCTCGCACACCGGCATCGGCCACACCCGCTGGGCGACCCACGGCGCGCCGAACGACGTCAACGCGCACCCGCACCTCGGCGCCCGTCGCCGGGTCGCGCTGGTCCACAACGGCATCATCGAGAACTTCGATGACCTGCGCGCCCGCCTCGAGGCCGACGGCCACGAGCTGGCCTCCGAGACCGACACCGAGGTCGCGGCGCACCTGCTCGAGCTCCAGGTCGAGTCGGGCGTGGACCTGACCCTGGCGATGCAGCGCGTCTGCCAGCAGCTGGAGGGCGCCTTCACCCTGGTGGCGGTCGACGGCCAGGACCCCGACCGGGTGGTCGCGGCCCGCCGCAACTCCCCGCTGGTCGTGGGCATCGGTGAGGGCGAGAACTTCCTCGGCTCCGACGTCGCGGCGTTCATCCAGCACACCCGCGAGGCGCTCGAGCTCGGCCAGGACCAGGTCGTCACCATCACCGCGGACGACGTCGAGGTCACCGACTTCGACGGCACCCCCGCCGAGGGCCGCCGCTTCCACGTCGACTGGGACCTCTCCGCCGCGGAGAAGGACGGCCACGACTGGTTCATGCGCAAGGAGATCTTCGAGCAGCCGCGCGCGGTCGCCGACTCGCTGCTCGGGCGCCACACCCGCACCGGTCAGCTCCAGCTCGACGAGATGCGCCTCTCCGACCAGGAGCTGCGTGACATCGACAAGATCATCATCATCGCGTGCGGCACGTCGTTCTACGCCGGCATGGTCGCCAAGTACGCCATCGAGCACTGGTGCCGGATCCCGGTCGAGGTCGAGCTGGCCTCGGAGTTCCGCTACCGCGACCCGATCCTCGACTACTCCACCCTGGTGGTCGCGATCAGCCAGTCCGGCGAGACCGCCGACACCCTCCAGGCGATCCGGCACGCCCGGCTGCAGCGCTCCAAGGTGCTCGCGATCTGCAACACCAACGGCTCCACGATCCCGCGCGAGTCCGACGCGGTGATCTACACCCACGCCGGTCCGGAGATCGGCGTCGCCTCCACCAAGGGCTTCCTGACCCAGCTCATCGCCTGCTACCTGCTGGCGCTCTACCTCGCCCAGGTCAAGGGCACCCGGTACGGCGACGAGATCGCCCAGGTGATGGAGCAGCTGGAGGCCATCCCCGACCAGGTCCAGCAGGTGCTCGACGGCGCGGAGCAGATCTATGAGCTCGCCCGCGAGCACGTCGGGGCCGGCTCGGTGCTGTTCCTGGGCCGCCACGCCGGCTACCCGGTCGCGCTCGAGGGAGCCCTCAAGCTCAAGGAGCTGGCCTACATCCACGCCGAGGGCTTCGCCGCCGGCGAGCTCAAGCACGGCCCGATCGCGCTGGTCGACGACGGGCTGCCGGTGCTGTGCGTCGTACCGCCCCGTGGTCGCGACCAGCTGCGCGACAAGATGATCAGCGGCATCCAGGAGGTCCGGGCCCGCGGGGCCCGCACCATCTGCCTGGTCGAGGAGGGCGACGAGTCGATCACGGCGTACGCCGACGTGCTGGTGCGCCTGCCCAGCGTCCCGGTGCTGCTCCAGCCGTTGGTCGCGGTCGTGCCGCTCCAGCTGTTCGCCTGCGAGCTGGCCACCGCGATGGGCCACGACGTCGACCAGCCGCGCAACCTCGCCAAGTCCGTCACCGTCGAGTAGGGCCGGCGATGGCGGTGATCGGCGTCGGCATCGACGTGTGCGACATCGAGCGCTTCGGCGCCTCCCTCGCGCGCACCCCCGGGCTGCGGGTGCGGCTGTTCACCGAGGCGGAGCGCACGCGCGCGGTCGCCTCGCTCGCCGCCCGGTTCGCCGCCAAGGAGGCGCTCGCCAAGGCGCTCGGCGCGCCGCGGGGGATGGCCTGGCACGACTGCGAGATCGTCAACGAGTCCTCGGGGCGGCCGCGGTTCGCGCTGCGCGGCACCGTCGCGGCCGCGGTCGAGGCCGCGGGTGCCCAGCACGTGCACCTCTCGCTGTCCCACGACGCCGGGGTGGCCTCGGCGATGGTCGTCCTCGAGTCCTGACCCGACCTGACCGGCCTGACCGGCCGGCGGTCGTCGTGTGACGGAGCTTTCCGCTCCGTGGAACAAGACGTCCTTATCTGTTTCGTGCGTGCAACCGCGGCGAAACAGTGCGTTCCTAATGTCTGGACCGTCACAGCAGCACCGACGGAAGGACGCGCGTGAAGAAGCAGACCAGGGCCCGCACCTCGCTGGCCGCGGCGGCGGTGATCGGGGCGAGCGTGCTCGCCGGCGGCGCCCTCGGCGCACCGGCCCAGGCCGCGCCCACGATCGACCCGGCTCCCGCGGGGGCCGTCTACCTCGCGCCGTACTGGACCGAGGCGGACCTGACCGGGGACAGGCAGGTGACCCGTGAGGACGTCGACCTGCTGGTCGCCGCGCTCGGCACCGCCGACGGCGACGCCGGCTGGGCCGCCGTGGCCGCGGGCGACCTCGACGCCGACGGCGTCGTGGAGCTCAGCGACGTCGCGGACCTCGCCCAGCGGATGGTGTACGACGACGGCGCGTTCGAGCTCGTCGAGGCGAGCGCCCTGGACATGCAGGCCGCGATGAACGCCGGCGTCACCACCTCGGTGGAGATCACCCGGGCCTACCTCGCGCGGATCGCGGCGTACGACGCGAAGGAGACCGACCCCGCGGCCCCCGGACGGGCGCTGAACTCGATCATCGCCACCAACAAGGCGGCGCTCGAGGCGGCCGCGGCCAGCGACGCCGCCCGGGCCGCGAACGGCGGGCCGCGCAGCATGCTCGACGGCCTCCCGGTGCTGCTCAAGGACAACTACGACACCCACGACATGGCCACCACGGCCGGCTGCTCGTGCTGGGAGGACAACCTCACCGAGGACGACGCGTTCATGGTCAAGGGCCTGCGCGAGGCCGGCGCGGTCCTGCTCGGGAAGGCCAGCCTGGACGAGTTCGCCTACGGCTTCGCCTCGGAGTTCAGCGCCGGGCAGCCGGTCGGGTCCTCCAAGCTCGTCGCCAGCCCCTACAACCTCGCGCGCACCGCCGGCGGCTCCAGCGGCGGCACCGGGGCCTCGATCGCGGCCAACCTCGGCGCGATCGGCTTCGGCACCGACACCGGCGGCTCGATCCGGGTGCCGTCGAGCTACAACCAGCTGGTCGGCGTGCGCCCGACCGTCGGGCTGGCCAGCCGCGACGGGATCGTGCCGCTCGCGCTCAGCCAGGACACCGGCGGCCCGATGGCCCGCACGGTCTCCGACGCCGCGATCGCCCTCGACGCCGTCGTCGGCATCGACCCCGCCGACCCCGTGACCGCCACGCAGGCCGGCAAGGTCCCCGAGTCCTACACCGCGGGCCTGGACGCCGACGCGCTCGCCGGCAAGCGGCTGGGCTACCTGGCCTCGATGGTGCCGACCAACGCGGCGGCCAAGCGGCTGTTCACCCAGGCGGTCGCCGACCTGGAGGCGCAGGGCGCGGTCGTCGAGGAGATCACCATCGACGGCATCGGCCCGGTGCTGAGCGAGGGCAGCGGCAGCACCAACGAGTTCAAGCACGACCTCGCCGACTACGTGGCGAACCACCTCAGCGACGACGTCACCATCCGCACGCTCGACGACATCATCGCCTCGGGCCGGTTCGTGCCCTCGCGGCGCAGCACCTTCGTGAGCCGCAACGCGGTGACCGAGGAGCAGTACGACGCGTGGATGGAGCGCCACACCGAGGTGCTCGACAACGGCGGCACGCTGGTGACCGGCGCGCTCGACGCCGAGGACCTGGACGCGCTGATCTACCCCAGCGGCACGCCGTACGGCACGCACAGCACCAACATGCGCCTGAGCCCCAACACCGGGCTGCCCGCGGTGACGGTGCCGATGGGGCAGGCGATCGAGGCCGACGCCTCGATCACCGGCGCCGGCGTCAACCTCGAGCTCCTGGGTCGCGACTTCAGCGAGGGCGAGCTGCTCGCCATGGCCTACGCCTACGAGCAGGCCACCCAGCACCGGGTCGCTCCCGCGCTCTACGGCCCGCTGGAGGACGCGGCGCCGGCCGAGCCCGTCACCACGTCCGTCGGCGAGCCCGGTTGGAGGGTCACCACGTCGACCGACGAGATCGAGGTGGGGGAGACGGTCACCGTGACCGTCACCGCCGACGCGGCCAGCGACCTCTACGCCTACGACCTGGCGCTCGACTTCGACCCCGAGGTCCTGGCCTACGTCGAGGGCAGCGCCGGCACCGACAACACCGGGGCGACGTACGCCGCGGCGGACGACGGCACCCTGCACGTCGTGCACACCGAGCTCGGCGGCTCGCCGGCGAGCGAGGGCACCGTGGTCCTGGCGCAGGCGAGCTTCACCGCCGTCGGCGCCGGCGCGACCGAGGTGCTCGCCTCCGCGGTCGAGCAGGTCTCCACCGAGCTGGCCGAGACCAGCGCCACCGACCTCGGCTCGGCGGACCTCGCCGTCGAGGGGGCGGCTCCGGTCGCCACCACGGACCCGCGGATCGCGGGCAAGCCCGCCGTCGGCAAGCTGCTCACGGCGACCCCCGGGGCCTGGGACGTCGCCGGTGCCCGGTTCTCCTATGAGTGGCTGCGCGCCGGTACGCCGATCCCCGGCGCCACCGCCCGCTCCTACCGGGTGCGCCCTGCCGACGCCGGACGTCGCCTCGCGGTCCGGGTGACCGCGTCCCGCGCCGGTCACGCCGCCGGCACCGCCGTCTCGCACCGCACCGCCAAGGTCGCCGCCGCCCGCACCCGCCTCACTGTGGCGGCGCCGGCGAAGGTGGGACCGTCCGCCCGTCCGGTGCTCCGGGTGCAGCTCTCCGCGTCCGGCGCGAAGCCGACCGGCACCCTGCGGGTCACCTACGGCGGCAAGGTCGTCGCGAAGGCGCTGCCCGTGAAGGCCGGCCGGGCGACCCTGCGCCTGCCGTCGAAGCGTCCCGGCACCCGCGTGGTGCGGGTCGTCCTCACCCCGGACCAGGGCTTCACCCGGGCACGCGGCACGGCCACGGTCACGGTGCGCCGCTGACCTGACCCGCACCGCCGTCAACGGCCGCCGCTCGGACCTGGACCGGTCCGAGCGGCGGCCCGTCGGACGAGCTCGACCCGGTTGGTCGAGCTCGTCGAGACCATGGCCGCGAAGGTCGGAGACCTCCGGTGGTGTGAGGTCTCAGGACTTACATGACAGTTCTGCTGCTGCGGGGCTCGAGTGCCGCAGCTGCGCCGTCCTCACGCGCCCGGGCACGGCTCGCGTAGAACGTCTTACGCGAGATCTGATGCTCTTCGCAGAACGTGGTCACGCGCCTCGTGGCGCATCCTCAGGCCACTGGACGATCGCGAGACGGACACGAGGATCGACAGGCTCATTGGCGGCAGGCACCGCACCAGAGAGCCAGAAGTGTCACCACCAAGCACCCCAGTTGTGTCACCGATGTCCTGACACAGAACCGTCACCGATGTCTTGAGGCATGACATCGAGACCGTGGTGGAAAGACTCTTGTCGTCGAACGTGCGTTCGAGTAGGATGGGGCATGGCCGACCCCGAGCTCCCCGACTGCGACTCCCCAGCCGCCGTGCTGGCGTTCGCGCAGCGCCGCCGGGCCGTGGCCCAGCGGGCGGAGATCGACGTCCTGGAGGCGGCTCTGGTGTGGGCGTCGATGCACCCGGAGGAGTCGGTCGCCGAGGTGGCGCCGACGACCGGGCTGGTGTTCGGGGAGGTGGCCGTCCCGCTGGCAGGGGAGGGGGCACCGCTGGTGGCGGAGTTCGCTCCGATGGAGTTCGGCGCCGCGCTCGGCATGTCCACCGACTCCGCCCGTTCCCTGGTCGGTGACGCCCTGGAGCTCGCGCACCGGCTCAAACGCACCTGGAGGCTGGTCCGCGCCGGCAAGGTGCCGCTGTGGAAGGCTCGGCGACTCGCCCAGCTGACGACCGCCCTGCCGTTCGACGGGGCGGAGTTCGTGGACCGTCAGCTCGCCGGCTTCGTCGGGAAGATCAGCTGGGCCGGGATCGAGCGGCTGGTCGACCAGGCCCGCGTCGCCTTCGACCCGGAGGGTGCGGAGAAGGAACGCCTCGCTGCCGCCGACGGCCGCCGCTTCGACGTCCACACGCGCGAAGCCACCCACGACGGCACCGTCCACGTCGAGGGTGTCCTCGACCTCGCCGACGCGATCGACCTCGACACCGCGATCCGGCACGGCGCCGACGAACTCGCCGCGCTCGGCAGCACCGAGTCCCTCGACGTGCGCCGCTCGATGGCCGCCGGCGAGCTCGCGCGACGCCAGCTCGCGTTCGACCTCCGGGCCGAAGCCGGTGACGGCGCCGCCTCGGTGGTCAAGCCCCGACAGGTCGTCATCCACGTCCACATCTCCGCCGCCGCGATCAGCCGCGACGAGGCCGGCATCGCCCACGTCGAGGAGACCCGGTCCATCGTGTCGACCGACCAGGTCCGCGGCTGGTGCACCGGCGAAGCGCAGGTGATCATCAAGCCGGTCATCGACCTCGAGGCCCATCACCACACCGACGCCTACGCGATCCCCGACCGACTCGTCGAGCAGACCCGTCTGGCCCAGCCGGTGTGCGCGTTTCCGTGGTGTGAGAGACCGGCCCGCCGCTGCGACACCGACCACGTCACCGCTCACGGCGACGGTGGCGAGACGTGCAGCTGCAACCTCGCCCCACTCTGCCGGCGACATCACCGGGCCAAGACCCACACGGGTTGGACCTACGACAAGGCCGACGCCGCGACGTACCTCTGGCGCTCGCCCCACGGGCTCCACCTCGTGAAGGACCGCGGCACCACCCGGCTCGTCACCGCGCACCCGCCCGATGAGTAGGTCAACCGCCCCGGACCCCGCCAGCACCTCGCAGGCGGGGCCACACCCCTGTCCGCCTGCGGTTTCTCCGACCTGAGGGCGCCGACGGGTGTCCCTCGGGGGCTAGCCTCGGCGGATGAGACAGGCACACACCGTGGAGCAGGTCCGGGCGGCCGAGGCGGAGCTGATGGCGCGGCTCCCCACGGGCACGCTGATGCAACGGGCGGCGCACGGCCTCGCCCACGCGGTCCTCGACCTGCTCGACGGCGGCTACGGGCGTCGCGTCGTGCTGCTGGTCGGCTCGGGCGACAACGGCGGCGACGCGCTGCACGCCGGCGCCCTGCTGGCCCGGCGCGGCTGCCGGGTCGAGGCCTGGCTGCTGTCCCCGCGCGCCCACGAGGGCGGCCTCGCCGCCCTCCGCGCGGCCGGCGGCCGGGTGGTGCGCGGCGTCCCCGACGCGCCGAGCCGCCCGGAGCGACCCGACGTCGTCCTCGACGGCATCGTCGGGATCGGCGGGCAGCCGGGGCTGCGGGCCGAGGCGGTGGCGGCGCTGGCCGCGCTGGCCGGCGTACCGGTGGTCGCGGTCGACGTCCCCTCCGGCGTCGGCGTCGACACCGGCGAGCTCGACGGGCCGCACGTGCGCGCCGCGCTGACCGTCACCTTCGGCACCCACAAGGTCGCCCACCTCGTCGACCCCGCGGCCGCCGCCTGCGGCGTGCTGCACCTCGTCGACATCGGCCTCGACCTCCCGGCGCCCGTGCTCGAGGCGCTCCAGCCGCACGACGTCGCGCGGTTGCTGCCGCGACCCGCCCCCGACGCGCAGAAGTACGCCCGCGGGGTGGTCGGCGTCCGTGCCGGCTCGGCGCGCTACCCCGGCGCCGCCGTGCTGAGCGTCGCCGGGGCTGCGACCGGGCTGTGCGGGATGGTGCGCGTCGTCGGCGACCCGGCCGTCACCGCGCAGGTGCGCGAGGCCCACCCGGAGGTGGTCGGCGACGGACGGGTGCAGGCCTGGGTCGTCGGCTCCGGAGCCGACGACGCCGCCGCTGAGGCGCTCGCCGCCGCGACGGGGGACGGCGTCCCGGTGGTCGTCGACGCCGACGCGCTCGCCCACGTGAGCGGTCCACTGCCGGTCCCGGCCGTGCTGACGCCGCACGCCGGCGAGCTGGCCGCGATGCTCGGCGTCACGCGCGCCGAGGTGGAGGCCGCCCCGCTCGCCTTCGCGCGCCGCGCCGCCACGACGTACGACGCGGTCGTGCTGCTGAAGGGCCGCCACACCCTCATCGTCGGCCCCACCGGGCCGGGCCGGGTGACCACCGCCGGGACCCCCTGGCTGGCCACCGCGGGGGCGGGCGACGTGCTCGGCGGGCTGATCGGTGCGCTGCTCGCCGCCGGTCTGGACCCCTTCGACGCGGCCTCGGTCGGGTCCTGGCTGCACGGCGCGGCGGCCACCCTCGCCTCGGGCGGCGGACCGCTGGTGGCAGGGGACGTCGCCCGGGCGCTGCCGGGCGTGGTGCGCACCCTGCCGCTGGGCTGATCGTCCGCGGCGCGAGTCGGGATGGGACAATCGGTCCCATGACCGCCGCGCGAGCCGAGATCGTCGTCGACCTCGCGGCCGTGAGGCACAACGTCAGACGCCTGCGCGAGCTCGTCGGCGACCAGGTGCAGATGATGACCGTGGTCAAGGCCGACGGCTACGGCCACGGCATGGTCGAGGTCGCCCGCGCGGCCCGCGAGGCCGGTGCGGACTGGCTCGGGGTGGCCACCCTCGAGGAGGCGCTCGCCCTGCGGGAGTCCGGCGACGTGGGCCGGGTGCTGTGCTGGCTGGCCGCGCCGGGGGAGAACTACGCCCCGGTGATCGGCGCCGACGTCGACGTGACGGCCCACTCGGTCGCCCAGCTCGAGGAGATCGCCGCCGCCGTGGCCGCGGCCGGCGTCCCCGCGCGCGTGCAGCTCAAGATCGACACCGGCCTGTCGCGTGGCGGTGCCACCCAGGCCGACTGGCCGGGCGTCGTGGAGCGTGCGCGCCGCGGCGAGGAGGACGGGCTGTGGCGCGTCACCGGGATCTGGTCGCACTTCTCCTCCAGCGACGAGCCCGACGACCCCGCCAACGCCGCGCAGGAGGACGTGCTGCGCTGGGCGGTGAAGGTCGCCGAGCAGGCCGGCCTGCGCCCCGACGTGCGCCACATCGCGAACTCCGCGGCGGCCGTGCTGCGGCCCTCCTCGCGCTTCGACCTGGTGCGCTGCGGGCTGGCCTCCTACGGCCTGGACCCCGCGCCCGGCCACCTCCCGGACCTGGGCCTGGTGCCCGCGATGACCGTGCGGGCCAGCCTGCTGCTGGTCAAGGACATCGCCGAGGGCGACGCGGTCTCCTACGGCCGGACCTGGATCGCCCCGGCCGCCACCACGCTCGGGCTGGTCCCGGGCGGGTACGGCGACGGGGTGCCGCGGCACGCCAGCAGCCGCGCCGAGGTGTGGATCGAGGGCCGGCGCCGCCCGGTGCGCGGCCGCATCTGCATGGACCAGTTCGTGGTCGACCTCGAGGGGGACCGTCCCGAGGCGGGCGCGGAGGTCGTGCTGTTCGGCCCCGGGCTCGACGGTGCGCCGACCGCCCAGGACTGGGCCGAGGCCGCCGACACCATCAGCTACGAGGTCGTCACCCGGATCGGTGGCCGCCTGAGCCGTCGGCACGTCGACACCGAGGAGCGCCGGTGGGGCTGAGGAAGCGGATCCTCGGCGCCGGTGCCGGTGCGGCCAGCCTGGCGCTCGCCGGGACGGCGTACGGCGTCGCGCGGCAGCGCAAGCGGCTGGACCGGCGCGCGGGCGAGGACGTCGAGTTCGGCACCCTGCGCTCGGACCCCCTGACCGTCGTCGCCGACGACGGGGTCCCGCTCCACGTCGAGATCGACGAGCCCGGGCCGGACGCCCTGCCGCTCACGGTGGTGCTCGTCCACGGCTACGCCCTCAACCTGGACTGCTGGCACTTCCAGCGTGCCGCGCTGCGCGGTCGGGTGCGCACGGTGCTCTACGACCAGCGCTCGCACGGCCGCTCGGGGCGCTCGTCGCGGGAGAACGCCACCATCGACCAGCTCGGCGTGGACCTGCGCCGGGTGATCGAGGAGGTCGTCCCCGACGGGCCGGTGCTGCTGGTCGGCCACTCGATGGGCGGCATGAGCGTGGTCGCGTTCGCCGAGCAGTACCCGCAGCTCTTCCACGACCGGGTCGCCGGCGCCGCGCTGATCTCCACCACCGCCGGCGGGCTCGACGTGGGCCGGCTGCTGCTGCCGGTGGTCCCGGCCAAGATCGGGCTGCCCCTCGCGCGCGGCACCGTGGCCACCCTGGCCCGCCGCGCCGGCACCGTCGACGGCCTGCGCCGCGCCGGGCGCTCGCTGGCCACCGTCGCCACCGACCTGTTCGCCTTCGGCGACCAGGTGCCGCCCTCCTACGTCGAGTTCGTCGACCGGATGCTGTCGGAGACGCCGTTCGAGGTGGTCGCCGGGTTCTTCCCGAGCTTCGGTGCCCTGGACAAGTTCCACGCCGTCGACGTGCTCTCCGACGTGCCGTCCCTGATCATGTGCGGCACCGCCGACCGGGTCACCTCGATCGGGCACAGCCGCAAGCTGGACTCGCGCATCCGCAACTCGCGCCTCGTCGAGCTGGAGGGCGCCGGGCACATGGTGATCCTCGAGCGCCACGAGCAGGTCAACACCGAGCTGGACCGCCTCATCGAGGCCGTCCTGGAGCAGGAAGGGACGCGATGAGCGTCGAGGTCCAGCGGGTCGGGCCGGAGGCGGCCGCCGAGGTGCTCGAGGTGGTCCGGGCGGCGTTCGACGCCCGTCCGCCCCTCGACCCGCCCGCGGACGCGCTCGCCGAGACCGAGGAGTCGATGGCCGGGATGCTCAGCCGCTACGGCGGCCTGCTCGCCCGCCTCGACGGCCGCCCGGTTGGCGCGCTCGTGCTGGACCCCGTCGGCAGCACGATGTACCTGCGGCGCTTCGGCGTACATCCCGACGCCCAGGGGCACGGCATCGCCCGCCAGCTCATCGACGCCGTGGTCGACGCCGCCGAGGGGTACGACGACGCGACGGTCGTCGCCCGCGAGGAGCTGCCGCGCACGCTGCGCTTCTGGGAGCGCCAGGGGTTCCGCGAGATCGCCCGCAGCTCGCCGCTGGTGGAGATGCGCCGGCCGCTGCGCACCTGCGTCTTCGACGTCCTGGACGGCGACGCGATGCAGGCGCTGGGGCGCTCGCTGGCCGGCCAGCTGCAGCCGGGCGACCTGATCGTGCTCTCCGGCGAGCTCGGCGCCGGCAAGACCACCCTCACCCAGGGCATCGGCGCCGGCCTGCACGTGCGCGGCGACGTCACCTCGCCGACGTTCGTGATCGCCCGGGTGCACCCGTCCCTGGTCGAGGGCCCGGACCTCGTGCACGTCGACGCCTACCGGCTCGGCGGCATCGAGGAGCTCGACGACCTCGACCTCGACACCGACCTGGACCACGCGGTCACGGTGGTGGAGTGGGGCGAGGGGCTCGCCGAGGGGCTCACCGAGTCGCGCCTGGAGATCCGCATCGTGCGCAGCACCGCCACCGACCCCGACGACGAGCTCGACCCGCGCCGGGTGGAGATCACCCCGGTCGGGCCGCGCTGGCACGCGCTGTCGTTCCGCGGGCTGGGCTGAGCCGACCGGTCCTCGGGCAACCACAAACCCCGACTCGGGGGAGGGGGTGGGCCCCGGGTTAGCCTCGGGTCGTGCTGCTGGCCTTCGACACCGCGACCCCCCAGGTGAGCCTCGCCCTGCACGACGGCTCGGACGTGGTCGTGGAGCTGACCTCCGAGCGGCCGATGAAGCACGGCGAGCAGCTCGCGCCGCTCATCGCCGCCGGCCTGGAGCGCGCGGGCATCACCCGCCACGACCTCACCGCCCTCGCGGTGGGCGTCGGCCCCGGCCCGTTCACCGGCCTGCGCGTCGGGCTGGTCACCGCCCGCACCCTGGCCATGGTCCTCGAGATCCCCGTGTACGGCGTGTGCTCGCTCGACGTGCTGGCCCTCGAGGCCGCCCCGACGCTCGGCACGCCGTTCCTGGTGGCGACCGACGCGCGCCGCAAGGAGGTCTACCTGGCCTCCTACGACGCCGACGGCACCCGGGTCGAGGGCCCCGTGGTCGAGAAGCCGGCGCTGGTCGCCAGCGACCTCCCGGTCGTCGGCGAGGGCGGCGCGCTCTACCCCGAGGCGTTCCCGCACGCCGGCGGCCCGCTGCGCCCCAGCGCCGGCTGGCTGGCCCGCGCGGTGGCCGAGGAGCTCGCCGAGCTGCTCGACCCCGAGCCGCTCTACCTGCGCCGCCCCGACGCCGAGACGCCGGGCGCGCGCAAGCAGGTCTCGTGATCCGCGAGGCGACCCTCGCCGACCTCGACGCGGTGGCCGACCTCGAGGTCGACAACCTCGGCGCGGACGCCTGGTCGCCCGGCCTGATCGAGCAGGCGATCACCGACGAGCACGCCTCGCTGCACGTGTGGGTCGCCGAGGACGAGGCCGGCGCCGTCGTCGGTCACGCCGTCGCGGCCGTCGTCGACGTGACCGAGCTCCAGCGCATCTCGGTCGCGGCCACCCACCGGCGCACCGGCGTCGCCACCGCCCTGCTCGCGGAGGTGCTGCGCACCGCCGAGCGCGCCGGTGTCGAGCGGGTGGTGCTGGAGGTCCGCGAGGACAACGCCGGCGCACTGGCCTTCTACCTCGCCCACGGCTTCACCGAGCTGGCCCGCCGACGCGCCTACTACCGCGACGGCACCACCGCGATCGTGCTCGCGCGTGAGCTGATGGGGACAATGGCCCCGTGAGCACCAGCAGCGAACCGCTCGTCCTCGGCATCGAGACCTCTTGCGATGAGACCGGCGTCGGCATCGTGCGCGGGCACACCCTGCTCGCCGACGCGGTCGCGAGCAGCGTCGAGGAGCACGCCCGCTTCGGCGGCGTCGTGCCCGAGGTCGCCAGCCGCGCCCACCTCGAGGCGATGGTGCCGACCATCGAGCGGGCCTGCGAGACCGCCGGGATCCGGCTCAGCGACGTCGACGCGATCGCGGTCACCAGCGGCCCCGGCCTCGCCGGCGCGCTGCTCGTGGGCGTCGCCTCCGCCAAGGCCCTCTCGCTCGGCCTCGGCAAGCCGCTGTACGGCGTGAACCACCTCGCCTCCCACGTCGCCGTGGACCAGCTCGAGCACGGCCCGCTGCCGGAGCCGTGCATCGCGATGCTGGTCAGCGGCGGGCACTCCAGCCTGCTGCGCGTCGAGGACGTCACCCGCGGCGTGCAGCCGATGGGCCAGACGATCGACGACGCGGCGGGGGAGGCCTTCGACAAGGTCGCACGCCGCCTCGGGCTGCCGTTCCCCGGCGGCCCGCACATCGACCGGGTCGCCCGCGAGGAGGGCCAGGTCGTCATCGACTTCCCGCGCGGGCTCACCTCGCGCCGCGACCTCGAGCGGCACCGCTTCGACTTCTCCTTCTCCGGGCTCAAGACGGCCGTGGCCCGCTGGGTCGAGGCCCGCGAGCGCTCCGGGGAGCCGGTGCCGGTCGCCGACGTGGCCGCCAGCTTCCAGGAGGCGGTCTGCGACGTGCTCGTCCGCAAGGCCCTGGACGCCGCCTCGAGCGAGGGCATCGAGGACCTGCTGATCGGCGGCGGCGTCGCGGCCAACTCCCGCCTGCGGGCCCTCGCCGAGGAGCGCGCCGAGCGGCTCGGCATCCGGGTGCGGGTCCCGCGCCCGGGGCTGTGCACCGACAACGGCGCGATGGTGGCCGCCCTCGGCGCGGAGATGGTCGCCCGCGGCCGCACCCCGTCCTCCCTCGACCTGCCCGCCGACTCCAGCCTCCCGGTCACCGAGGTGCTCGCGGGCTGAGCCCGGCGCCTACTCCGAGAGCAGGTACGCCGTGCCCAGCTCCGGGTTCGGCCCGGCGACCGGTCCCGCGATGAGCTCCTCCTTGGCCGGCCCCTCCAGCGGCAGCCGGGAGAGCCGCCAGTCCTGCCCGTCGTACGACGTGCGCACGACGAGCAGGCCACCGGAGTCGGCCCACCCGACCCGGCTGAGCGCCTCCTGCGGCGCCGGCACCACCGAGCGGACCTCCCGCAGGTCGAGGTCGAGCGCCACGGCCTCCCCGACCATGTTGTTGTCGCCCCGCCAACCCAGCACGTGGGCGCCGTCGGGGGAGAACTCGAGGTTGGAGGTGTCGCAGCTGCGTGCGGTGACCCGGTCCGCGGCGGGGTCGTAGAGCACGGCACACCCGAACTGCTCGTCCGGGCCCGGCACGAGCACGCCGGCCCACAGACGCCCGTCCGGGCTCACGTCGGTGACCTCCATAGGATGGCCGCCGCCCACGAGCGAGGGACGCTCCAGCGCGAGGCGGGTGTTGGTCACGCTGCGGTCGTCGGGGCCGGCGAGCACCTCGCAGCCCCCGTCGGCGCACCCCGTGCCCAGCACCGCGTCGACCCTCGTGCCCGCGACGCCGCCCGGGACCGAGGTGAAGCCGACCGCGACGAACGCGACCGGACGCTCCTGCCCGGCCTCCAGCACCTGCGGCGTCCCCTCGTCGTCGACCCACGCCACGGTGTCGTCGCCCTGGCCCATCGTGAGGTCGTTGAGGGCGACGGGGTACTCCGCCTGCACCGTGCCGTCCGGCTCGACCACGGTCACCACCCGCGCCCCCGTCGCCATGACCACGACGCGCCCGTCGGTGAGCACCCCGACCTCGCTCACCTGCGAGGCGTCCAGGGGGAGCGTGACGGTGGTGCCGTCGGGGTGGCGCAGCGTGTCGCCCGCGAGCACCGCGTCGCCGGTGCGGGGCGAGGTCGCCGGGTCGACCGCCCGGTCGCCGCCCTGCCCGGTCAGCCCGAGCGGCACCAGGACCGCCGCGGCCACGGCCGCCACCGCCAGCGCACCGGCGGCGCGACGCCGACGGCGTACGGCGCCCGCGCGGGCCTGCACGTCGGCCAGCGTGAGCCGGCCGGGAGGCAGCCGGTCGGCACGCCGGTCGAGCTCGGCGCCGAGCTCTGCGAGCAGCTGCTCGTCGTTCATCGCTCCTCCTCGCCGGCCCGGGGATCGAGCTCGTGGGGTGTGCGCTCGCGCAGGGCGGCGAGGGCACGGCTGGTCTGGGACTTCACGGTCCCGACCGAGATGCCGAGCACGTCGGCGGTCTCCGCCTCCGTGAGCTGTTCGTAGTAGCGCAGCACGACCACCGCGCGTGCCCGGCGCGGCAGGGTCTGGACGACCGCCCACAGGGCCGCGCCGCTGCCGTCGTCGTACTCGTCGAGCCGGGCAGCCTCGGGCACCCGCTCGGCCGGGTGCTCGCGCCGCTTCCATCCGCGGCGCCACAGCGAGTTGTTCTCGTTGACGATGATCCGGCGCACGTAGGCGTCGAGGGCGCCCCGGTCGCGGACCCGGTCCCACGACAGGTAGAGCTTGGCCAGCGCGTTCTGCAGCACGTCCTCGGCCTGGTCGGGGTCGCCGGTGAGCAGGTACGCCGTGCGCAGCAGCGCCTGCTGGCGCGCGGCGAGGTACTGGCTGAACTCGGCGTGCCGCGTCTCGGGGCCGGGGTCCGCGGCCCCGGCGCCGGGCGAGCCTCGTTGCATCACGCGCATGTCCTCCCCTTCCTGGTCTCCCCCCAGACGCAGCCGGTGTCGAAATGGTTGCAGCGCCTGCGGGGGCGTCGGGGCCGTTCCGTACGGTTGGTCCACACCGATCTAGCAGGAGGAAACGCATGCAGCAGGTGAAGGCCGTCGTCGCTCTGGCCAAGGGGGCCCCCGTCGAGGTGGTCACCATCAACGTCCCCGACCCGGGCCCGGGCGAGGCCGTCGTGAAGGTGCAGGCCTGCGGGGTGTGCCACACCGACCTGCACTACCGCGAGGGCGGGATCAACGACGAGTTCCCCTTCCTGCTGGGCCACGAGGCCGCGGGCGTCGTGGAGGCCGTCGGCCCGGACGTCACCGAGGTCGCCCCGGGCGACTTCGTGGTGCTCAACTGGCGCGCGGTGTGCGGGGAGTGCCGGGCCTGCAAGCGCGGCGACCTGCAGTACTGCTTCAACACCCACAACGCCACCCAGAGGATGACCCTGGAGGACGGCACCGAGCTGAGCCCGGCGCTGGGCATCGGTGCGTTCGCCGAGAAGACGCTGGTCGCCGCCGGTCAGTGCACCAAGGTCGACGAGGACGCGCGTCCGGCGGCCGTCGGCCTGCTCGGCTGCGGCGTGATGGCCGGCATCGGCGCCGCGATCAACACCGGCGCGGTGACCCGCGGCAAGTCGGTGGCGGTCATCGGCTGCGGCGGCGTCGGCGTGGCCGCGATCGCCGGCTCCGCGCTCGCCGGCGCGAGCCCGATCATCGCCGTCGACATCGACGCCGCCAAGCTCGAGAAGGCCCGTGAGCTGGGCGCCACCCACACCGTGGACTCCTCGAAGGTCGACCCGGTCGAGGAGATCAAGCGGATCTGCGCGCAGACCTACGAGGGCGCCGAGGGCGCCGACGTGGTGATCGAGGCCGTGGGGCGCCCGGAGACCTGGAAGCAGGCGTTCTACGCCCGTGACCTCGCCGGCACCGTCGTCCTGGTCGGCGTCCCCACGCCGGACATGCAGGTGCCCGAGCTCCCGCTGATCGACGTGTTCGGCCGCGGCGGCGCGCTCAAGTCCAGCTGGTACGGCGACTGCCTGCCCTCGCGCGACTTCCCCATGCTGGTCGACCTCTACCGCCAGGGCCGCCTCGACCTCGACGCGTTCGTGACCGAGGAGATCGGCATCGGCGACATCGAGGCCGCCTTCGAGAAGATGCACCACGGCGAGGTGCTGCGCAGCGTGGTGGTCCTCCCGTGACCGCCCGCGTCGACCATGCCGTCTCCAGCGGCACCTTCAGCCTCGACGGGCAGACCTTCGACGTCGACAACAACATCTGGGTGATCGGCGACGACCGCGAGTGCGTGGTCATCGACGCCCCGCACTCGGTCGAGGACATCCTGGCCGTCGTCGGCGACCGCACCGTCAAGGCGATCGTGTGCACCCACGCCCACGACGACCACGTCCGGGTGGCTCCGGCCCTGCGCGAGCGGGTGGGTGCGCCGATCATGCTGCACCCCGCCGACCGGCCGGTCTGGGAGCTCACCCACGGCGGGCCCGACGACGTCGACGCCCAGCTGTGGGACCTCGACCTCGCCGACGGCACGACCATCGAGGTCGGCGGCACCACGCTGCGGGTGCTGCACACGCCGGGTCACGCGCCCGGCGCGGTGTGCCTGTACGCCGAGGAGCTGGGTGCCGTGTTCACCGGCGACACCCTCTTCCAGGGCGGTCCCGGCGCGACCGGGCGCTCGTTCTCCGACGCCGACGTGATCGTCTCCTCGATCCGCGAGCGGCTCTTCGCGCTGCCCGACGAGACGGTCGTGCACACCGGTCACGGCGACGACACCACCATCGGTGCCGAGAAGGCCGCGCTCGGCTCCTGAGCACCGCTCACCCCGCGGGTGGGTCGGTCGACGCCGGCTCACCCTGCCGGGTGAGGTGCGTCCGATGGCGGGGGACACGCCCGGGTTCCCCGCGGGGTCCTCGCGCAACGCGGGCCGGCTTTGTAGCGTGCCGCGGACGGGGGCGGCCCTCGCCCCGGAACGCTACGCGAAGGAGCGCCCATGCGCACCGTGCTCGACAAGCTCATCTCCTGGACCGGACTGGCGCTCGCCGTCGTCCTGCTGGCTGCCGGAGGACTGCTCACCTGGGCGAACGTCTTCATCGACGACCAGGTGGAGCAGCAGCTGACCATGCAGGACATCACGATGCCCGAGGGGCCGGCGCTGGAGAGCCTGTCCGCGGAGGACCGTGACGCGCTCGAGGAGTACGCCGGCACGCCGCTGGACAGTGGCCCGAAGGCCAAGGCCTTCGCCGACCACTACATCCTCGCCCACATGAACGCCTCCAGCGACGGGCGCAGCTACGAGGCGGTCAGCGGGGAGTACAACGCGATGACCGACGAGGAGAAGGCCTCCGAGGCCGGCCAGGCGATGGCCGGGCTGCGCGAGAGCCTGTTCATGGGCAGCACCCTGCGCGGCCTGCTGCTCTACGGCTACGCCTTCGCCACGATCGGCACCATCGCCGGCTACGCCGCGATCGCCGCGTTCGCCGGTGCCGCGGTGATGCTGGTGCTCGCCGCGCTCGGCTTCGTGCACGCCCGCCGGACCCGTACGACGGAGTCGGCCCCGGTGGCAGCCACCGTCTGACCCGCGCCGGTGGGTCCGCTCAGAGTGGACGCACCAGCAGTGCCGTGCCCGCGCCGGCGACCCTCGTCATCACCAGGGTCGCCGGCGTGTCGCCGTCCAGGGCCAGCCGCTTGCGCAGCTGCTCGGGCACGACGTCCACGCCGCGCTTCTTGATGGTCAGGGTGCCGATGCCGCGGGCCCGCAGCGCGGCGCGCAGCGGCTTCTCGCGGTAGGGCAGCTCCTCGAGCACCTCGTACGAGCGCGCGTACGGCGTGGGGGAGGCGTCCGGCGAGGTCACGTAGGCGATGTGCTCGTCGATCAGGGTGCCGCCGGTGAGCGCGGCGACCGCCGTCACCAGCCCGGCGCGCACGACGGCGCCGTCGGGCTCGTGGAGGTAGCGCTGCACCGGGCCGACGCCGACCGCGGCGGCGCCGGGGTCCTCCTCGTCGGTCAGGGTCGCCAGGCCGTGCTCGGCGATGACGGTCGCGCGACGCGCCACGGTCGCCAGCCGGCCCGACCACAGGGCGGCCTCCTTGACCTCGCCGTGGTCGCTCACCCACTCGGCCTCGACGCCGGCCGGGACCAGGGCGTGCGGGATGCCCGGGGCGACCTTCACGCAGGAGTCGCGCGCCAGCAGCCGCTCGACGAAGGACCACGGCGGGGTCCAGTCGTCGACGTCGAAGGAGCGGCCCCGCGCGCTGCGGCGCGCCGGGTCGGCGTACGCCACGTCGAACGGCGCGGTGTCGAGGGTGGTCGCGTCGGCGACCATCGCGGCGCCCTCCAGGCCGAGCGCGGCCAGGTTGGCGCGGGCGACCTCGACGCGCAGCGGGTCCAGGTCCACCCCGGCGGCGGTCATCCCGGCGCGCGCGGAGGCGAGCAGGTCGCCGCCGATGCCGCACCCGAGGTCGATCACGGTGCGGGCGCCGAACGCCGTGAGGCGCGCCGCCCGGTGCGCGGCCACCGGGGCGCGGGTGGCCTGCTCGAGCCCGTCCGGGGTGAAGTACATGCGGGCCGCGTCGGCGCCGAACTTCGCGACCGCGCGGCGTCGTAGGACCGCCTGGGTGACCGCGGCGGCGGCGTGCTCGGGGGCGGCGAGGCGGCGCAGCGGCGTCTGGGCGCGGAGCGGGTCGAGGTCGGCGAGCTCCTCGGCGCGGGCCAGCAGTCGCTGCCCCTCGTCGGTGAGCAGCCAGCGGAAGGCGTCGAGGTCCACGCCGCGATCCTGTCAGGTCGACGCCGGGCGCCACGCACCTGGCACCGGTGCGATCGGGAGGACGAACGACGGGGTTGCTCTGGCACTCAGTCGAGGAGAGTGCTAGTTTTCTGACTGGCACTCTCCTTTGGAGTGTGCCAGCGCCTGACAAGACCGGTGCGACACCCGCGACGGCGTACCGCGTCCACAGGCACCCCACGTGCATCACACATCGCTACGAAGTGCCAGAAAGTGGAGGTCGACATCGTGTCGGTCAGCATCAAGCCCCTCGAGGACCGGATCGTCGTCAAGCCGCTCGAAGCGGAGCAGACCACGGCCTCTGGCCTGGTCATCCCGGACACCGCCAAGGAGAAGCCCCAGGAGGGCGAGGTCGTGGCGATCGGTCCCGGCCGCTTCAACGAGGACGGCGACGAGCGCATCCCCATGGACATCGCCGTGGGTGACAAGGTCATCTACAGCAAGTACGGCGGCACCGAGGTCAAGTACTCCGGCCAGGAGTTCCTGATCCTCTCGGCCCGCGACGTGCTCGCGATCGTTTCCTGATCCTCTCGATGGTCCGGCACGTCCCGGCCGGCCCGTCCGGGCCGGCCGACGTGCCGGACCTTCGTTCTTTCCGCCTTTCCTGAGGAGAGCAATGCCCAAGATCCTGGAGTTCGACGAGCACGCCCGTCGCTCGCTCGAGCGCGGCGTCGACGCGCTCGCCAACGCCGTCAAGGTGACCCTCGGCCCCAAGGGCCGCTACGTCGTCCTGGACAAGAAGTGGGGCGCCCCGACCATCACGAACGACGGCGTCTCCGTCGCCCGTGAGATCGAGCTGGACGACCCGTTCGAGAACCTCGGTGCCCAGCTCGCCAAGGAGGTGGCCACCAAGACCAACGACATCGCCGGTGACGGCACGACCACCGCCACGGTGCTCGCCCAGGCGATGGTCCACGAGGGTCTGCGCGCCGTCGCGGCCGGCGCCAACCCGATGGGTGTCAAGCGCGGCATGGACGCCGCCGGCGAGGCCGTCAGCAAGGCACTGCTCGAGGCCGCCCGCGAGGTCGACTCCAAGGAGGACATGGCCTCGGTCGCCACGATCTCCAGCCGCGACGCCCACATCGGCTCGCTGCTCGCCGAGGCCTTCGACAAGGTCGGCAAGGACGGTGTCATCACCGTCGAGGAGTCCAACACCATGGGCACCGAGCTGGAGTTCACCGAGGGCATGCAGTTCGACAAGGGCTACATCTCGGCGTACTTCGTGACCGACCAGGAGCGCATGGAGGCCGTCCTCGACGACCCCTACATCCTCCTGCACCAGGGCAAGATCTCGGCGATCACCGAGCTGCTGCCGCTGCTGGAGAAGGTCATCCAGGCCGGCAAGCCGCTGTTCATCATCGCCGAGGACGTCGACGGCGAGGCGCTGTCGACCCTGGTGGTCAACAAGATCCGCGGCATCTTCAACGCCGTCGCGGTCAAGGCCCCCGCCTTCGGTGACCGCCGCAAGGCCATGCTCGAGGACATCGCGGTCCTGACCGGCGGTCAGGTCGTCGCCCCGGAGATCGGCCTCAAGCTCGACCAGGTCGGCCTCGAGGTCCTCGGCCAGGCGCGTCGCGTGGTCATCACCAAGGACGACACCACGATCGTCGAGGGCGCCGGCGAGGCCGCTGCCGTCGAGGGCCGCGTCGCCCAGATCAAGGCCGAGATCGAGGCCACGGACTCCGACTGGGACCGTGAGAAGCTCCAGGAGCGTCTCGCGAAGCTCGCCGGTGGCGTGTGCGTGATCAAGGTCGGCGCCGCCACCGAGGTGGAGCTGAAGGAGAAGAAGCACCGCATCGAGGACGCCGTCTCCGCGACGCGTGCCGCGATCGAGGAGGGCATCGTCGCCGGTGGCGGCTCCGCCCTCATCCACGCGGTGTCCGTGCTCGACGACAACCTCGGCCTCACCGGCGACGAGGCGGTCGGCGTGCGCGTGGTCCGCAACTCCGCGGTCGAGCCGCTGCGCTGGATCGCCGAGAACGGTGGCGAGAACGGCTACGTCGTGACCACCAAGGTCCGCGAGGGCTTCGAGGCCAACGGCTTCACCTTCGGCTTCAACGCCGCGACCGGCGAGTACGGCGACCTGGTCGCCCAGGGCGTCCTCGACCCGGTCAAGGTCACCCGCTCGGCGCTCGTCAACGCGACCTCGATCGCCGCGATGCTGCTGACGACCGAGACCCTGGTCGTCGAGAAGCCTGCTGAGGAGGAGGAGCCCGCGGCCGGCGGTCACGGGCACGGTCACGGCCACTGAGCCCACCGCTCCACACGCACGACGGCGCCGATCCCCGCGAGGGGGCCGGCGCCGTCGGCGTACCGGGGGGTCTCAGCAGTCCGGCTGCGCCGGCGGCCGCTCCACGTCGCGCCGGCGCCAGATCGTCGCCTCGCCGTCGCGGCAGGTGATCTCCTCGGGGACGTAGCGCTCCTCGACGTCGCGGCGCAGCAGCTCGCCGGCCTCGAGGTCCCACGAGGTGAACGGGAACCACTCGACCAGCCAGGTCGGGGCGTCGGGGCCGGTGACGAGCGCCCGCAGGTCGGCGAGGTCGGGATCCAGGGTGCGCATCGGCAGGCTCCACAGGTGCTCGTACGGCGAGTCCAGCCCGCTGCTCAGCTGCAGGTCCGCGCGGCCGCCGAACACCGTCAGGGTGTCGCCCCGCTCGGCCACGTCGCCGATCGCGGTGCCGGTCCGCGCCTGGTCGATCTCCTGGTTGCCGGCGAGGTTGTGGACCGTCCAGACGCACAGCGACACCGCGCAGGACAGCGCCGCGAGCACGATGACCGCGCGCACCACGCGTCCGGGCCCCGAGCGACGCCGTGACAGCAGCGCCGCGGCCAAGGCTGCGGACGGCACCAGGGCGAAGAGGTAGTCGGGCCAGAAGCTGCCGCCGAGCACCATCCCGAACGCGTCGTAGACGAGCATGGCGGCGACCGCCGCCGCCAGCGGGGCGTCCTCGCGCAGCTCGCTGCGCAGGTGGGCCACGAAGCCGCCCAGCACCAGCAGCAGCCCCGTGCACAGGGCGACCACCACGAGGGTGACCGCGCGCTCGTCGGCGGCCTTCGAGGTGTGCGAGGCCAGCACGGCCGACGCGTCGGCGCGGAAGCCGTAGATCGCGTACCACAGGGTGCTCGGTCGTACGCCGGCCACGGCTGCCCAGGCGAGCGTCGCGGCGACCGGCACGGCCGCCCCGGCAAGACCGGCGCCGGCGAGGCGCAGGAACGTCCGCCCCTCGATGCGGCGGGTGATCAGCGCGACCAGCAGCAGGGTGCCGGCGAAGACGAGGCCGCCGAGCAGGCTCTGCTTGAAGCCGACCGCGACCATGGCGCTCGTCCCGGCCAGGGCGGCCAACGGCACCGAGCGGTCGCGCAGCGCCACGACGGCGAGCAGGCAGGCGGCCATCACGAAGGGCAGGCCGAGCAGCTCGCCCTTGACCGCGACCAGGTTGATCAGCGGGCTGGAGGTGATCGCGGCGACGCAGATCGCCGTCCACGGCGCGGCGCCGTCCCCGGCGACGACCCGGGCCGTGCGCGCGGCCAGCAGCACCAGGACGGTGCACGCGAGCGCACCGATCACCCGGATGAACAGGGGACCGCCGATCGCGTCGGACAGCTTGAAGACCGAGATCAGCAGGGGCGGTCGGTCCACGAAGTAGTGGCCGTAGATGCTGTCGGCCTCGGGCGCCCAGCTGCGGGCGACGAGGGTGAAGCCGGCCTCGTCGGGCCGGATCGGGCGGCCCACGCCGGGCAGGCGCAGGACGAACGCCGCGAGCGCGGCCAGCGGGACCGTCCACCGCGACTCCACCGCGCGGGTGATGCCCTGTGCCGCCCGGGGCACGGGGCCGGGCCGGGTCCCGGTGGTGGTCTGGGCGAGCCGCTGGGTCACGACCCACACCTTGGCAGGTCCGTCCCATGGGCGCAGGTCCGCCCTGCGGGCCGTTGCCTCCCCGAAACCTCTGCGACCCCGTTGCGCAACCCGTCCGGGTGAGGGTGGCGCCATGCTGTGGAGAGTCCGGACCCGCCTGCCCGACCGTCCCGGGGCGCTGGCCGCGCTCGCCCGTGCCTGCGGGGACGCCGAGGTGAACATCCTCAGCCTCCAGATCTTCCCCGACCTCGGCAGCGTCACCGACGAGCTGGTGCTCCGCACCCCGCAGGGCTGGAGCCCCGCCCACGTCGCCGCGCTGATCGAGGAGGCGGGCGGCGCGATGCTGAGCTGCTCGGCGTGCGGGGAGGCCGCCCTGGTGGACCAGCCGACCCGCTACGTGCAGGCGGCGCGGACGGTGCTGGCCGAGCCCGCGTCGTTCCCCGAGGTGATGGCCCGGCTCTTCGACGCCGAGGCGGAGCCGGTCGGCGGGGACACCCGGCCCCGGGACCTGCTGGAGGTGCGGGTCGGCGAGGTCCAGGTGCAGCTGCGGCGTACCGCGCCGTTCACCGCGACCGAGCACGCCCGGGCCGCGTCGATGGCCGAGCTGGTCAGCGACGTGCTCCAGCGCACCGGGACGTGGGGGAGGGCGCAGGGTGCCCCGGGGCGGCGCTCCGGCGGCCGCGGGCCCCGGTACGTCGTGCAGGCCGACGCGGTCTCCGCGGTCCGTGACGGGCTGGTGGTGGGGCTCGCGACCCTCGGGCCGGCAGCGCCGGAGGAGCCCGACACCCGGATGGTGGCCCTGCGCGTGGACCCGGCCTGGCAGCGGTGCGGCATCGGCACCCGGTTGCTGGTCGAGGCCGCCCGGCTGGCCCGCACCCACGGCGCCTCGGCGATCGTGCTCACGACCCGCTCGGACAACCGCGCGGTGCTGCCCATGGTGCTGGCCGCGGGGCTGCGGGGGCGGATCCGGATGACCTCCGACGTGATCATGGTGCGGGTGCCCGTCCGCGACCTCACGCCGCTCGGGTGATCGCGGGCAGGGCGTCCTAGACTGGCACGGTGGAGCTCCCCGACAAGTTCGCGAACCTCGGCCTGACCTACGACGACGTCCTGCTGCTGCCGGGTCACTCCGACCTGGCGCCCTCGGACATCGACACCACCACGCGGTTGACCCGCGAGATCTCGTTGAAGGTCCCACTGGTGAGCGCGGCGATGGACACCGTGACCGAGTCGCGGATGGCGATCGCGATGGCCCGCCAGGGCGGTCTCGGCGTGCTGCACCGCAACCTCTCGATCCAGGACCAGGCCTACCAGGTCGACCTGGTCAAGCGCACCCAGACCGGCATCATCACCAACCCGGTCACGATCGGGCCCGACGCGACCCTGGAGCAGCTCGACCAGCTCGCGGGGGAGTACCGCATCTCCGGGTTCCCGGTCGTCGACGCCGACCAGCGCCTGCTCGGCATGATCACGAACCGCGACCTGCGCTTCACCCCGGTCGCGGAGTGGGCCGGCACCAAGGTCGCCGAGGTGATGACCCCGATGCCGCTGATCACCGGTCCGGTGGGGATCAGCCGTGACGACGCCACCCTCCTGCTGCGTCAGCACAAGCGCGAGCGGCTCCCGCTCGTCGACGACCAGGGCCGCCTCGCGGGCCTGATCACCGTCAAGGACTTCGTGAAGTCCGAGCAGTTCCCCAAGGCGAGCAACGACGCCCAGGGCCGGCTGATGGTCGGCGCGGCGATCGGCTACTTCGGCGACGCCTGGGAGCGCGCGACCACGCTGGTCGAGGCGGGTGTCGACGTGCTCGTCGCCGACACCGCGCACGGCAACGTGCGGTTGCTGCTGGAGATGGTCCAGCGCCTCAAGAACGACCCCGCGACCCGCCACGTGCAGGTGATCGGCGGCAACGTCGCGACCCGCGAGGGCGCGCAGGCCTTCGTCGACGCCGGCGCGGATGCCGTCAAGGTCGGCGTCGGGCCCGGCTCGATCTGCACCACTCGCGTCGTCACGGGCGTCGGCGTCCCGCAGATCACCGCCGTCTACGAGGCCTCGCTTGCCGCCAAGCCGGCCGGCGTCCCGGTGATCGCCGACGGCGGCATGAAGTACTCCGGCGAGATCGCCAAGGCGCTCGTGGCCGGCGCCGACGCCGTGATGCTGGGCTCGCTGCTCGCCGGGTGCGAGGAGTCCCCGGGCGAGCTGGTCTTCGTCAACGGCAAGCAGTTCAAGGCCTACCGCGGCATGGGCTCCCTCGGGGCGATGTCCAGCCGCGGCAAGAAGTCCTACTCCAAGGACCGCTACTTCCAGGCCGAGGTCACCAGCGACGACCAGATCGTGCCCGAGGGCATCGAGGGACAGGTCGCCTACCGTGGCCCCCTCTCGGCGGTCGCCCACCAGCTGCTCGGCGGCCTCACCCAGTCGATGTTCTACGTCGGCGCCCGCACGGTCCCCGAGCTGCAGGAGAAGGGCCGGTTCGTGCGGATCACCCAGGCCTCGCTCACCGAGAGCCACCCTCACGGCGTGCAGATGACCGTCGAGGCCCCCAACTACTCCGGCCGCTGACCCACTCCGAGCCTCGAGCCAGACAGGATCCACCGTGACCGAGATCGAGATCGGCCGTGCCAAGCGCGGCCGCCGCGCCTACGCCTTCGACGACATCGCCATCGTCCCCTCGCGCCGCACCCGCGACCCCGAGGAGGTGAGCGTCGCCTGGCAGATCGACGCCTACCGCTTCGAGATCCCGGTGCTGGGCGCGCCCATGGACTCGGTGATGTCGCCGGCCACGGCGATCGCCTTCGGCCACCACGGCGGGCTCGGCGTGCTCAACCTCGAGGGGCTGTGGACCCGCTACGAGGACCCCGAGCCGCTGCTGGAGGAGGTCTCGCGCCTGCAGGGCACCGAGGCGACGCGGCGCATGCAGGAGATCTACCAGGAGCCGGTCAAGGCCGAGCTGATCACCGCGCGGCTGCGCGAGGTCCGGGAGGCCGGGGTCACCGTCGCCGGCTCGCTCTCGCCGCAGCGGACCAAGGAGTTCGCCAAGGCGGTCGTCGACGCGGGCGTCGACATGTTCGTCATCCGCGGCACCACCGTCAGCGCCGAGCACGTCTCCAGCCAGGCCGAGCCGCTGAACCTCAAGGACTTCATCTACGAGCTCGACGTCCCGGTCATCGTCGGCGGCTGCGCGACCCACCAGGCCGCGCTGCACCTGATGCGCACGGGCGCAGCCGGCGTGCTCGTCGGCTTCGGCGGCGGCGCCGCCCACACGACGCGCACCGTGCTCGGCATCGCGGTGCCGATGGCCTCCGCCGTCGCCGACGTCGCCGCGGCCCGCCGCGACTACCTCGACGAGTCGGGCGGGCGCTACGTCCACGTCATCGCCGACGGCTCGATCGGCACCTCCGGCGACCTCGCCAAGGCGATCGCCTGCGGCGCCGACGCGGTCATGGTCGGCTCGCCGCTGGCGCGGGCCACCGACGCGCCCGGTCGCGGGTTCCACTGGGGCACCGAGGCCCACCACGCCGAGCTGCCGCGCGGCCAGCGCGTCGGCTTCGAGCCGGTCGGCACGATGGAGGAGATCCTGTTCGGTCCCTCCCGGGTCGCCGACGGCACCATGAACCTCGTCGGTGCGCTGCGCCGCTCGATGGCCACCACCGGCTACACCGAGCTCAAGGAGTTCCAGCGCGTCGAGGTCGTCCTCGGGTGATCGTCGCGGCGGGCCAGGAGGTCGCCGTCGCCGGTGACCTCCCGGCCAACGCCGCCACGGCCGCGCGGCTCACCGCGCAGGCCGGCGCCGCCGGTGCCCGCCTGCTGGTGCTGCCGGAGGCGTTCCTGACCGGCTACGACGAGGCTGTCTTCGCCGGGCCGCTGCCCGACGAGGCCGACCTCGCAGGCCCGCTGCTCGACGGGCTGCGGGCCGCCGCGGCCGCCGCCAGCACCACGGTGGTGCTGGGCACCGCCCTCCAGCGCGGGACCCGGCGCACGCTGAGCAGCGTGGTGGTGCGCCCCGACGGGCACACGCTGGCGGCGTACGACAAGCAGCACCTCTCGGGCTACGAGAACGACCACTTCACGCCCGGCGACCACGGCGCCTCGCTCACCGTCGACGGCTGGGAGCTGGGACTGTCGATCTGCTACGACGGCTGCTTCCCCGAGCACGCCCGCGCCGCGGCCGACGACGGCGCGCTCGGCTACCTCAACAGCGCGGCGTACTTCCCCGGCGGGGAGCACCGGCGCGACACCTACTACCCGGCTCGGGCCCTCGACAACGGGTTCTTCGTGGTCTTCGCCGGGCTCACCGGCACCTGCGGCCGGGAGTCGTTCATCGGCGGCTCGGCGGTCTACGACCCCGAGGGCCGACCGCTCGCCCGCCTCGGCACCGAGCCCGGCCTCGCCGTCGCGACGCTCTCGCGCGACCTCGTCGCCGCCACCCGCGCCGCCCACCCCATGCACCGCGACCACCGCCCCGGGCTCGGCACCCGCGTCCGCGTCTGAGGTCGAGTCGAGACCTCTGACCGGTCGAGTCGAGACTTCGTGCTCGCGCGCCACCACGAGGGCCGACTCGCGCAACCATTGGCGCCGACTCGCGCAACAGAGCCGACTCGGGGTGGGTGGGCGACCAGCGACCAGCGGCCGGGGAGACTGGGGGCATGAGTCGCCCGATCGCCCTCAGTCCCGGGTCCCGCACCGCCGCACTGGAGACGATGGGATCCGCCGAGCTCGACGTGCTGGTCGTCGGGGGCGGGGTGGTCGGCACCGGCGCCGCGCTCGACGCGGTGACCCGCGGCCTGTCCGTGGGCCTGGTCGAGCAGCGCGACCTCGCCTCGGGCACCTCCAGCCGGTCCAGCAAGCTGGTCCA
Organism: Nocardioides ochotonae; assembly: GCF_011420305.2. NCBI lineage: Bacteria > Bacillati > Actinomycetota > Actinomycetes > Propionibacteriales > Nocardioidaceae > Nocardioides > Nocardioides ochotonae. The sequence continues at coordinate 3,522,029 of NZ_CP061769.1, read as the reverse complement.
CGGCGGGCTGCGCTACCTGGAGATGCTCGACTTCGCCCTGGTCCGCGAGGCGCTCGCCGAGCGCAGCCTGCTGCTCACCCGCCTCGCCCCGCACCTGGTGCGGCCGGTCGCCTTCCTCTACCCGCTGCACCACGCGTGGGAGCGCCCCTACGTCGGCGCCGGCGTCGCGCTGTACGACGCGATGGCGATGTCCGGGCGCCGCGACATGGGCGTGCCCAAGCACAAGCACCTGTTCCGCAAGCAGGTCGCGCGGATGGCGCCGGACCTGCGGACCGAGGACCTGCACGGCGCGATCCGCTACTACGACTGCCAGGTCGACGACGCCCGCCTGGTGATGACGCTGGCGCGCACCGCCGCGGCCAACGGCGCCCACGTGGCGACCCGCACCCAGGTCACCGGCTTCCTGCGCGAGGGCGAGCGGGTGGTCGGGGTGAGCGCGCGCGACCTCGAGAACGGCATCGACCTCGAGATCCGCGCCCGCACCGTGATCAACGCGGCGGGCGTGTGGACCGACCAGGTGCAGGAGCTGCTCGGCGGCGACGCCCGGCTCGACGTCGACGCCTCCAAGGGGGTGCACCTCGTGGTGCCGCGCGACCGGATCCGCTCGGAGTGCGGCTTCATCACCAAGACCGAGAAGTCGGTGCTGTTCGTGATCCCGTGGGGGCTGTACTGGATCATCGGCACCACCGACACCGCCTGGGACCTCGACCTCGCGCACCCCGCCGCCAGCCGCGCCGACATCGACTACCTGCTGGCCCACGTCAACACCCTGCTCAAGGACCCGCTCGACCACGAGGACGTCGTCGGCGTGTACGCCGGCCTGCGCCCGCTGCTCAAGCCGGTGGCCCGGGCGGGCGACCTGGGCGAGACCACCAAGCTCTCCCGCGAGCACACCGTCGCCGAGCCGGTGCCCGGGCTGGTCCTGGTCGCGGGCGGCAAGCTCACGACGTACCGCGTGATGGCGAAGGACGCCGTCGACCACGCCCTGCGCGAGGACGCGAGGGTGCCGGACAGCATCACCGAGCGGGTGCCGCTGGCCGGGGCCACGGGCTACGAGGCGCGGACCAACCAGCGGGTGGCGCTCTCGCGGGCCGCAGGCATCGAGATCGGCCGGATCGACCACCTGCTGGGCCGCTACGGCGGCCTGGTCGACGAGCTGCTCGACCTGATCGGCGCCCGCCCGGAGCTGGCCGAGCCGCTGGCCGGGGCGCCGCACTACCTCGCGGCCGAGGTCGTCTACGCGGTGACCCACGAGGGCGCGCGGCACCTCGACGACGTGCTGACCCGGCGCACCCGGATCTCGATCGAGACCTTCGACCGGGGGGTCGAGGCCGCCCGCCCGGCGGCGCTCCTGATGGCCGGGGAGCTCGGCTGGGACGCCGCGAGCGTCGAGCGCGAGGTCGACCACTACCTGCGTCGCGTCGAGGCCGAGCGGCGCAGCCAGCTGATGGCGACCGACCAGGAGGCCGACGAGGCGCGGGTGCAGGTGGCCGACATCGTGTGACGGCCCCGTTGGTCTCTTGGCGAGACCGTTGACAACTAGAACGTGTTCCATCGATGCTGGCGCGAAAGTGACGTGTCTCACATCGAGGAGGGTCTCGTGACCCAGGCGCCGCCCCCGGCCGACATGACCCTGCAGCGCTCGAGCCGGGACGCGCGCGACGTCCCGGCCCGGCTCGCCGCCTGGCTGGCCACCCACCTCCCGCCCGGCGCGGCCCCCCGGGTGACGCTCCTCGACGCCAGCGAGGCCAACGGCATGTCCTCGGAGACGATGCTGCTCGACGTCGAGTGGACCGAGGAGGGTGCACCCCGCTCCGGTCGCTACGTCGCGCGGGTCGCCCCGGCGCCCGAGGACTTCCCGGTGTTCCCCGAGTACGCCCTCGCCGAGCAGTACGACGCGATCCGGCTGGTCGGCGAGCTCACCGACGTACCGGTCCCGCAGGTGCACTGGCTGGAGCCGACCGGCGACGTGCTGGGCACGCCGTTCTTCGTGATGGACCGCCTCGACGGCGTCGTGCCGCAGGACGTGCTGCCCTACAACTTCGGCGACAACTGGCTCCACGACGCCACCCCCGAGCAGCAGCGCCGGCTCCAGGACAGCACCGTCGAGGTGCTGACCCGGCTGCACGCGATCCCCGACGCCGCCACGACGTTCGGCTTCCTCGACCCCGGCCGGCACGGGCACGAGGGACCCACGCCGCTCGCCCGGGCCCTGGCCCGCACCCGCGCGTGGTACGACTTCGCGATCCCCGACGTCGGCCGTTCGCCGATGGTCGAGCGCGGGCTCGCCTGGCTCGCCGAGCACCTCCCGGACACCGACGAGGCGGTGCTGTGCTGGGGCGACTCGCGCATCGGCAACGTGCTCTACGACGACTTCCGCCCGGTCGGGGTCCTGGACTGGGAGATGGCCACCCTCGGGCCGCGCGAGCTCGACGTGAGCTGGATGCTCTTCGCCCACCAGGTCTTCGAGTCGATCACCGGCGTGCTCGAGATGCCCGGCATGCCCGACCTGCTCGTCGAGGCCGACGTCCGCGCGACCTACGAGCGGCTCGCCGGCGTACCCCTGGGCGACCTGCGCTGGTACGACGTGTTCAACGGCGTGCAGTGGTGCATCGTCTTCATGCGCACCGGGGCGCGGCAGATCCACTTCGGCGAGATCGAGCGTCCCGACGACGTCGAGTCGCTGTTCCACTGCAAGCCGCTCGTCGAGCGGCTCCTCGAGGAGGTCGGCGCATGATCGGTCCGCTGGACGAGTACCCGCTGCACCAGGCGCCGCTGCCGATCGGCTGGCCGGCCAGCAGCGACCGCAACTTCTACGACCGGTCCTACTTCAACGCCCACGACCGCAGCGGGGAGATCTTCGTGATCACCGGGCTGGGCTACTACCCCAACCTCGGCACCAAGGATGCCTTCATGCTGGTGGCCCGTGAGGGTCGCCAGACCGCCGTCCACCTCTCCGACCTGTGCGACGGCGACCGCCTCCACCAGCGCGTCGGCGGCTACCGCCTCGACGTCGTGGAGCCGCTCGAGCGGCTGCACATCGAGCTCGAGGAGACCGACGGCATCGCCGCCGACCTGACCTGGACCGGCTCCTTCCCGGTGCTCCAGGAGCTCCCGCACGTGCTGCGCTCCGGGGCGCGGGTGACCCTCGACGCCCAGCGCTTCGCCCAGGTCGGCACCTGGGAGGGCCACCTCAGCGTCGACGGCGAGCGCATCGAGGTCACCCCGGACCGCTGGGTGGGCACCCGGGACCGCTCCTGGGGCATCCGCCCGGTCGGCGAGGCCGAGCCGGCGGGGGCGCCCAGCGATCCGCCGTTCGAGGGCATGTGGTGGCTCTACGTCCCGATGCGCTTCGAGGACTTCGCGGTGGTGGTGATCCTCCAGGAGGACCCGGACGGCTACCGCACGCTCAACGACTGCCACCGCATCCATCCCGACGGCCGCGTCGAGCAGCTCGGCTGGCCGCAGGTCCGCATCCACTACGCGCCCGGCGGCCGCACGCCGACCGGCGCCACCATCCGCTGCACCACGCCGATGGGGGAGGCCCTGGAGCTCGAGGTCAGCTCGCTGCTCGCCGCGCCGCTGCACGTCGGTGGCGGGTACGGCGGCGACCCCGACTGGCTGCACGGCACCTGGAAGGGCGAGAAGTTCACCGAGCGGGTCACCTACGACCTGACCGACCCGGCCGTACAGGGGCGGGTGATGTTCGGCTGCACCGACCACGTCGGGCGCGCCGTGCTCACCGAGGGCGGGCGCACCCACGAGGGCTGGGGCCTCTTCGAGCACTTCTGCATCGGGCGCCACGACCCCAGCGGCTTCACCGACTTCCTCCAGGTCGCGCCGACCGGCGCCTGACCCCGCGACATCGCTCCAGGAGATCCCATGACGCTCGACCGCTCCCTCGACCGGGACGCCTTCTTCATCGACGGCGGCTGGGCCGCGCCGGCGACCTCGGCCACCTTGGAGGTGGTCTCCCCGCACAGCGAGCAGGTGGTGGCCACGGTCCCCGAGGGCAGCGCTGGCGACATCGACGCCGCGGTCGCCGCGGCGCGCCGTGCCTTCGACGAGGGGCCGTGGCCGCGGATGTCGCCGCAGGAGCGGATCGCCGTCCTCGAGGTCTTCTCCGGGCTCTACGCCGCCCGGATGCAGGAGATGGCCGAGGTGATCACCGCCGAGATGGGCTCGCCGATCTCGTTCTCCCAGCTCGCCCAGTCCCCGGCCCCGTGGATGCAGATCGAGGCGTTCCTCGGCATCGCCCGGGACTTCGCCTGGGAGGAGACCCGCCCCGGCGTGCTCGGCGCCGACGTCGTCGTACGACGCGAGCCGCTGGGGGTGGTCGCGGCGATCCCGCCGTGGAACGTCCCGCAGTTCACCACCATCTCCAAGGTCGTGCCGGCGCTGCTGGCCGGCAACACGGTCGTGCTCAAGCCCGCGCCCGAGACGCCGCTGGACGCCTACCTGATGGCCGAGCTGCTCGCCGAGGCCGGCGTCCCGGCGGGCGTGGTCAACATCGTCGCGGCCGGCCGGGAGGTGGGCGAGCACCTCGTCGCGCACCCCGGCGTCGACAAGGTCGCCTTCACCGGGTCGACCGCCGCGGGGCGCCGGATCGCGGCGGTCTGCGGCGAGCGGCTGCGCCGGGTCAGCCTCGAGCTGGGCGGCAAGTCGGCCGCCATCGTGCTCGACGACGCCGACCTCGAGACCACGATGGCGGGGCTGCGCTTCATCGGGTTGATGAACTCCGGTCAGGCCTGCGTGGCCCAGACCCGGATCCTGGCGCCGCGCAGCCGCTACGACGAGGTCGTTGAGGCGCTGGCTCAGACCGTCGACGGCATGGCCGTCGGCGACCCCGGCGATCCGGCGACGGAGATCGGCCCGATGGTCGCCCGCCGCCAGCAGGAGCGCGTCGAGAAGTACATCGCCCTGGGCCAGGAGGAGGGCGCGCGCCTCGTCGTCGGCGGCAACGGCCTGCCCGCTGGCGTCGACCGCGGCTGGTACGTGCGCCCCACGGTCTTCGCCGACGTCGACAACCGGATGCGGATCGCGCAGGAGGAGATCTTCGGCCCGGTCCTGTCGGTGATCGGCTACGACGGGGTCGACGAGGCGGTGCGGATCGCCAACGACTCCGACTACGGCCTGGCCGGCACGGTGTGGACCGCCGACCCGGAGGCGGGGCTCGGGGTGGCCCGGCGGGTGCGCGCCGGCACCTACGGCGTCAACACCTACACGATGGACTTCGCCGCGCCCTTCGGCGGCTTCAAGGACTCCGGCATCGGCCGCGAGTTCGGACCCGAGGGGCTCGCGGAGTACACCGAGCTGAAGTCGATCTACACCTCTGCGCCCGAGCCGGCGTGAGCGATCGACAGGGATTGACAGGGCGCCGCGACGTGTCAAAGGAGGAGATCCCTACCGAGAGGTAGTTTCGGAGACCACGGTCACATACTCTCGGTACATGAGCGCTTCGAACCCCACGCCCGGTGGTCCCCTCGTCGAGGGCCCGCACGACCCCGAGCACGACCCGACCGCGTCGTACGCCCTCGAGCCCGACTACGTCAGCGCGCTGACCAGCCGGATCGCGGCCACCTCCGGACGCACCCACGAGGTCCGTTCGCCGCTCAACGGAGCCCCGCTGGCGCACGTGCCCCAGTCGAGCACCACCGACGTGGCCGAGGCGTTCGCGCGGGCCCGCCGGGCGCAGGAGTCCTGGGCCCGGGTGCCGGTCGCCGAGCGCGCCGCCGCCCTGCTGCGCCTGCACGACCTGGTGCTGGACCGCCAGGACGAGATCGTCGACCTGATCGTGTGGGAGTCGGGCAAGGCCCGCAAGCACGCCTTCGACGAGCCGCTCCACATCGCGCTGACTGCGCGCTACTACGGCCGCACCGCCGGTGAGCACCTCGGCACCCAGCGCAAGCTCGGCGTGGTCCCGGGCCTGACCCGCGTCGAGGTCAACCGGGTCCCGAAGGGCGTCGTCGGCATCATCTCGCCGTGGAACTACCCGTTCACGATGGCGCTGTGCGACGGGCTGCCGGCGCTGGCCGCGGGCAACGCGGTGGTGATCAAGCCCGACGCCCAGACGATGCTCTCCGCGGCGCTCGGCGCCCAGCTGCTCGAGGAGGCCGGGTTCCCCGCCGACCTGTGGCAGGTCGTGGCCGGCCCCGGCGACGAGATCGGCACCGCGGTGATCGGGCACGCCGACTACCTCTGCTTCACCGGCTCCACCGCGACCGGCCGGATCGTCGCGCGCGGCTGTGCGGACCGCCTGATCGGCTGCTCCCTGGAGCTCGGCGGCAAGAACCCGCTGCTCGTGCTGCGCGACGCCGACGTGGAGCGGGCCGCGGAGGGTGCGGTGCGCGCGTCGTTCTCCAACTCCGGGCAGCTGTGCGTCTCCACCGAGCGGATCTTCGTGGCCGACCAGGTCTACGACCGCTTCGTGGAGCGGTTCGTGGCCCGCACCCAGGCGATGACGCTGGGCGCGACGCTGGAGTGGGGCAACGACATGGGCCCGCTGATCAGCCAGGCCCAGCTCGACACCGTCACCGCCCACGTCGAGGACGCGGTCGCCAAGGGCGCGCGGGTGCTCGCCGGCGGCAAGGCCCGTCCGGACCTCGGGCCGTACTTCTTCGAGCCGACGATCCTCGAGCACGTCACCCCCGACATGACCTGCTTCGGCCACGAGACGTTCGGCCCGGTCGTCTCGATCTACCGCTTCCACGACGAGGCCGATGCGATCGCCCGCGCCAACGAGGGGGACTACGGCCTCAACGCCTCGGTCTACACCCGTGACGGCTCGCGGGGGCGCGCCGTGGCGGCCCAGATCCGCTGCGGCACCGTGAACGTCAACGAGGCCTTCGGTGCGGTCTTCGCCAGCATCGACAGCCCGATGGGCGGCATGCGCCAGTCGGGGATGGGCAGGCGCCAGGGCGCCGAGGGGATCCTGCGCTACACCGAGCCGCAGTCGGTGGCCACCCAGCGGCTGATCCGGATCGCCCCGATGCTCGGGATGTCCGATGAGCTGTACGGCAAGGTCATGACGGCCAACCTGCGCCTGATGAAGAAGCTCGGCCGCCCGTGAGCGGGTCGGCGTACCAACGGGGGGATCACGACGTGAGCAGCAGCGAGAGTGCCAGTGACGGGGGCGCGGAGCTCGACTTCGACGTGCTGGTGATCGGGTCCGGCTTCGGCGGCTCGGTCACCGCGCTGCGGCTGAGCGAGAAGGGCTACCGCGTCGGGGTGCTCGAGGCCGGCGCCCGGTTCCGCGACGAGGACCTGCCCCGGCACTCCTTCGAGGTCGACAAGTACCTCTTCCGCCCCGAGATCGGCTGCTACGGCATCCAGCGCATCGACGCGATCCGCGACTGCATGATCGTGTCGGGCGCCGGGGTGGGCGGTGGCTCGCTGGTCTACGCCAACACGCTCTACGAGCCGCTGCCGGCGTTCTTCAACGACCCGCAGTGGAGCCACATCACCGACTGGCGCTCTGAGCTCGCGCCGTACTACGACCAGGCGAAGCGGATGCTGGGCGTGGTCGAGAACCCGCTGCGCACCCCGGCCGACGAGGTGATGGAGAAGGTCGCGACCGAGATGGGCGTGGCCGACACCTTCGCGCCCACGCCCGTGGGCGTCTTCTTCGGCGGCCCCGGCGACCAGCCGGGCGACGTGGTGGCCGACCCGTACTTCGGCGGCGCCGGCCCGGACCGCAAGACCTGCATCGGCTGCGGCGGCTGCATGACCGGCTGCCTGCACAACGCCAAGAACACCCTGGTCAAGAACTACCTCTACCTCGCCGAGCAGCGCGGGGTGAAGGTGCTGCCGCTGACCACCGTCACCCGGCTCGCGCCGCGGGCCGGCGGCGGCTACGACGTGCACGTGCGCTTCACCAAGGCCAAGACCGGGCGGCGCTCGGCACGCCGGGTGCTCACCGCCCAGCAGGTCGTGGTGGCGGCCTCCGCGCTGGGCACCCAGCGGCTGCTGCACCGGATGCGCGACGAGGGGCACCTGCCGCAGATCTCCGAGCGGCTGGGCTACCTCTCGCGCACCAACTCCGAGTCGATCCTCGGCGCCATCGCGCCGGACACCAAGGTCGACTACAGCCAGGGCATCGCGATCACGTCCAGCTTCCACCCCGACGCCGACACCCACATCGAGCCGGTGCGCTACGGCAAGGGCAGCAACTTCATGTCGCTGCTGCAGACGGTGCTCACCGAGGGCGACGGCCCGGCGCCGCGCTGGCAGACCTGGCTGCGCGAGACCTGGAAGCAGCGCCGCCACGTGCGCGACCTCTACGACCTGCGGCACTGGTCGGAGCGCACCGTGATCGCGCTGGTGATGCAGAGCCTGGACAACTCGATCACCACCTACACCAAGCGCATCCCCGGCACCCGGCGGCGCTACCTGACCTCGCGGCAGGGCCACGGTGTCCCGAACCCCACCTGGATCCCGGCGGCGAACACCGCCGTCAAGGCGATGGCGCGGATCATCAACGGCACCCCGGGCGGCAACATCGGCGAGCAGTTCAACCGCCCGCTGACCGCGCACTTCATCGGCGGCTGCGCGATCGGCGACTCACCCGAGACCGGCGTCATCGACCCCTACCAGCGCGTCTACGGCCACCCCGGCCTGCACATCGCCGACGGCTCCGCGGTCACCGCCAACCTCGGGGTCAACCCGTCGCTGACGATCACCGCCCAGGCCGAGCGGGCGATGTCGCTGTGGCCCAACAAGGGCGAGGCCGACCCGCGCCCGGACCTGGGGGCGGCGTACGTCCGCATCGCGCCGGTGGCGCCGCGCGACCCGGCGGTGCCGCCGACCGCGCCGGCCGCGCTGAGGCTGCCGGTGGTGGGCGTCAGCTGAGACCGGTGCGGGCCGCGGCGCCGCGGTCGCGGATCCGCGACTTTCGCGTTCCCGGCGTAACCGCCGGCGGTCCGGTTCGTTGCCCTGGACAGACCCGGTGACCATGCACGGCTCCCTCCCTGCGGCCGGGTCGGTGTGTCCAGGCGCTGTCCGACAGGGCATGGACGATCAGGGCCCGGCCACTCCCTCCCCGGCCGGGCCCTGATGCATTTTCGGGGGCGTCACGCCGGTACGATTCGGCCATGTCTGCGACTTCTTCGGCGGCGACGCCCGACCACGACCTCGTCCTGGTCGTCGACTTCGGCGCGCAGTACGCCCAGCTGATCGCGCGCCGGGTGCGCGAGGCGCGGGTCTACTCCGAGATCGTCCCGCACACCGTGCCGGTGGCGGAGATGCTCGCGCGCAAGCCGAAGGCGATCATCCTGTCCGGCGGCCCCTCGAGCGTGTACGCCGAGGGCGCGCCCGGGATCGACCAGGCCCTCTTCGAGGCCGGCACTCCCGTGTTCGGCATGTGCTACGGCTTCCAGCTGATGGCCCAGGGCCTCGGCGGCGAGGTCGCGCACACCGGTGCGCGCGAGTACGGCCGCACCCCGGTGACGATCGCCGAGCCGGGCACCCTGCTCGCCGGCGTACCGGTCGAGCACAACGTGTGGATGTCGCACGGCGACTCCGTGGCGCAGGCGCCGGAGGGCTTCACCGTGCTGGCGTCCACCGCGGACACCCCGGTCGCCGCCTTCGAGAACGTCGACCGCGGCTTCGCCGGCGTGCAGTGGCACCCCGAGGTGCTGCACTCCGAGCACGGCCAGGAGATCCTCGAGCACTTCCTCCACGACATCGCCGGCTGCCGCCAGACCTGGACGATGGTCAACATCGTCGAGGAGCAGGTCGAGCTGATCCGCGAGCAGGTCGGTGAGGGTCGCGCGATCTGCGCCCTGTCCGGTGGTGTCGACTCCGCCGTGGCCGCCGCGATCGTGCAGCGCGCCATCGGCGACCGCCTCACCTGCGTCTACGTCGACCACGGCATGATGCGCGCCGGCGAGACCGCCCAGGTCAAGCGGGACTTCGAGGAGGTCTTCGACTCCCTCGACGTGGTCGACGCCGAGGAGCGCTTCCTCGACGCGCTGGCCGGGGTCACCGACCCGGAGACCAAGCGCAAGATCATCGGCCGCGAGTTCATCCGCACCTTCGAGGCCGCCCAGGTGCGCGTGTTCGGCGACGCCCACGGCACCGGCTACCTCGTCCAGGGCACGCTCTACCCCGACGTGGTCGAGTCCGGCGGCGGTGCCGGCACCTCCAACATCAAGTCCCACCACAACGTCGGTGGCCTGCCCGACGACCTCGACTTCGAGCTGATCGAGCCGCTGCGCACGCTGTTCAAGGACGAGGTCCGTGCGGTCGGCGAGCAGCTCGGGCTGCCCGACACGATGGTGTGGCGCCAGCCGTTCCCGGGCCCCGGCCTCGGTATCCGGATCATCGGCGAGGTCACCCGCGAGCGCCTCGACATTCTGCGCCAGGCCGACCTGATCGCCCGCGAGGAGCTGACCCGCTCCGGCCTGGACCGCGAGATCTGGCAGATGCCGGTCGTGCTGCTCGCCGACGTCCGCTCGGTCGGTGTCCAGGGCGACGGCCGCACCTACGGCCACCCCGTCGTGCTGCGCCCGGTCACCTCCGAGGACGCGATGACGGCCGACTGGGCGCGCCTGCCCTATGAGGTCATGGAGCGCATCTCCACGCGGATCACCAACGAGGTGGCGGAGATCAACCGGGTGACGATCGACATCACGTCGAAGCCCCCGGGGACCATCGAGTGGGAGTGAGTGGAGCGAGGAACGAGCGGAACTCAGCTCCCACTCGTTAAGGGGAGAGTGGGAGTGAGTGGAGCGAGGAACGAGCGGAGTTCGGCTCCCGCTCGTTAAGGGGAGAGTGGGAGTGACCGCCGCTCGGGTGTGATCGGAGCAGGCTGAGACTCAGGCAGCCTCCGCCAGCGGCGCGATGACGTCGGCGGCGAAGCGCTCCATGCTCTCGAGCTTCTGCGCGAGCGTGGCGTGCATGCCGTGGTAGTAGGCCCACGGCATGGTCATGCACTCGGTGACGCCGCCCTCCCGGGCACGGCGGAAGTGCTCGGGGAGGAACGCGTCGGTCAGCGCGACGAGCACCTCGAAGTCGCCGGCGCGGCCCTGCTCGCGGCGCACCTCGGCAAGCCGGGCGGCGTGGGCGATCGCCTCGTCGGTGCGGTACATGTCGCCGACCCAGCCGTCGTGGCGCGCGGCGCGGCGGAAGGCGACCTCGGAGAGCCCGCCGACGTAGATCGGGGGCTGCTCGGTGGGGGTCGGCTCCATCGCGAGCGGCGGCACCGAGTGGAACTCGCCCTCGAAGGACTTCATCCCCGGCGTCCACATCGCGCGGCACAGCGCGAGCGCCTCGTCGGTACGACGGCCGCGGGTGCGGAAGTCCTGGCCGAGCAGCTCGAACTCCTCCTCGCACCAGCCGATCCCGACGCCGAGCGCCACCCGGTTGCCGGAGAGCACGGCCGCGGTGCCGACCGCCTTGGCGACCGTGAGCGGGTGACGCAGCGCGGGCACGTAGACAGTGGTCACGAACCGCAGCCGGGTGGTCACCGCGGCGAGGGCGCCGATGAGCACCCACGGGTCCGGCCACTGCGCGTCCAGGCTCCAGCGCCGTTGTCCGTCGGGGGTGTAGGGGTACGGCGTGCGCAGCGTCTCGAGGTCCACGACGTGCTCGGGCACCGCGATGCCGTGGTAGCCCAGCGCGTCGGCCACCCGGGCGATCTCGAGGAGCTGCTCGGTGGGCAGGAAGGCCGTGTTGATCGAGAACCGCATGGCCGCACCCTAGAACGTGTTCTCGCTCGGCGGGGGCTGTCGCGGGCCTAGGATGCCGACATGGAGCGCGCGGTGCACCACCTCGACCTGTGGGTGTCCGATCCAGGCCTGGCGGTCGACGAGTGGGGCTGGCTGCTCGGTGAGCTGGGCTGGGAGATCGACATCGAGGGCTCCTCGTGGGTCCACCCCGACGGGACCTACCTGTTCCTCGAGCGCTCGGCGGACCAGCTCGACGTGCCCCACGACCGGATGCGCCCCGGCCTCAACCACCTCGCGCTGCTGATGCCGGAGGACGCCGACCGGGCCGCGCTCGACCGGCTCCGTGCGGAGTCGTCGGGCCACGGCTGGCACGAGCTGTTCGCCGACCGGTTCCCGCACGCGGGCGGGGAGCAGCACACCGCGCTGTACCTGACCAACTCCGAGGGGTTCGAGGTCGAGGTCGTGCTGGCCTGAGCCGACCGGCCGACCGGCCGACCGGCCGACCGGCTCAGACGTCGTCGAGGATCGCGCGCCGGCGCTCGGCGTACTCCTCCTCGGTGAGCAGGCCGTCGTCGCGCAGCGCGGTGAGCTCGCGCAGCCGCTCCGCGACCGGTCGCGCCTCGCCGGATCGCTGGGCCGGGGGTTGCTGGGCCGGGGGCTGCTGGGCGCGCAGGCTCGAGGCGAGGTACGTCGTGCTCAGCCCCTGGTCGCTGAGCAGCGCCATCCTGGTGGCGTCGTCCTCGTCGAGGCCGGCGTCCCGTGCCATCCGGCGCGCCGTGGACACCCGCCAGATCGCCGAGGCGATGCCGATGACGACGATCAGCGCGAAGAACAGGCCGAACGCCACCGGCACGCCGCTGGCGACCTCACCGAAGTCGTCGTCGAGGGTCGGCTCGTCCTCCCACGGGATCTCGCCGAGGATCAGCAGCAGGGTGCCCGTCATGGCGGCATCGTAGGCGCGCCCCGGCGCGGGCGTCGGGAGATGCGTGAACCGGTGCGCCGCCGGCCGCTAGCCTCGCGCCATGATCCTCGAGCACGCCCTGCTGCCCGTCCGGCCCGGGACGGCCGAGGAGTTCCTCGCCGCGTTCGCGGAGGCGAGGACCATCATCTCGGCCAGTCCCGGCTTCGGGAGCCTCGAGCTCTCACGCTGCGTGGAGCGCCCCGACACCTTCCTGCTCCTCGTGGAGTGGGAGCGCCTGGAGGACCACACCGAGGGGTTCCGGGGCTCCGCGGCGTACGCGGAGTGGCGGCGCCTGCTGCACCACTTCTACGACCCGTTCCCGGTCGTGGAGCACTTCGAGCGCGTGCTCGAGGGATGAGGCCCGCGCAGCCCTACTCCAGCTCGTCGTCGGGTACGACGTGGACGGCGGCCTCCTCGGCCGAGGCGGCCGCACCGTCGATGCCGACGTCGCGACCCACCAGGTCGGGCTCGGTGTCCTCGCCGATGCCCTCGTTGGGGTCCACGAGGCGTCCGGCGCGCTGGTCGCCGACCTCGCTGCTCGCCGTGGTGCCCTCGATCGTGTCGAGGTCCTCGGCCGCGGCCTGCTCGTAGGGATCCGGCTCGGGGATCTCCTGGCGCTCGCGCTGGTCGATGGTCTCGCGGTGCTCCTCCTCCCAGGGCGTGTTGCCGTAGCCCTGTGCGGGGGAGTACTTCTCGGGCGGGGAGTAGCCGCGGTCCGCCTCGTCCACGATGTCGTCGTTCAGGAGCATGTCCTCGGCGCCCGGCTGGTCCTCGTCGTCGACGCTGTAGTCGCCGTAGATCTCGCGGTCGCCCGGGTCCGGGTTGGTGTCGTTGCTCGTCATGCGGCCTCCTTCATCGGTGTCGGCCCAGGGGTACCCGAGGCCGAGACCCACCATGCGAGATCCGACCCACGCCCAGGGCGCTCAGTCGACCGAGAGGACCGTGCGCTCAGCGGCCAGCAGGACCGCTCCCACGAGGCTGGCGCGCTCGCCCAGCTCGCTGGCCACCACGGGGGTGAGGGCGACCGCGTCGAGGGCGTGGCGGCGCAGCCCGATGCGGGCCGAGTCCAGGATCAGGGAGCCCGCGCGGGCCATGTCGCCGCCGACGACGACGACGGCGGGGTTGAGCAGGTTGACGATGCTGGCCAGGCCCCAGCCGAGGTGCAGGCCGGCGTCCTCGAGCGCGCGCTGCGCGGAGACGTTGTCGGCGCGGGCGGCGGCCACGACGTCGTCGAAGCTGGCTCCGGGCAGCTGGCCGGCCATCATCGAGAGCACGGTGCCGACGGAGGTGTAGGCCTCCAGGCAGCCGCGGCTGCCGCAGCGGCACAGCGGGCCCTGGTCGTCGAGGGTCAGGTGACCGATCTCGCCGGCGCTGCCGCCGGCGCCGTGCAGGAGCTGGTCGTCGATGACGATCCCGGCGCCGACCCCGGAGGAGATCTTCACGAACACCGAGCTGCGGTGCCCGCGGGCGACCCCGACGCGGTGCTCGGCCAGCGCGCCCAGGTTGGCGTCGTTCTCCACGTGCACGGGCGCGTCGAGCACCTGGGCCGCGGCGGCTCGGGCATCGATGCCCTCCCACCCGGGGAAGATGGCCGCGGAGCGGATGACATCGTCGGTGACCGGCGCGGGCAGGCCCAGCGCGACGTGCCGCGCCGGGCCCTCGCCCTCGAGCAGCTCCTCCAGGAGGGCGGCAGCCAGGGCCAGCGCGCCGCGGTGGTCGGCGGGATCCTCCAGCGGGACCCGCCGCTCCCGGCGCACCCGGCCCACGAGGTCGCCGACCGCCACCGCGACGTGGCTGTGGCCGAAGTCGATGCCGGCCACCGTCCCGGCGGCGGCCGAGAGCCGCACGGCCGAGCCGCGCCGGCCCGCGCCCGGCGTGGTCTCGGCGAGCCCGGCCCCGGTCAACTCGCGCACGATGTTCGACACCGTGGCCGGCGCCAGGCCGGTCGTGCGCGCCAGCTCCGCCTGGGTGTACGCCGTGGACGGTGTGCCGTCCGCGGGGACGTCGGCCACCGCGCCGCGCAGCACGTCGAGAACCCGCTGCTGGTTGGCCACCCGCAGTGCGGAGGTGGAGCCCGGGGCTGAGCGGACCGACGACATGGGCGAAGCGTGCCCGCCCGGCGGCGTAACGGTCAAGAGTTGACGTCAAGGCGGGGCATACCCACGGTTGGTCACGATTCGCCTTCGGTCCTTGACGACAACAGTGTGACGTTCGACACTCGACCAGTCCCGTCCTGCGGCAGAGGCCGCGCCAGTCGAGGAGCGACCATGACCATCCACCTTCACCGCGTGGCGGCCCTGGGGGCCGCACTCATCCTGGGCGCCGGTTCCTTCGCGGCCTGCGGCGCCAACGACGAGGAGAGCGACAACAACGACAGCGGGGGCGACAGCGCGTCCGGCGGCACCATCGCGCTGCTGCTCCCGGAGTCCAAGACCACCCGCTACGAGGCGTTCGACAAGCCGCTCTTCGAGGCGAAGGTCGCCGAGCTCTGTCCGGACTGCGAGGTCGACTACTACAACGCCGACCAGGACGAGCAGAAGCAGGCCCAGCAGGTCACCAGCGCGCTGACCGCGGGCGCCGACGTGATGGTGCTCGATCCGGTCAACGGGGCCGGTGCCACCGGCATGGTCCAGGAGGCGCAGGGCCAGGACGTGCCGGTCATCGCCTACGACCGGTTCATCGAGGGCGCCGACTACTACATGTCCTTCGACAACGAGACCGTCGGCAAGATGCAGGCCGAGGCGCTCGCCGAGGCGGTCGGCGACAAGGGCAGCATCCTGATGCTCAACGGTGCGCCCACCGATCCCAACGCCGCGCAGTTCAAGGCCGGCGCGCACAGCGTGCTCGACAAGAGCGGCGTGAAGATCCTCGCGGAGTACGACAACCCCGACTGGAGCCCCGAGAACGCCCAGCAGTGGACCACCGACCAGCTGAGCAAGTACGACCCCAGCGAGATCGTCGGCGTGTACGCCGCGAACGACGGGCAGGCCGGCGGTGTGGTCGCGGCGATGACCGGTGCCGGCGTCGCCCTCAACCAGCTGCCCCCGATCACCGGGCAGGACGCCGAGATCGCCGCGATCCAGCGCATCCTCGCCGGTGAGCAGGCGATGACGATCTACAAGCCGATCGCGATCGAGGCGGAGACCGCGGCGGAGGTCGCCGTGCAGCTGGCGAACGGCGAGGAGCCGGGCGCCACCAGCGACACCGGCGTCGACCAGACCGACTTCGAGGGCGTGACGTCCTACATCTTCGACCCGATCGTCGTGACTGCGGACAACGTGGCCGACACCGTGATCGCCGACGGCTTCTACACCGCCGAGGACATCTGCACCGGCGACTACGCGAAGGCCTGCACGGAGGCCGGCATCTCCTGATGAGCACGACGACGGAGCAGGTGGGCAGCGGCCCGGCGCAGGGGGAGGCGGTCCTCTCCCTCGCCGGGGTCCACAAGAGGTTCGGTGCGGTGCAGGCGCTCACCGACGTCCACCTCGAGGTGGCCGCCGGGGAGGTGGTCGCCCTGGTGGGCGACAACGGTGCCGGCAAGTCCACGCTGGTGAAGGTGATCTCCGGGGTCTACGCCCCCGACGACGGGGAGATCGTCTTCGGCGGCCGACGCGTCACCGTGGGTGGCCCCGCGGCCGCCCAGGCGCTGGGCATCGCGACGGTCTTCCAGGACCTCGCGCTGTGCGACAACCTCGACGTCGTCGCCAACCTGTTCCTCGGCCAGGAGCTGCATCGGGCCGAGGTGCTCGACGAGGTCGCGATGGAGCGGGAGTCGTGGCGCCTGCTGCGCACCCTCTCCGCCAAGATCCCCTCGGTGCGGATCCCGGTCGCCTCGCTCTCCGGCGGGCAGCGCCAGACCGTGGCGATCGCGCGGGCCCTGGTGGGCGAGCCGCGGATCGTGATGCTCGACGAGCCGACCGCCGCGCTCGGTGTCGCGCAGACCGCCGAGGTCCTCAACCTCATCGAGCGGCTGCGCGACACCGGCCTGGGGGTGATCCTGGTCAGCCACAACATGGCCGACGTCCAGGCCGTCGCCGACCGGATCGTGGTGCTGCGGCTGGGGCGCAACACCGCGGAGTTCCGCGCCGAGGAGGTCAACACCGAGCAGCTGGTGGCCGCGATCACCGGCGCCTCGGACAACGTCGTCGCGACCCGCGCCAGCCGCGCCCGTCAGACCCACCCGGAGGCAGAGCAGTGAGCAGCACGCTGGACCCGACGTCCTCCCCGGTCGCCGCCGACGTCGCCGACGAGCGGCTGATCCAGGGCCGCGGGCTCGGCGGCCTGGTCGCGGCCGGCTGGTCCCGCCTGCGGGGCGGCGAGCTCGGGGCGCTGCCGGTCGTGTTCGGGCTGGCGATCATCTCGCTGGTCTTCTACTCCCAGGAGGCCACGTTCCTGTCCTCGCGCAACCTGGTCTCGATCACCCAGTTCGCCGCGCCGGTCGGGGTGATCTCGCTGGGCATCGTGCTGGTGCTGCTGCTCGGCGAGATCGACCTCTCGGTCGGCTCGGTCTCGGGCTTCGCCGCCGCCTCGATGGCGGTGCTCGTGGTGGACAAGAGCCAGTCGCTGTGGGTCGGGATGCTCGTCGGCGTCCTGATCGGCACCGCGATCGGGTCGTTCTACGCCTTCCTCTACACCCGCATCGGCGTGCCCAGCTTCGTGTTCTCCCTCGCCGGTCTGCTGGCCTTCCAGGGCGCGCTGCTCTACGTGCTCGGCGACCAGGGCACGATCGTGCTCCCGATCGACTCGGGGCTGCGGGAGTTCGCGCGCGAGCGGTTCCTCACCGACGTGCAGGCCTACGTGCTGCTCGCCGTCGTCGTCGCGGTGTACGTCGGCTCCCAGCTGCTCGTGGCACGGCGTCGTCGCGCCGCCGGCCTCACCCCGCCGCACCTGCTCCTGGTCGCGGTCAAGGCCGCGCTGCTGCTCGCCGGGCTGGGGTTCCTCACCTACTACCTCGGCATCGACCGCGGCTGGGGCTACCTCTTCGTGCTGTTCGCGGCGCTGGTCGTCGCGATGGACCTGGTGCTGCGCAAGACCAGGTGGGGCCGTCACGTGTACGCCGTGGGCGGCAACGAGGAGGCCGCGCGCCGCTCCGGCATCAAGGTCGGACGGATCTACTTCTCCGTCTTCGCCGCTGCCTCCACCTTCGCCGCGCTCGGCGGCATCCTGCTCGCCGGTCAGCTGACCTCGGTCTCGCAGAGCAGCGGCACCACCGACACGAACCTGACCGCGATCGCGGCCGCAGTCATCGGCGGCACCAGCCTCTTCGGCGGCCGCGGCACGGCGTACTCCGCGCTGCTCGGCATCATGGTGCTCCAGGCCATCCAGAACGGCCTGAACCTGATGAACGTCGACTCCTCGGTGCGCTTCATGGTCACCGGCGCGGTGCTGCTGCTGGCCGTGGCCATCGACTCGGTGTCGCGGCGGGTGCGCTCCTCCAGCGGCCGCGGCTAGGTGCGCCGGGCCCGATCAGCGGGGCACGATCAACCGGGCAGGCTCAGCGGGGCTGGTACGTCGTGGTGCGCTCCGCGACCGGGCGACCGATGCCCGACCCGATCTCGACGAGCTCCTCGATCGTCTTCGCCGAGCCGTGCTCGGAGCCGGCCATCCGCGAGATGGTCTCCTCCATCAGCGTGCCGCCGAGGTCGTTGGCGCCGGCGCGGAGCATCGCGCGGGTGCCCTCGACGCCGAGCTTGACCCAGCTGGTCTGGATGTTGTCGATGCGCCCGTGCAGCAGGATCCGGGCGAGCGCGTGGACCGCGAGGTTGTCGCGCAGCGTGGGACCGGGGCGGGCGACACCGGCGAGGTAGATCGGCGCCGAGGTGTGCACGAACGGCAGCGGCACGAACTCGGTGAACCCGGTGCGCCCGGCCTCCCGCGACTCGTCCTGGATCCGCGACAGCACCCGCAGGTGACCCACCCAGTGGCGTGGGTTGTCGACGTGGCCGTACATCATCGTCGAGGTCGTGGGGATGCCGAGGCGGTGCGCCGTGGAGACGATCTCGATCCAGGTGCGCGCCGGCAGCTTGCCCTTGGTGAGCACCCAGCGGACCTCGTCGTCGAGGATCTCCGCGGCGGTGCCGGGCAGCGAGCCGAGGCCCGCCTCGCGCGCCTTGATCAGGAAGTCCTCGATCGACAGCCCGGTGCGGGCAGTGCCGTTGACGACCTCCATCGGCGAGAAGGCGTGCACGTGCATCTCCGGCACCCTCGCCTTGACCGCAGCGACCAGGTCGAAGTACGCGGTCGCGGGCAGCTCGGGGTCGATGCCGCCCTGCATGCAGACCTCGGTGGCGCCGAGGTCCCAGGCCTCGGCGGCCCGGTCGGCGACCTCGTCGAGGGACAGCGAGTAGGCGTCGGAGTCGGTGCGCCGCTGGGCGAAGGCGCAGAAGCGGCAGCCGACGTAGCAGACGTTGGTGAAGTTGATGTTGCGGTTGACGACGTAGGTCACGGTGTCGCCGACCGCCTCGCGGCGCAGGTGGTCGGCCAGCCGGCAGACCTCCTCCAGCAGCTCGCCCTCGGCGGTCATCAGGGTGAGCGCGTGGGCGTCGGAGAGGTTGCCCGGGTCGGCCTCGGCGGCGGCCAGCGCGTCGCGTCCCTCGGCGGTGAGCACGGCCGGTGCCCCGTCGACCGAGCCGCCGTCGACGGCTCCGGTGCCCGTCGAGACCGCTGCGGCACGTACGGCGTCCCAGTCGCCGTAGACGCTCTCGAAGTCACCGCGGCGATCCGCGCTGCGGCCCTCGGAGTCGACGGCGGCGTGCAGGTCGGTGCGGCCGGCGCTCGCGAACCCGCCGTCCGGCTCCTGCCACGGCAGCCCCACCGGTCGTACGCCGGGGCGCGCGAGACCCGCGCGGGGGCCCTCGAGGATCGCCAGCGCGGCGACGTGGCGGTGCAGGCGGGGGTCGACCCACGGGGTGCCGCCGGTGAGCGAGGGCACGACGTACTCGGGGTGGACGGTGAGGCGCGGGGCGAGCTCGAAGCCGCACTCGTCGGTGAGCGCGCGCAGCCGCTCCAGCGAGGGCCAGGGGCGCTCGGGGTTGACGTGGTCGGGGGTGAGCGGGGAGACCCCGCCCCAGTCGTCGACGCCGGCGCCGAGCAGGGCGCGGCACTCCTCGAGGTCGACGAGGTTGGGCGGCGCCTGGACGCGCGCCTTCGGGCCGAGAACGAGCCGGGTGACCGCGATCGCGGCGCGGTACTCCTCGAGGTCGAGGTCGTCGGTGTGGCGCATCGCGGTGTCCGGCTTGGACCGGAAGTTCTGGACGATGACCTCCTGCACCGCGCCGTAGGCGCGGGCGGTGGCGCGCAGCGCGAAGATCGTCTCGGCGCGCTCGGTGAGCGTCTCCCCGATGCCGACCAGCAGACCGGTGGTGAACGGCACCGCGAGGCGCCCGGCGTCCTCGAGCACCCGCAGGCGCAGCTCGGGGTCCTTGTCGGGGGAGCCGAAGTGGGCCTCGCCCTTGGTCTCGAAGAGCCGCCGCGAGGTGGTCTCCAGCATCATCCCCATCGAGGGGGAGACCGCCTTGAGTCGGTTCATCTCCTCCCACGACATGACGCCGGGGTTGAGGTGGGGCAGCAGGCCGGTCTCCTCCAGCACTCGCACGGCCATCGCGCGCACGTAGGCCAGGGTCGAGTCGTAGCCCTGCTCGTCGAGCCAGGCCTGCGCCTCGGGCCAACGGTCCTCGGGACGGTCACCGAGGGTGAACAGCGCCTCCAGGCAGCCGAGCTCGGCACCCTGGCGGGCGATGTCGAGGATCTCGTCGGGGGAGAGGTACGGCGCGCGCCCCTCCCGGGCGGCCTGGCCCGGGGTCTCGACGAACGTGCAGTAGTGGCACCGGTCGCGGCACAGCCGGGTGACCGGGATGAACACCTTGGGCGAGTAGGTCACCAGGCCGGGGCGCCCCGCGGCCACCAGCCCGGCGTCGCGGACCTTGGCCGCGGCCGCGCACAGCCGGTCCAGGTCGGGGCCGCTCGCCGCGAGCAGCGCGGTCGCCTCCGCCACGTCGAGGGCCGCGCCGCGCTCGGCTCGCGCGAGCGCCCGTCGTACCTGCTGCGGGGTGGGACGGTCGGTGGTCTGGCTCACCCGAGTCAGGCTAACCGCGCAGGGCGGCCTCCGGCGCGGGGGCCCGGTCCTCGGGAGGTCCGGTGCGGTCGAGGCGGCTGGGCCACCACATCCGCGAGCCGATGTCGAGGGTGAGGGCGGTGACCAGCACCGAGCGGACCACCAGGGTGTCGAGCAGGACCCCGAGCGCGACGGTGACGCCGAGCTCGGCGAGGAACACCACCGGGATCGTGCCGAGCATCAGGAACGTCGCGGCCAGCACCACGCCGGCCGACGTGATCACGCCGCCGGTCGAGGCCAGGGCGACCAGCGCGCCCTGGCGCGTGCCGCGCACCGCGGTCTCCTCGCGCACGCGCGTCATCAAGAAGATGTTGTAGTCGATGCCGAGGGCGACGAGGAAGACGAACGCGAACAGCGGGAACCCTGGGTCGGAGCCGGCGAAGCCGAAGACGTACTCGAACAGCAGCGCCGAGATGCCGAGTGCCGCACCGAAGGACAGCACCACCGTCGCGATCAGCACCAGCGGCGCGACCAGGGCGCGCAGCAGCGCCATCAGGATCAGCAGCACCACCACCAGGATCAGCGGGATGATCACCAGGTTGTCGCGGTTGGCGGCGGTCTTGGTGTCGAGGTAGACGGCGGAGGTGCCGCCGACCAGCGAGTCCGTGCCGGGTACGGCGTGCACCGCGTCGCGGGCCGCCTCGACGACGTCGAAGGCCTCGGTGGAGGAGACGTCCGCGCCGTCCAGGACCGCCTCCACGAACGCGGTGTCGCCCTGCACCACGGGGCGCTCGGCCGGCACCAGGCCGTCCACGCCCGCGAGGGCGTCCACCACGGCCGGCACCGAGTCGGTGTCGGTGACCACCTGCACGGTGTTGGACTGGTCCACGAGCCCGTGGTCGGTCAGCACCTCCTGGCCGTCGATCGACTCCAGTTCGACGGTGTAGGAGTCCTCGGTGGCCAGTCCCTGGGTGTCCAGGCGCAGCCAGCCGAGGCAGGCGACGGCCAGGATCGCGGCGGTGACGACCCACACCGCGCGCGGCCGCGGGCGGATCGCCTCGCCGACCCGCGCCCAGAACCCGCTGCTGGTCGGCTCGGGGGAGCCGAACGCCGGCCGCTTGGGCCAGAACACCCAGCGCCCGCAGATCACCAGCAGGGCCGGCAGGAAGGTCACCATCACCAGGAAGGTGACGGCGATGCCGACCGCCGCGACCGGGCCGAGGCCCCTGGTGGAGTTGAGGTCGGCGGCGAGCAGGCAGAGCATGCCCGCGCACACCGTCGCGGCGCTGGCGAGGATCGCGGGGGCGGCGCGGTGCAGCGCCACGGCCATCGCCTCGTGACGGTCGTCGTGGCGGCGCAGCTCCTCGCGGTAGCGCGCGGTGAGCAGCAGCGCGTAGTCGGTGCCGGCCCCGATCACCAGGATTCCCAGGATCGCCTGGGACTGGCCGTTGACGGTGAGGTCGGCGTACTTCGCCAGGAGGTAGACCACCCCGCCGGAGGTGAAGTAGGCGACCACCGCCGCGAGGATCGGCAGCAGCCAGAGCACCGGGCTGCGGTAGGTGAGCAGCAGGATCACCACCACCACGCCGAGGGTCAGCAGGATCAGCGTGGTGTCGATGCCCTCGAAGGCCTCGGCGGCGTCCGCCGCCTGCCCGCCGGGCCCGGCGATGTAGACCGTGGTGGCGTCGGTGGCGGCGATCTCGCGCAGGTCCTCCGCGGCGTCGGGCATCCGGTTCCAGCCCTCGGAGCCGAAGTCGAAGGTGACGATCGTCTGGGCGGCCTCGCCGTCAGCGGAGACGAACGGGCCGAGGACCTCCCCGGAGACGCCGTCCACGTCGGCGTACTCGGCCAGGTCCTCGCGGAGCGTGGCCAGCTGCTCGCGGTCGAAGGTGCCGCCGTCGGCGCGGTGCACGACGATCGTCGGGATGGCGTCGGGATCACGGAACGGCTCGAGGCGCTCGATCGCCCGCGTCGACTCCGCGGACTCCGGCAGCCACGACGACGCCTCGTTGTTCTGCACGTCGGTGAGCTGACCGGCGAGCCCGGCCATCGGGATCACCACGAGCAGCCAGATGACGGCCACCACCCACTTGGTGATCCTGCCGGTCAGTCGTCCTGCGATCTGTCGGTGCATGTGTGGCTCCCGGGCGTCTCCCGATCGGTCCCCCGGCTGTTCCGGGCTCCAGGGTGACGACCGGCCTCCGCCGCGGTTCTCACCTGTCCGGGCGGCGGTGGTCTAGACCAGCAGGCCGGGCCGCGCTCAGACGTGGACGGTCATGATGAGGTCGACCGGGTCGCCGAGGCTCAGGGACTCGGCGTGGCGCACGCGGTCCTTGACCGGGACCACGTAGCCGCCGGCGCGTGGCCACAGGGCGGTGGCCCACTCCGTGCCGCCCACGCGCAGCGTCGCCGGGACCATGCCCCAGCCGTAGGACACGAGCGGGGCCACCTCGTCGAGGGCCGCGCACTCCTCGGGCGGCACCACGACGAAGTGGTACGGCGCGGGACCGCGCCACTCGACCAGCTCGCCGCGGAATCTCAGCTCCATCGGCGCAGCCTAGGGTGGCGGGTGCGCCGTGTCCTCAGCCCGCGGGGGCGTGGATCGCGTGGCGCACCCGCTCGCAGAGCTCGACGTACTCGGGGAACGCGCGGATCTCGGCGGCCGGCAGTCGGGCCCCGCCCTGGCGGAGGACCGCCGGGACGTCGAGGACGATCCGGCCGGGCCGGGGGCTCATCACCAGCACCCGTGAGCCCAGGAACACCGCCTCGTCGACGCTGTGGGTGATGAACAGGATGGTCTTGCCGGTGGCCCGCCAGATCTCCAGCAGCTCCTCCTGGAGGCGCTCGCGGGTGAGGGCGTCGAGGGCGCCGAACGGCTCGTCCATGAGCACGATGTCGGGGTCGTTGGCCAGCACCCGCGCGATCTGGCAGCGCTGCTGCATGCCACCGGAGAGCTCGTAGGGGCGGTGGTCGTGGAAGTCCTCCAGGCCCACGAGGCGCAGGTGCTCCTCGGCGGTACGGCGCCGCTCGGCGCGCCCGAGGCCGCGCAGCCGCGGGCCGAGCTCGACGTTGCGGCGCACGGAGAGCCACGGGAAGAGCGTCGGCTGCTGGAAGACGACGCCGCGCTCCTCGCTCGGTCCCTCGACCGGGCGGCCCCCGAGGCGCACCAGGCCCTCGCTGGGGGTCATGAACCCCGCGAGCAGCCGCAGCAGGGTGGTCTTGCCGCAGCCCGAGGGGCCGGCGAGCGTGACGAACTCACCGGGCTCGATCCTCAGGTCGGTGCGGTCCAGGGCGGGCACGGCCACGCCACCGACGTCGAAGTGGTGGCGGACGCCCTCGAAGGCGATGGCGCGGCCGTGGCTCACTGCCCGGCCCTCGAGGCGGGTCCGGCGTCGACGTGCTCGTCGTACTGCGACTGCGGGCCGACGGCGTCGATCTCGCCCTGCTCGAAGAGGAACTCCGCGGTGGTGCGCAGGTCGCGCGCGAGCTTGCCGCCGAGGTAGTCGGCGGACGCCTGCTCCTCGGCACGCAGGAACCCGAGGCCGGCGAACTGCGCCTCCGCGGCCTCCGGGTCGATGCCGAGCGCGACCGCGACGGAGTCCGCCGCGCTCGTCGGGTCGTCCCGGATCAGGCCCACGGCGTGGTCCTGGACCCGCGCCCACATGGTCAGGAAGTCCTCGTTGTCGGCCGCCCAGGCGCGGTCGACGGTGCCGACGTCGAACGTCGGCCGGCCGGCCTCGGCGGTGTCGGCGCTCGAGATCAGCCGGGTGCCGCCGTCCTCGAGCAGCTGGCTCTGCACCGGGTCCCAGACCCAGGCGGCGTCGACCTGGTCGCCCTGCCAGGCGGCCGGCATCTTCTCCGGGTCGAGGTTGATGACCTTGACGTCCTTGGCCGGGTCGAGGCCGGCGTCGGTGAGTGCCTGCAGCAGCGAGTAGTGCGCGGTGCTGCTGAACGGCGTCGCGATCGTGGCGCCCTCGAGGTCGGCGACGTCGGTGACCGCAGGGTCCTTGACGATCAGCGACTCGGCGTCCCCGATGACGTCGTGGACCCAGATGACCTCGAGGTCGACGTCGCGCATGGTCGGCGCGGACGAGGCGCGGGTCGCGGGGGCGGAGCCCATCAGGCCCAGGTCGATGTCGCCGGCGCCGTAGTAGGTGATGACGTCGCCGCCGGAGGCTGCTTGCACCCAGGAGATGTCGGCGTTCGGCAGGCAGGCCTCGAGCAGGCCGAGATCCTTGACGACGACGTCGCCGTTCGGGATGGCCTGCCAGGCGATCCGGGCGCTCGACGTCACCGACTCGTCGGGCTCGACGGGGCACTCGGTGTCGGGGGCCGTGCCGGCGTCCGCGCTGGTCCCGGAGTCGCCGCCGCACGCGGCGAGGGAGAGCGACAGCGCGACCGCGCCGAGCGCCGCGGCGCTCCTGGTCAGTGGGGTCTTCACGGGTGGGGCTCCTTTGGTCGGGATGGGGGCCGGCCCGAGCCGGGGTCGGGGAGGGGCGGTGGAGGGCGGGGCAGAGGGGCAGTGCAGAAGGGCCGCGCGGAGGGCGCGGCGCGGTCGAGTCGGCCTAGGCCTTGCCGCGCCAGGGGACCAGCAGTCGCTCGAGGGCCTTGAGGCCGAGGTCGAGGGCGATGGCGGCCAGGCCGATCACGACGATGCAGGCGATGACCAGCTCGGAGTTGAGCTTCTCGCCCGAGAGGTAGGCCAGGCCGCCGATGCCGGGGATGCCGTTGGCGATCTCCGCCGCGACGACGGTGGTCCACGCGAAGCCGACCGCCACCCGGACACCGGTCATCAGCTCGGGGAGGGTGGCGGGCAGGGCGACCGCGGTGAGCACCTGGCGGCGGGAGGCGCCCAGGGACCGCGCGGCGTTGAGCATGTCCTCGCGCACGCCCCGCACCCCGCTGATCGTGGCCATGGTGATCGGCGGGAAGGCGGCGAGGAACAGCAGCCAGATCTTGGAGGTGTCGCCGATGCCGAACCAGACGATGAGCAGGCCGATGTAGGCCAGCGGCGGCAGCGAGCGCAGGAAGTTGAGGTAGGGCTCGAGGATGACGCCGACCCAGGTGGTGGCCATCAGCAGGCCGAGAGGGACGCCGACGACGATGGCGGCGCCCACCCCGACGCCGATGCGGCGCAGGCTGGCGAGCAGGTGCTCCCACAGGTAGTAGTTCTGCTCGCCGCGCACCATCCGGTCCGACCCCTCGCGGACCGGGTGATCGGTGTTGGCCTGCACGAAGGCGTCCCACACCGCGCCCGGCGCGGGCAGGAAGAGCGGGCGGACCAGCTCGAGCCGGGTGATGAGCCACCAGAGCGCGACCAGGACGGCCAGCGAGGTGAGGTGCATCGCCCCGCGACGTACGCGGGTCGCGGTGCGCCGGGGACGCGAGGCGCCCGCTGCGCTCGGTGCCGAGGACACCGGTGATGAGGGTGCGAGCGTCGCCATGGACACATCAAAGCACATAAAATTACGCGACTTACAACCGGTGAGAGGTGGAGCCTTGCGGTCCAGACCACACCGGGGAGAGGTCGCCGGCGGGGACCTCTGGTGGTCGGGTGGCGGCGCTGGCAGGGTGGCGCCATGTATCCCGGGACCTGGGCAGCCACGCATCCGGACCGCGTCGCGCTCGTCATGTCCGGCTCCGGCCGGAGCCTCACCTACGCCGAGCTCGACGAGCGCAGCCTGCGCCTGGCCCAGCACCTGCGGGCGGCCGGGCTGCGCCGCGGTGACGTGGTCGCGCTGGTGAGCGACAACTGCCCGGAGGCCTACGAGGTCTACTGGGCCGCGCTGCGCTCGGGGCTCTACGTCACGGCCGTCAACCACCACCTGATGCCCGAGGAGGCGTCGTACATCGTGCGCGACTGCGGCGCGCGGGCGCTGGTGGTCTCCGGGGCGCGCGCCGAGCTGGTGGAGCGCCTCGACGTCGAGGTCCCCGAGCGGCTGGCGTACGGCGCGGAGGTGGCCGGCTACGACGACTACGAGGCGGCGCTGGCCGCGGCGTCCGCCGATCCGCTCGCCGAGCAGCCACACGGCGACGACTTCCTCTACTCCTCCGGGACGACCGGGCGGCCCAAGGGCGTGAAGGTCGACCTGCCCGACATCGACGTCGACGAGCCCGGCTACCGCTACGTCTCGATCTTCGGCGGCCTCTACGGCTTCGACGAGGACACCGTCTACCTCTCCCCGGCGCCGGTCTACCACGCGGCGCCGCTGCGCTTCGGCGGCGTCGTGCACGCCCTCGGCGGCACCCTGGTGATGATGGAGCGCTTCGACCCCGAGTCGGTGCTGCGGGCGATCGAGGAGCACCGGGTCACCCACACCCAGATGGTGCCGACGATGTTCGTGCGTCTGCTCAAGCTGCCCACCGAGGCGCGCGCGGCTGCCGACGTCAGCTCGCTGCGCTGCGTCATCCACGCCGCGGCGCCGTGCCCGGTCGAGGTGAAGCGGCGGATGATCGAGTGGCTCGGACCGATCGTTCACGAGTACTACGCCTCCACCGAGGCCAACGGCGCGACGTTCATCGACTCCGAGCGCTGGCTGGCGCACCCCGGGTCCGTGGGCACCGTTCTCCTCGGCGTACTGCACATCTGCGGGGAGGACGGCCGGGAGCTGCCGCCGGGCGAGGTCGGCACCGTCTACTTCGAGCGCAGCGAGCTCGGTGGGCGGACGCCGTTCAGCTACCACGGTGACCCGGCCAAGACCGCCGGCACCCAGCACCCGCAGCACCCGGAGTGGACCACCGTCGGCGACCTCGGGTTCGTCGATGAGGAGGGCTACCTCTACCTCACCGACCGTGCGGCGTTCACGATCATCTCCGGCGGGGTGAACATCTATCCCCAGGAGATCGAGGACCTCTTCAGCCTGCACCCGGCGGTCGCCGACATCGCCGTGGTCGGCCTGCCCGACGACGAGATGGGGGAGCGGGTCGTGGCGTTCGTGCAGCCCGCACCCGAGGTCGCCCCCAGCCCGGCGCTCGCCGCCCAGCTGCGCGCCTACGCCCGCGCCCGCCTCGCGCACTACAAGGTGCCGACCGAGGTCGTCTTCCGCCGCCTCCTCCCGCGCACCCCCACCGGCAAGATGGTCAAGCGCCAGCTCCGCGCGGAGTACGCCGAGTCCCCCTGACTGTTGATTGCTGACCCCGGCCCTGGGCCGCTCGCGGGAGGGTCAGGTGGCGTAGAGGGAGTCGAGGACGTCGGCGTACTTCGTGTGGACGACGCGGCGCTTGAGCTTCAGGGTGGGGGTGAGCTCCTCGGACTCCGGGGACCACTCCACGGGCAGCAGCTCGAAGGCCTTGACCTGCTCGGGGCGCGAGAGGCGGGCGTTCGCGGCGTCGACGGCCTGCTGGACCAGCGCGAGGATCGCGGGGTGCTGGGCGAGCTCGGCGAGATCGGTGGTGCCGAGGGCGAGCCGCTCGGCGACCACCGGGGCGATCTCCGCGTCCAGGGTCAGCACCGCGACCACGTAGGGCCGGCCCTCGCCGAAGACCAGGGCGTGGCCGATGACGGGGGACTCCTTGAGCAGGTTCTCGATGTTGGAGGGCGAGATGTTCTTGCCCGCCGAGGTGATGATCATTTCCTTCTTGCGGTCCACCACCGTCAGGAAGCCGTCCTCGTCGAGCGCGCCGATGTCCCCGGTGTGCACCCAGCCGTCGGCGTCCACCAGGGCGCGGGTGGCGTCCTCCTGGCGGAGGTAGCCGGGCGTGGTCACCGGGCCGCGGGCCAGGATCTCGCCGTCCTCGGCGATCTTGATCTCGATCCCGGCCAGGGCGCGGCCGACGGTGCCCATCCGGAACGACCCGGGCCCGCACGCGGTGATCGCCGCGGTGGTCTCGGTCATCCCGTAGATGTCGTAGATCGCCATCCCCAGGCCGCCGAAGAACTGCGCGACCTCCAGCGGCATCGGTGCCGCGGCCGAGGCGGCCCACTCGCAGCGGTCCAGCCCGAGCAGTGCGCGCAGCAGGCTGAGCACCTGGGCATCGGCGGCCTCGAAGCGGGCCTGGAGCTCGGGGGACGTGGTCTGTCCGACCTGGGTGGACTCCACCCACTCCAGCCCGACCGCCATCGCCTGCTCGATCGCCGTGCGTCGCTCCTCGTCCGGCTCGGCCGCGAGCCTGGCGGAGACGCCGGTGCGGATCTTCTCCCAGACCCGTGGCACGCCGAAGAAGCGGGTGGGGCGGACCTCCCCGAGCGTGCCGAGCAGCAGCGCGGGGTCGGCGATCAGGTGCACGTGGGCGCCGTTGATCTGCGGGACGTACATGCCCAGGATCCGCTCCGCGATGTGGGCGAAGGGCAGGTAGGAGATGAAGATGTTCTCGCCCTCGGGGCGCGAGGTGCGCAGTGAGCACTCGGCCTCGAAGAGCACGTTGTGGTGGGTCAGCACCACGCCCTTGGGGTTCCCGGTCGTGCCGGAGGTGTAGAGGATGGTCAGCGTCTGGTCCGGCGTGATCGCCTCGAGGCGGGCGCGCAGCTCGTCCTCGTGCTCGGCACGGTACGCCGCGCCGTCCGCCAGGAACCGCGACCACCCGACGTACCGCTCGCCCTCGGGCAGGGCGGCCTCGTCGAGCACCACGACCCGCCGCACCGAGCCGCTGGCGTCCAGCGCGGGTCGCCAGCGGTCGAGCTGATCGGCCCCCTCGAGCACCACGACCGCCGGCTCGGAGTGGCCGGCGATGAAGGAGACCTGGTCGGGGGCGAGGGTCAGGTAGACCGACATCGGCACCGCCCCGGCGTGCACGGCGCCCAGGTCGGCGACGACGTGCTCGATGCGGTTGCTGGACATGATCGCGACCGTGGCGCCGGGCTCCACGCCGAGCGCGAGCAGGCCGGCGGCGGCGTCCAGGGCCTGCTCGCGGACCTCCCGCCACGACAGCGTGCGCCACCCGGGTGCGTGCGGCGCGCCGGGCGCGAGGATCCCGACCTTGTCGGAGTACGCCGGGGCGTCGCCCAGCTCCTCGACCGTGCGGGCCAGCGCGTCGACCAGTGTCTGGCCGGCGATCTGCTCCTCGATCTCCCGGCGGGCCTCGAGCACGGCGGTGGGGGTGGTGGGCTCACTCATCGGGGGCTCCTCGGCAGATCCGGCTGCAGCGTCTCGGCCCTGCGGATGCTCCTGCCGATCCCGCTCGCGCGCAACCCCCCCCACCCCACCGCGGGGCGCCTCAGATCCCGAGGGTGCGCCCGATGATCTCCTTCTGGATCTCGGTCGTGCCGCCGTAGATCGTCTGGATCCGGCTGTCCACGTAGGCCTTCGCGATCGGGTACTCGTTCATGTAGCCGTAGCCGCCGTGCAGCTGGACGCCCTGGTCGGCGAGCTTCTTCTGCAGCTCGGTGGTCCACCACTTCGCCATCGAGGCCAGTGCGGTGTCGACCTTGCCCTCGTTGAGCTTGAGCACGCAGTCGTTGACGAACAGCCGCGCGATGTGGACCTCGGTGGCCATCTCGGCGAGCAGGAACCGGTTGTGCTGGAACTTGCCGATCGGCTTGCCGAACGCCTCGCGCTCCTTGGCGTAGTCCAGGCTCAGGCGCAGGATGTGCTCGCAGGCGGCGACCGCGATCGCGGCGATCGAGATCCGCTCCTGGGGCAGGTTCACCATCAGGTTGATGAAGCCCGCGCCCTCCTCGCCGAGCAGGTTCTCCTTGGGCACCACGACGTTGTCGAAGAACAGCTCGGCGGTGTCCTGGGCCTTGAGGCCGATCTTGTCGAGGTTGCGACCGCGCTCGAAGCCGGCCATCCCGCGCTCGACGACGAGCAGGCTGATGCCCTGGTGCCCGGCCTCGGGGTTGGTGCGTGCCACCACGATCACCAGGTCGGACAGGATGCCGTTGCTGATGAAGGTCTTGGAGCCGTTGAGGACGTAGTGGTCGCCCTTGTCGACGGCGGTCGTGCGGATGCCCTGGAGGTCGGAGCCCGCGCCCGGCTCGGTCATCGCGATCGAGGAGATCAGCTCGCCGCTGACCAGGCCGGGCAGCCAGCGCTGCTTCTGCTCCGGCGTCCCGAGCTGGCTGATGTAGGGGACGATGATGTCGGTGTGGACCGGGAAGCCCAGCCCGCTGGCGCCCACGCGGCCGATCTCGTCGGAGACGACCATGTTGTAGCGGAAGTCCTTGATCCCCGGGCCGCCGTACTCCTCCTCGACGTCGAAGCAGAGCAGCCCGGCCTCGCCGGCCTTGCGCCAGACCTCGCGGGAGACCTGGCCCTCGCGCTCCCACTCGTCGTGGAACGGGACGACCTCCTTCTCCAGGAACGCGCGCATGGTGGCACGGAAGTCCTCGTGCTCCTGCTCGAGGATCGACGGGGTCTCAGGCATGGGGTTCCTTCCGAAGTGGCGTCCGCGGCGTGGTGCGGCCGTCGTGGGTCGCGTCGTGCACGTGACCGAGGTCTCGCACAGCACAACTGTGACAGCATCGCTGTCACGATTCAAGGTGCGGGGCGGGCCGATACCGTTGACGGCATGGGCGAGGACGCGGACGGCGAGCAGCTGCTCACGATCGACGAGCTCGCGGCGGTGACTAGGACCACCGTGCGCACGACGCGCTACTACGCCAGCCTCGGGCTGGTGCCGCCGCCGGTACGCCGGGGTCGGGTCGCCTACTACGGCGCCGAGCACCGCGCCCGGCTGGACATGGTGCGCGCGCTGCAGGAGCACGGCTTCACCCTCCAGGCCATCGAGCGCTTCCTCGCCGGGCTCCCGGCGGACGCCACGGTCGAGGAGCTCGCGCTCCAGCGCGCGATGCTCACCTCCTGGACCGGCCAGCCGGCGGTCGAGCTCACCCGCGAGGAGCTCGAGGAGCGCGCCGGGCGCAGCCTGGACGAGCACGACCTCACGATGCTGGAGAAGGTCGGCAGCATCGAGCGCGGCGCCACCGGGTACGTCGCGCTGCCCAGCCTCCGCGTGGGCGTGGAGCTGCTCGACCTGGACGTCCCCGAGGACGCCGTCGAGGCCGCGGGGGAGGCGATCCGCCGGCACATGACCGCGCTGGCCGACGAGCTCACCGAGGTGCTGCGCGAGGGGGTGCTGGCGCCATACCGCCGCGCGGCGCACTCGCCGGAGGACGCCGCGCGCCTCGAGCGCACGATGTCCCGGCTGCGTCAGCTGACCCTGGAGGCGGTGGTGGCGGGGTTCCAGCGCGCCGCGAACGCCGTCATCGCCCGTTCGCTGAAGCAGGGCTGAGCTCGAGGGCGTCGGCCAGCGCGTCGGCCAGCTGGGCGGCGTACACGGTGGTGACGTGCTCGGGGTCGCGCATCACGACGTGGGAGCCGACGACCGCGGGGCAGCCCTCGTCGGTGCAGAACCAGCGGTGCGTGTCGATGAA
Source organism: Nocardioides ochotonae (assembly GCF_011420305.2). Taxonomy (NCBI): domain Bacteria; kingdom Bacillati; phylum Actinomycetota; class Actinomycetes; order Propionibacteriales; family Nocardioidaceae; genus Nocardioides; species Nocardioides ochotonae. Next base: position 3,490,038 of record NZ_CP061769.1, on the reverse strand, counting down.
GTCGATGTCGCGTGCGCGGGCGGTCCGGCGGCTGTCCAGGGCGACCAGCCGGGGGTGCTCGAGGGGTTCGCCGAGGCAGTCGCCCAGGTGCGCGCCGGTGCGGCCGAGGCAGTCCACGGGACTGTCGGTGCGCTTGGGGGTGTCGCCGAGCAGCACCGTGCGTCCGGCGTGCGGGGAGACCTCGTCCAGCAGGTCGGCGAAGCCGGTGCGGGTCGCCTCGCGCAGGGTGTCCTCGTCGCGGACCAGCTCGCCGTCGATGATCGCGCGCGCCGGCGGCGTACCGGTGACGATCAGCAGGTCGGGCGCGAGCTCGGCGACCTGCTCGGTGGCCCACTCGTTGAAGCGGGTGCAGTCGGTCACCTCCTCGCCGTCGAGGGTGCCGTGCGCGACCCGGACCGGGCTGCACCCCGGGCGCACCAGGTAGTACGCGCGGTAGCCGGCGTCCTGTGCGATCGGGTCGAGGGCCGGGATCCAGTGGCGTCCGTGGGAGTTGCCGAGCAGCACCAGGGTGCGCTCGGCGTCGGCGTCGCCGCGCACGCACAGCGTCCACGGCTCCTCGCGGTAGTCGCACTCGCCGACGTCGGCGCGGTCCTTGCGCAGCTCGAGCACGGGCGGCTCCAGCGAGCCGGGCACGGGTGCCTCGTCCAGCGCCGCCGCGACCGAGGCCTGCACCAGCGCGACCGCGGAGTCGTCGGAGAGCTCCTCGCCCGACGGTGCGGTGCTGTACGTCGAGACGCTGATCGCGGGGGCGTCGTCGTCGAAGGAGCGGTCCAGGACCGACACCGAGGCCAGGCAGCCGACCAGCACGACGGCGACGGAGGCGGGGTAGAGGGTGAGCGCCCGGGAGAGCGGGGTCGGTGACAGCGTCCGGAAGGGCGTCTCGATCCAGCGGTAGCTGGCCCAGGTGAGCACCGCGATGAACGCGACCGCGACCAGCGTCTCGCGTCCGGTCAGGTCGCGGCCGAGGTGCTGGCTGGCGATCGCCAGCACCGGCCAGTGCCACAGGTACAGCGAGTACGACGCGTCGCCGACGGCCCGCAGCGGGCGCATCCCGAGCAGCCGCTGCGCCAGCGGCGGGGTGCCGCGGTGCTCGGCACCCGCGACCATGACCGCGCCCGTGCCCAGCACCGGCAGCAGCGCGGCCCAGCCGGGGAACGGGGTCTCCTCGGTGATCAGGAAGCAGGCGGCGACGATCGCGGCGAGCCCGGCGCCGGCCAGCGCGTTGCGCGCCCAGGCGGGCAGGCCGCCGGCGAAGAACGGGGCGGCCATGGCCAGCAGCGCCCCGACGCCGAACTCCCAGGCCCGGGTGAAGGTCGAGAAGTACGCCGTGTCCGGGCTCGCGCTCGAGGCGTGCAGCGACCAGGCGAAGCTGGCCAGCGTCATGACGCCCAGCAGCGCCGCGATCGCCGGCAGCGGCGAGCGCTCGGCGGCGCGCACGCCGGACCTGACGCCGGCCCGTCGGCGCCGCACCCACATCAGGCACAGCACCAGCACGAGCGGCAGCACCAGGTAGAACTGCTCCTCGACCGCCAGCGACCAGTAGTGCTGGAGCGGCGAGGGCGGGACGTCCTGGGCGAAGTAGTCGGTGTCCTCCATGGCGAAGCGGACGTTCGCGCCGAAGAACGCCGCCCACAGCCCGTCGTACGCCGCGTCGCGGGCGTCCACGACGTTGAGGAAGTGCCAGGACGCCGCGACGGTCACCAGGGTCACGAAGGTCGCCGCCGGCAGGATCCGGCGGGCCCGGCGCGCGTAGAACCCGACCAGCGAGATCGTGGCGTCGCGCCGGATCTCGCGCAGCAGCAGGAAGGTGATCAAGAACCCCGAGACCACGAAGAACACGTCGAGGGTGACGAAGCCGCCCGGGTAGGGGCTGTAGCCCGCGTGGTAGAGCAGGATCGCCAGCACGGCGAGGGCTCGCATCCCCTGGATGTCGTCGCGGAAACCACTGCGGCGCACGGAGGGTCCTCCCGGATCGGCTCTGGGTGCGGCAGTCACCCTGCCACACGCACCCCGAGCCCTGCGGCGGCGGTGACGGCGTGGGTCAGGAGACCCACTCCTTGACCTGCGCGACGGTGGCCGCCGGGTCCTCGGTCGCCGGCATGACCTGGAGGTTGGTCACGCCCGCCTCGCGGAAGGCCGCGATCCGCTCCTGGACGTACGACGCGGGGCCGACCAGGTTGCCGGCCTCCAGCCACTCCAGCGGCACCTTCGCCTCGGCCTCGCGCTTCTTCCCGGCGAGGTAGAGGTCCTGGATCTCCGCGGCCTCCTTCTCGTAGCCGTACTCGCAGGCCAGCTGGTTGTAGAAGTTCTTGCCGCGTGCGCCCATGCCACCGACGTAGAGGGCGTACATGGGGCGCATCAGGTCGAGCGCCCCCTTGACGTCCTCGCCGATGGCGACGACGCCGCCGGCGCTGATCTCCAGCGGGCCGAGCTCGGGGGAGCGCTTCGCCGCGCCGCGGGCCAGGGCGTCGCCCCACACGGTGTGCGCCTTCTCGGGGAAGAAGAGGAACGGCAGCCAGCCGTCGGCGACCTCGGCGGTCATCGCGACGTTGCGCTCGCCCAGCGCTGCCACCCACAGCGGGACGACCGGCCGCTCGGGGCGGTTCAGCAGCTTCAGCGGCTTGCCGAGCCCGAGGCCCTGGTCCGCCGGCAGCGGCAGCGTGAAGATGCCGTCGTGGACAAGCGGCTCGCGGCGCAGGCCCATGCGGATGATCTCGATGGCCTCGCGGGTGCGCCCCAGCGGCCGGTCGTAGGGCACGCCGTGGAAGCCCTCGATGACCTGGGGGCCGGAGGCGCCGAGGCCGATGACCGCGCGCCCGCCGGACACGTTGTCGAGTCCGGCCGCGGTCTGGAGCAGCGCGCCGGGGGTGCGCGAGTAGACGTTGAGGATCCCGGCGCCGATCTCGACGGTCTCGGTGCGGGCGGCGAGGTAGCCCATCAGCGTCGGCGCGTCGAAGCCGTACGGCTCGGCCACCCAGATGGTGTCCAGGCCGGCCTTCTCGAGGCCGACGACCTGCTCGGCGCTCTCGCGGGGGTTGCCGGCGTACACCAAGGTCATCGACAGCTTCATGCGGCACCTCTCGGGCTCGACGTCGGGGACCGACGTCTGTGACAGCGGAACTGTCAAGGTAGCAGCGCGTGCCACTCCTCGATACTGCGCGCCACGCCGGTCCCCGGATGCTGGGATCATCGCGGCAACACAGTCGCTGATACCCGAGGAGAGCAACCTTGTCGTCGTCCTACCGCATCGCCGTGATCGGAGGCACCGGCCCGCAGGGCAAGGGCCTCGGCTACCGCTTCGCCCGCCACGGCCACACTGTGGTCCTGGGCTCCCGCTCGGCGGAGAAGGCCGAGCCGGTGGCGCAGGAGGTCACCGAGCGGCTCGCCGGCCTCGAGGGTGCGGGCCAGGTCACCGGCGCCTCGAACGCCGACGCCGTCGCCGCCGCCGACGTGGTGCTGCTCGCCGTGCCGTGGGACGGCCACGACGAGCTGGTCGCCAGCCTCGACCTGGCCGGCAAGACCGTCATCTCGTGCGTGAACCCGCTGGCCTTCGACAAGCGGGGCGCGCACGGTCGCGTCATCGACGAGGGGGAGGGCTCAGCCGCCGAGCACGCCCAGTCCCTCGCGCCCGAGGCGACCGTGGTCGGCGCCTTCCACAACGTCTCGGCCGTCCACCTGTGGGGCGAGCACGACTACCTCGACGAGGACGTCCTCGTGGTCGGTGACGTCGTGGAGGCGAAGCAGGTCGCCCAGGACCTCGCGGTCGCGGTCACCAGCCGCCGCGGCGTCGACGCCGGCAAGCTGCGCCTGGCCCGGGTGCTCGAGCCGCTCACCGCGGTGCTGATCTCGGTGAACCGCAAGTACAAGGTCAACTCCGGCATCCGCCTCAGCGGCCTGGAGGACGTCGAGCGCTGAGCCGCACCCGGCGCCGGGGCCTGCACCGCGGGCCCCGGCGCCGGCTCAGTCGTGGTGCTTGCCGTTCCAGCTGTCCCACAGCTCGGCGTACGAGCCGCCCGCGGCGACCAGCTCGTCGTGCGAGCCGATCTCGCTGATCCGCCCGTCCTCGACCACCGCCACCCGGTCGGCGTCGTGGGCGGAGAAGAGCCGGTGCGCGATCGCGATGACGGTGCGGCCCTCGAGGACCGCGGCCAGCGAGCGCTCGAGGTGCCGGGCGGCGCGCGGGTCGATCAGCGAGGTCGCCTCGTCGAGGACCAGGGTGTGCGGGTCGGCCAGCACCAGCCGCGCCAGCGCGACCTGCTGGGCCTGCGCGGCGCTCAGCGTGGCGCCGCCGGAGCCGACCACCTCGTCGAGCCCGCCGGGCAGCGCCTCGACCCAGCCGAGCGCGTCGACGGCGTCCAGCGCCTCGCGCACGGCGTCGTCCCCGGCGCCGGGACGGGCGAGCACCACGTTGTCGCGCACCGTGCCGGCGAAGACGTGGTGCTCCTGGGTCACCAGGGCCACGTGGCCGCGCAGGTCGTCGAGCGGCAGCTCGGTCAGCCCGACGCCGCCCACGGTCACCGAGCCGGTGCGCGGCGGGTGGATGCCCGCCAGCAGCCGGCCCAGGGTGGACTTGCCGGCGCCCGAGGGGCCGACCATCGCGATCCGCTCGCCGACGCCGACGCCGAGGTCGACGCCGTGCAGGACGTCGCGCCCCTCGACGTAGGAGAACCGCACGTCCGTGGCCTCGATCTGCTCGCCCCGCGGGACCGCGCCGGTGACCTCGCGGTCGTCGGGCACCTCGGCGACGCCGAGGAGCCGGGCCAGCGAGGCGGCGCCCATCTGGAGCTCGTCGAGGATCGAGACGATCCGGTCGACGGGGTCGATGAGCATCTGCACGTAGAGCACCGCGGCGGTGACGTCGCCGAGCGACACCTGGCCCTCGGTGTAGAGGTAGCCGCCCAGCAGCAGCGTCGCCACCGTGGGGATCAGGTAGGACAGCTCCATGCTCGGGAAGAACACCGTGCGCAGGTGCAGCGTGTAGCGCTCGGCGTGGAAGGACTCGCGGATGTCGTCGTCGATCGCCCGCAGCCGTTCCTCGGCGAGGCCCAGCGCCTCGACCGTGCGCGCGCCCTCGACGGTCTCGGTGAGGGTCGCGTTGATGGCGGAGTACGACGCGCTCTCGCGCAGGTAGCCGTCCTTGGCACGGGCGAGGTACCAGCGCAGGCCGATCACCAGAGGCGGTACGCCGAGCAGGCACGGCAGCGCCACCCACCAGCCGACGCTGATCGCGGCGGCGAAGGTGATCACGGCGGTGACCACGGCGATCGTCCACTCCGGCAGCGCCCACCGCACCGACCAGCCGAGCTGGTCGACGTCGCGCGAGGTCCGGGTGAGCAGGTCGCCGGAGCCGGCGGACTCCACGACCCCGACCGGCAGCGCCAGCGAGGCCTCGACGAAGTCCTCGCGCAGCTCGGCGAGGACCTGCTCGCCCAGCACCTGGCTGAGGTAGCGGGCGAAGCGGGTCAGGATCGTCTGCAGGACCACGAAGCCGGCGAGCAGCAGCATGATGTCGTCGACGTGGCCCACCGTGGTCCCGACCTCGACCGCCTCGACCAGGTCGCCGATCAGCCGCGGGGCCGCGAGCGCGGCGCCGGCGGCCAGGACGTGCAGCCCGAGGGCGCCGTACAGCAGCCGCGGGTGGCGGCGGGCGAGGCGCTTGACGTAGGAGCGCAGCGCGCGCCCGTCGGCGACGGGCAGGGCGGTGGTGCTCATGCGGGCAGCTCCTCGGCAACGGGTGCGGTGACGGGCTCGGTCTCGCGGGTGACGACCGCGCGGTAGTCCGGGCAGGTCTCGAGCAGCTCGGCATGGGTGCCGGTCGCCACGATGACGCCGTCGCGCAGGAACGCGACCTCGTCGACCGCGTCGAGCATCAGCGGGCTGGAGCTGGTGACGACGGTGGTGCGTCCGGCGCGCTGGGCGTGCAACCGCGCCGCGATCCGCGCCTCGGTGTGCGCGTCGACCGCGGAGGTCGGCTCGACGAGCACCAGCACCTCGGGGTCGCTGGTGAGTGCGCGGGCCAGCACGAGGCGCTGGCGCTGGCCGCCGGAGAAGGACCGGCCGCGCTCGGCGACGGTCGTGTCCAGGCCGTCGGGCAGGGCGTCGAGGATGTCGGCGGCCGAGGCGGTGTCGAGGGCGCGGGCAACCCGGTCGCCGCCGGTGCCGGTGACGTCGAGGCGGTCGCCCAGGCGCCCGGAGAAGAAGACCGAGGCGGTGTCGGAGACCACGATCCGCTCGCGGACGTGGGCGCGGCTCAGGTCGGGCAGCGCGACGCCGCCGAGCGTGACGTCGCGGTCGACGTCGGCGGCGCACATGCCCAGCCGGTCGGCCAGCGCGGCGGACTCGTCGGGGTGCTCGCTGACCACCGCGACCAGCGTGCCCGCGCGCACGTGCAGCCCGCTGCGCGCGTCGTGCAGGTCCGAGCCCGGCGGCGGGGGCGTCGCCGGGTCGGCGGGGTCGGTGTGGTCGGGGGTCAGCGACAGCACCCGGGCGACCCGGCGCGCGGAGACCCGGCCGCGGATCAGCTTGTTGGCGTACTCGGTGGCGGTGCGCAGCGGGATCATCAGGAACGCCGAGTAGCCGTAGAACGCGACCAGCTCGCCGGGGGAGATGCGGCCCTCCACGGCGTACCGCGCCCCGATCCAGACCACGATGACCACGAAGACACCGGGCAGGAACACCTGGAGCGCGTCGAGCACCGACTGCACCCGGGCGACCCCGACGCCGGCGCGGCGGGTCTCCTGGGACTGGCGCACGTAGCGGGCGTGGAAGACCTGCTCGCCGCCGATGCCGCGCAGGACGCGCAGCCCCGAGACGATGTCGCTGGCGGTGTTGGACAGCGAGCCCATCAGCTCGCGCTGCTGGGTGCTGCGGCGCTGCAGCGGGGCGAGCACCGGGCCGATCAGCAGCATCAGCAGCGGTACGCCGAGGAGCACCACCAGGCCGAGCGTGACCGAGGTCTGCAGCAGGATCACCGCGACGACCACGAACGACACGACCGCGCCGGCGAAGCGCGCCGACACGTCCATCACCTGGCCGAGGTGGGACAGGTCGCTGGTGCCGATGGCCACGACCTCGCCGGTGGAGACCTTGCGGGGCAGGGTGCCGCCGAGGTGCACCGCGTGGCGTCCGACGAGCTGGACGGTGCGGTAGGCCGCGATCAGCCAGTTCGTGACGGCGAAGCGGTGGCGCATGATGCCGCTGATCGACTGCACCAGGCCGATCGCGAGCATCAGCGCGGCGAGCTGGAGCAGCGCGTCGCGGTCACGCGCGGCGACGCCGCGGTCGATGGCCAGGCCGATGACGGCCGGCATCGCCGCCTGGGTGCACATCCAGATGATGCCGAAGAGCATGCCCATCGTGAGCGTGCGCCACTGCTGACGGGCCAGCCACCAGAGGAACCGTCCCGGTGAGCGGTGGTCTGCGATGCCGGGATGGTCGTGGGGAAGCTGGTGCACCCGCTCACGTTACGCAGGGGCCCGCGGTGTGATCCAGTCGTTATCGGTAGGGGTCGCTGGAGTCGCCTGGGGGCGCCGCGAGCACCTGGGGGAGCACGGCCAGCAGGCCGGTGAGCACCACCGCCGCCGCGACCCCGGCGACCATGCCGGCGCTGCGGCCGAGCACCACGTCGAAGATCAGCAGGGTGATGCCGCTGACCAGCAGCGCCAGGCAGCAGAGCGCGCCCGCCATCAGCCGGTGCGTGACGTCGACGATCCGCTCCTTGACGTGGCGCCCGCTCAATCGCCGGTGCACCGCCACCGGGGTGAGCACCAGCGCCGTGGTGAGCGCGGCGAGCAGCACCAGCCCGAGGTACCAGCCGCGCTGGAAGGCGTCGAGGTCCTCGAAGGTCTCCTGGAAGGGGAGGGTCAGCAGGAAGCCGGCGGTGAGCTGGGCGCCGGTCTGCATCACCCGCAGCTCCTGGAGCTGGTCGTCGAACTTGCGGTCCAGCCGCTCCTCGGGGGTCTCGTGACGACCACCGTCGGCGGGCTCCATGGCGCCTCCCGGGTGTGCGGATCAGGCCGGCGCGGCCCCGCTCGGCACGGCGAGGCCGTCCACGACCTCGGTACCCGGGAGCTCGGCGAGGAGACGCCCCGGCACCAGGAGCTTGGAGCGGCGCAGCCCGGTGCCGATGACGGCCACCTCGCACTCCAGCGCCCGCGGGTCCAGCAGCACCCGCCACTCGCGCGGCAGCCCGACCGGGGTGATGCCGCCGTGCTCCATCCCGGACTCCGCGACCGCCCGGTCCATGGCCAGGAACGACGCCTTGCGCACGTCGAGCAGCCGCTTGACCCGGTTGTTGACGTCGGCGCGGGTGTCGGCGCGCACCAGGCACGCGGCGACCCGCTCCTGGCCGTCGCGGCGCCCGGCGACCAGGACGCAGTTCACGCTCCAGGTCAGCGGCACGTCGTACGCCTCGCTCATGGCGGCGGTGTCGGCCAGGGCCGGGTCGATCTCGACCACCGCGACCTGGTCGGCGTGCGGCCACTCGGCGAGGGCGGCGGTGACCGGTGCGGCGAGCAGCTCGGGGTGCTCGGTCGCGGGCAGCGAGGACAGGGCGGGCAGCGACGGGAGCGCGGGGGACATGAGGACATTGTCCCGGCAGGTCGTCGCGGCAGCGGTGTTCACCGCAGCGCCACGGACCGGCCACGGGCGGGTTGCCCCCGCGCGGCCGGGGCATGGGACGGATGGGACGTGAACCAGACGACGACCCTGCCGCCCCCTGTCCCGGCCCCCGCCCCGCGTCGTACGCCGGGGGGCGCGGGGAGTCCGACGGTCGTGGCCCACCGCGGCGCGAGCGGGCACCGCCCCGAGCACACGCTGGAGGCCTACCGCACCGCGATCCGGATGGGCGCCGACGCCGTCGAGCTCGACCTGGTGCCCACCGTGGACGGCGCCCTCATCGTGCGCCACGAGAGCGAGCTGAGCCGCACCACCGACATCGGAGCGCGCCCCGACCTGGCCCACCTGCGCCGGACCCGGCCGCTGGGCGCTGCGCCCCGGTCCGGGTGGTTCAGCGAGGACCTGACGCTCGCGCAGGTGCGGACGCTGACCGCGCGCGAACGGATGCCGGAGCTCCGGCCGGGCAACACGGTGCACGACGGGCGCGAGGGGGTGCCGACCCTCGACGAGGCGCTGGCGACGATCCATGCGGAGGGGGTGCGGGCCGGTCGCCGGGTCGGCGTGCTGCTGGAGCTGAAGGAGCCCGCCCGCTTCGCCGCGCGCGGGCTCGCGGTGGAGGGACCGCTGCTCGCCGCCCTGGCCCGTCACGGCCTGGACGACGCGGATGCCCCGGTCGCGGTCTTGTCCTTCGAGGAGATGGTGCTGCGCCGACTGGCGCTTCGGACCCGGGTGCCGCTGGTGCGGCTGCTCGACGTCGGTGACGACGCGGGTGCGGCCGCGCTCGAGGAGATCGCGTCCTACGCGGGCGGCGTGGGGGTGCACCAGGACCTGGTGGTGCCCCGGGCCCGCTCGGGTCGTGCCCGGCCGTCGGTGCTGGTCCGCGACGCGCACCGGCGCGGGCTGGGCGTCCACGCCTGGACGCTGCGGGCGGAGAACAGGTTCCTGGCCCGCGAGCACCGGCGCGGCCCGCACCCGGGCGGCCTCGGCGACGTCGCGGGCGCTGCCGGCGCGCTGCTGGCGGCCGGGGTGGACGGGCTGATCACCGACCACCCCGACCTGGTGCTGCCCGCCGTCCGCGCGAGGGCGTGAACGGCGGGCAGCACGGGTCGGTGCAGCAGATCAGCGCAGGTCGTCCCGCGAGCGCTCCGCGGCCCGGCGCCGGGAGGCGACGGTGCTGGCGATGAGACCGCCCACCCCGCCCAGCACCCACGGCATCGGGAGCAGGAAGCGGATCGTCTCGTCGGCGACCAGATCGGCCTTGACCAGGGCCCAGACGGCCACCAGGCCGATCAGGGCGATGCCCATCACCAGGTGGCCCACGTTGACCGGGTGCCGGCCGCTGCTCGGGCTCGCCTCGTCGTAGGTGCTCATCGCGCCGCCTCCTGGGACTCGGTGTGGATGCGGACCTGGCCGATGCCGAGGTCCGCGACGATCTCGAGGGGCTCTCCTGCGGGGCCGCTCGTCGCGCCGCTGCTGACCCCGAAGCCGGCGTCGTCGCTGGCGAACAGCGCGGCGCTGCCGATGCCGACGTCGGCGCTCGCACGCACCCGCAGGTCGTCGGGAACGATCACCTCGAGGCGCCCGACGCCTCCCTCGACGTCGATGGTGCGCCCCGCGAGGGCCTCCGGGTCCTCGACGGCGCTGAGGTCGAGGACCAGGTCGCCGGCCCCGAGGTCATAGCCGCTCTCGACCTCGAGGGAGGTCATCGGGCGGTACCGCTCGTCGCCGTCGACGAGGTCCTCGCCGACGGTGGTGCCGGCCATCAGCAGCGCCGCCACCAGGCCGACCGCGATCAGGCCACCGGCCCGGCCGAAGAACGCGCCGGCGACCAGCATCACCCCGCAGGTCGCCACCACGAGAGCCGCATAGGCGCTGTCCGGGACCGGGGCGCCGGCGACGTCGACGATGCCGAGGATGCCGATGCCGAGCGCGGCCAGGGCCATCGTCACCCAGAACAGCAGCGGGCCGCGGCGGGTGGGGTTCGACGGCGGGGCGGCGTACGGCGGGGGGTAGGTGCCCGCCGGCGGTACGGCGTTCGCGGCCAGCCAGGGCTGGTAGGTGCCCGGCTGGTACGTCGGGGCGCCGGGCATCGCTGCCGGGTCGGTGGCGGGGTCGGTAGCCGGGCCGGTGGCGGGGCCGGCACCCGGGGCCTGCGCGGCGTACGGGTACTGCTCGTAGGCCGGCGGGGTGTAGGCCGGGGACGGGGAGCTGTCCCGGTTGCGGGTGAGCAGCACCAGCGCGACCGCGCCGACGATCGCCAACGGCCAGGGGAAGCCGATGACCCCCCACGAGTCGCCGACCAGCGCCAGGGCGGAGAGGCCGGCGGCCACCAGCAGCACGATGCTGCGGGTGCGGTCGTCCAGACGCACCGCCGGAGGGGTGCCGTCGTCCTGGGGCACCAGCAGCCAGCAGGCGCCGTACAGCAGCAGCCCGGCGCCGCCGAAGAAGATCAGCACCACGAACGCGACGCGCAGGATCACCGGGTCGATGTCGAGGTGGCGCGCCAGCCCGCCCGCGACGCCGGCGACATGGTGGTCGGTGGTGCTGCGGCGCAGCCGGCCCAGGTCGCGGATCTCCTCGCCGCGGGCGCGGGGCCCCTGGGCCGGCCGGCCGGGGCCACCGGGCGCACCGGGCGCACCGGGCGCACCGGGGTCGTCGGGGCCATCGGGGCCGGTGGGGGCGTCGGGAGGTGTGCTGGTCATGGCCCCAGCCTGCCGGTCCGCGACGGTCGCCACCATCGGGGACCACCCTGATCCGCACCGGAGGACGACCTGCCCCGAGGGCAGCGGCACCGGGGGAGACCTCAGGGAAGGACCGGGGTCCAGCCGGGGTCGGTTCCCTGTGCCGGGCCTGCGCGCTGTGTGACGATGGGAGCCTCATGAGCAGCCCATCCAGCACGGCGCCGCAGCCCGGCGCCGCAGCGCCCCGGGAGACCCGCAAGGCCTACCGCGACACCCACGACGTGGTGGTCGGCGGCGTCGCCTCCGGCCTGGCCGAGCACCTCGGACTGCCGGTGCTCACGGTCCGCGTCGCGTTCCTGGTGCTGGCGCTGCTCGGCTTCCTCGGCGTCGCGCTGTACGCCGGGCTGTGGATGGTGCTGCCGGCCGACAACCGCTTCCCCGTCGACGCTCCCGGCCTGGAGAGCGCCACCCGCGGCGGGCGGCGTCCCGGCCCGCGGCGGCGCTGGACGGACTACGGGCCGATGATCGCGCTGCACACCCTCGGCTTCGGCCTGGTGCTGGTCGCCGAGGCCATCTTCGGGCGCGGCGCGATCTTCTGGCCGGTGTTCCTCGGCCTGGTCGGCCTCGCCCTGCTCTGGCGCCAGGCCGACGAGGCCCAGCGCGAGCGGTGGCGCGACACCAGCGGGCGAGTCGACCCGCTGCGCATCGTCTTCGGCGGTGGCGGGTGGGGAGCGGTCGCCCGGGTCGCGAGCGGGGTCAGCCTGGTCCTCGCCGCCGCGCTCATCATCGGTCTCGACGGTGCCTCCCTCGCCGACGCGCGCGGCGCCGTGGCGGGCGGGGCGCTGGTGCTGCTCGGCATCGCGGTCGTGGTCGGTCCGTGGGTGTATCGCCTCGCCACCGACCTCTCCGCCGAGCGCGAGGAGCGGGTCCGCAACCAGGAGCGCGCCGACGTGGCGGCGCACCTGCACGACTCGGTGCTGCAGACTCTCGCGCTGATCCAGAAGAACGCCACCGACTCCGCCGTGGTCGCGCGTCTGGCCCGCGCCCAGGAGCGCGACCTGCGCGCCTGGCTCTACGCGGAGGAGGCCCAGGACGAGCGGACCCTGGCCAGCGCGCTGCGCGGCGCGATGGCCGAGCTCGAGGACGCCCACGGCATCACGGTGGACGTCGTGACGGTCGGCGACTGCGACCTCGACGAGCAGCTGCGCCCGGTGCTCGCCGCGGCCCGCGAGGCCGTCACCAACGTCGCCAAGCACGCCGGCACCGGCCGCGCCGACGTCTACGCCGAGGTCACCGACACCGCCGTCGACATCTTCGTGCGCGACCGCGGCTGCGGCTTCGACCCCGACCACACGGCCCCGGACCGCTACGGCGTCCGCCACAGCATCGTGGACCGCCTCCAGCGCCACGGGGGCAGCGCCGAGATCCGCTCGGCCCCCGGCGAGGGCACCGAGGTGCGCCTGCACCTGCCCCGCCCCACCAGCACCGACCCGAGCCGAGGAGACGAGCGATGACCGAGCCGGACGCACCGTCGACCGCACCCGTGCGTGTCGTGGTGGTCGACGACCACGCGATGTTCCGTCGCGGTGTGCGCGCCGAGCTCGCCTCGGCGGGGGCCGGTGTGGTCGAGGTGGTGGCCGAGGCCGCCGACGTCGACGAGGCGGTCGCGGCGGTGCGGACGCACCGGCCCGACGTCGTACTGCTCGACGTGCACCTGCCCGGCGGCGGCGGGGTCGAGGTGATGCGCCGCCAGGCCCCGGACGGCACCCGCTACCTCGCGCTGAGCGTCTCCGACGCGGCGGAGGACGTGATCGGGACGATCCGCGGCGGCGCCCGCGGCTACGTCACCAAGACCATCACCGGCCCCGAGCTGGTCGACGCGATCCGCCGGGTCGCCGACGGCGACGCGGTGTTCTCCCCGCGCCTGGCCGGCTTCGTGCTCGACGCCTTCGCCGGGTCGATCGAGGTCGCCGCCGTCGATGAGGACCTCGACCGGCTCACCGAGCGCGAGCGCGAGGTGATGCGCCTGATCGCCCGCGGCTACGCCTACAAGGAGGTGGCCAAGGAGCTGTTCATCTCCATCAAGACCGTCGAGACCCACATGTCCAGCGTGCTGCGCAAGCTCCAGCTCTCCTCGCGCCACGAGCTCACCCGCTGGGCCTCCGACCGCCGCCTGCTCTGACCCCACCCCGGCCTCCTCGTTGAATCGAGACTCATGACGGTCGAATCGAGACATTCGACCGGTCGAGTCGAGACTCCGGGTCACTCGGGCAGCCGCAAGCGCCGACTCGGGCAACCACAAGGGCCGACTCGCGGAGTGGACGGGATGGGGAGGGCAAGGGCGCGGGTCACCCTAAGGTGTGAGTCGCATCGCGCGGCCTCAGTGATCGTTCGGCGCCTTCGCTGGGTATGGGAATGGGTGCTGTCTCGAGGGCTCGGGCCTTGGGTCGGCCTCGGCCAGCGTCCGATTCACAACCCCGAAGGAAGCATGCCCCACCTCTACATCGATGGTCACTGGCGCGAAGGCGCCGACGAGAAGCACCGCGAGATCCGCTGCCCGGCGGACGGATCGGCGGTACGCACGGTCAGCGAGGCGGGTGAGCAGGACGCGCTGGACGCCGTCCGCGCCGCGCGTCGTGCGTTCGACACCGGCCCCTGGCCCACCACCCCGGCCCCGGAGCGGGCCGCCCTGCTGCACCGTGTCGCCGACCGCCTCGAGGCCGACAAGGAGGACGTCGCCCGCGCCGAGTCGCTCGACACCGGCAAGCGGCTGGTCGAGTCCCGCATGGACGTCGACGACGTCGTCTCGGTCTTCCGCCACTACGCCGGCCTGGCCGGCGCCGAGTCCGGTCGCGTCGTCGACGCCGGCGTGCCGGACGTCGTCAGCCGGGTCGTCCACGACCCGGTCGGCGTCTGCGCGCTGATCACCCCGTGGAACTACCCGCTGCTGCAGACCTCCTGGAAGGTCGCGCCCGCGCTGGCCGCCGGCAACACCTTCGTGCTCAAGCCCAGCGAGCTGACGCCGTCCACGGCGATCTGGCTGATGCAGGCGCTCACCGACGCCGGGCTGCCCGCCGGCGTGGCCAACCTGGTGCTCGGCGCGGGTGCCGAGGTCGGCGCGCCGCTCACGTCGGCTCCCGAGGTCGACCTGGTCTCCTTCACCGGCGGCCTGGAGACCGGTCGCCGGATCATGGCGGCCGCGGCGCCGACCGTGAAGCGGGTCGCGCTGGAGCTCGGCGGCAAGAACCCCAACATCGTCTTCGCCGACGCCGACCTCGACGCGGCGCTCGACCTCGCCCTCGCGGCGGTCTTCCTCGACTCCGGCCAGGTCTGCTCGGCCGGCGCCCGCCTCATCGTCGAGGAGAGCATCCACGACGAGTTCGTCGACGAGCTGGTGCGCCGCGCGGGCGAGATCCGCCTCGGCGGCCCGTTCGACCCCGACGCCGAGACCGGCCCGCTGATCAGCGCCGACCACCTCGCCAAGGTGGAGGCGTACGTCGCCGCCGGGGTCGCCGAGGGCGCCGTGCTCCGGGTCGGCGGCGCCCGCCCCGACCGGGACGCCCACCCGCACCTGCACGCCGAGGGCCACTACTACCCGCCGACCGTGCTCGACGGCTGCACCACCTCCATGCGGTGCGTGCAGGAGGAGTCCTTCGGTCCGGTGCTGACCGTCGAGACCTTCAGCGGCGCCGACCGCAACGCCGCCGAGGACGCGGCGGTGGCGCTGGCCAACGACACCATCTACGGCCTCGCCGGCGCGGTGTGGACCAGGGAGGCGGGGCGCGCGGAGCGGGTCGCCGCCCGGCTGCGCCACGGCACGGTGTGGATCAACGACTACCACCCCTACGTCGCCGCCGCCGAGTGGGGCGGCTACAAGCAGAGCGGCATCGGCCGCGAGCTCGGCCTCGCCGGGCTGGCGGAGTACCGCGAGACCAAGCACATCTGGCACCACACCCGGCCCACCGTGCAGGGGTGGTTCGCCGGCACGTCCTCCTTCGCCCGGCGCGGCGCCGAGCAGGGGGAGGCCCGATGAAGCGCTACGACTACGTCATCGTCGGGGGCGGCTCGGCCGGCTCGGTGCTGGCCAACCGGCTCTCCGCGGACCCCGGCACCTCGGTGCTGGTCCTCGAGGCCGGCCACAGCGACTTCCGCATCGACCCGTTCATCCACATGCCGGCGGCGCTGCCGTTCCCGATCGGCAGCCGCTTCTACGACTGGCGCTACCGCTCCGAGCCGGAGCCCCACATGGGCGGCCGGGAGGTCTTCCACGCCCGCGGCAAGGTCCTCGGCGGCTCCTCGAGCATCAACGGGATGATCTTCCAGCGCGGCAACCCGCTGGACTACGAGCGCTGGGCGGCCGACCCGGGCATGGAGACCTGGGACTACGCCCACTGCCTGCCGTACTTCAAGCGGATGGAGACCTGCACGTCCGGCGCGGACGCCTGGCGGGGCGGCTCTGGCCCCCTGGTCCTGGAGCGCGGCCCGGCCACCTCCCCGCTCTTCGGCGCGTTCCTCGAGGCCGCCCAGCAGGCCGGCCACCCGCTGACCGACGACGTCAACGGCTATCGCCAGGAGGGCTTCGGCAAGTTCGACCGCAACGTGCACCGCGGCCGGCGTCTCTCGGCGGCCCGCGCCTACCTGCACCCGGTCATGTCGCGGCCCAACCTCACCGTGCAGACCCTCGCCCACGTGACCGGCCTGCGCACCGAGGGCAACCGGGTCGTCGGTGTCGACTACGTCCGCGCCCGCCGCGCACGGCGCAGCGTCGAGGCCGGCGAGGTGATCCTCTGCGGCGGCGCGATCAACACCCCGCAGCTGCTCCAGCTCAGCGGCATCGGCGACCCGGAGCTGCTGGGCAGCCTCGGCATCGACGTGGTCGCCGACCTGCCCGGCGTGGGCGCCAACCTGCAGGACCACCTCGAGGTCTACCTGCAGCACGCCGCCAGCCAGCCGGTCTCGATCGGTCCCTGGCTCAAGCACCGGCACAAGCCCCGGATCGGGGCGGAGTGGCTCTTCGGGCGCCGCGGCGTCGGGGCCTCGAACCACTTCGAGGCCGGCGGCTTCATCCGCAGCAACGACCAGGTCGCCTACCCCAACCTGATGTTCCACTTCCTGCCGATCGCGATCCGGTACGACGGCTCGCGGCCGGGCGCGGAGCACGGCTACCAGGTGCACATCGGGCCGATGTACTCCGACGTGCGGGGCTGGCTGAAGATCCGCAGCACCGACCCCTTCGAGCACCCCGCGATGCAGTTCAACTACCTCTCCACCGAGAACGACCGGCGCGAGTGGGTCGAGATCGTCCGGGCGGCGCGCGAGATCCTCGAGCAGCCGGCGTTCGCACCCTTCTCGGCCGGCGAGATCTCGCCCGGGCCCGAGGTGGAGACCGACGAGGAGATCCTCGACTGGGTGGCGAAGGACGCCGAGACCGCGCTGCACCCCTCGTGCACCGCGGCGATGGGCACCGGTCCGAACAGCGTGCTCGACCCGACCTCGATGCGCGTGCACGGGGTCCAGGGCCTGCGTGTCGTGGACGCCTCCGCCATGCCCTACGTCACCAACGGCAACATCTACGCCCCGGTGATGATGCTGGCCGAGAAGGCGGCCGACCTGATCGCCGGCAACACCCCGCTGGACCCGCTCGAGGTCCCGTACTACCGCCACGGCGCCGGGATGCCGCTGTGGCCGGCCGGCGACCCCCGCAACGACGCACCGGCCGGGACCGTCCGCGGCCCGGGACGATGAGGAGCACGAGATGACCACGACCGTGGAACCTGGCCCGGCGGTGCCGCCCGGCCCCGCCGGCCCGGCCGGGCCACCGCCCGACGACGAGCGGCCCCGGATCAACCGACCGGTGTTCTTCAGCGCCGCACTCGGGACCCTGGCGGTCACGCTGTGGTGCGTGCTGGCCCCGGAGAACGCCGAGCGCGTGCTCGGGGAGATGGTCGCCTGGATCTCGGAGTGGTTCGGCTGGTACTACGTCGCGCTGGCCACCGCCGTGCTGGTGTTCGTGGTCTACCTCGGCTCCTCGCGCTACGGCCGGACCCGGCTCGGGCCCGAGCACTCGCGTCCGGAGTTCAGCACCGGCGCCTGGGCCTCGATGCTGTTCGCGGCCGGCATCGGCACCGACCTGATGTTCTTCGCCGTGCACGAGCCGGTGGTGCAGTACCTCACGCCGCCCAGCGGCGAGGGGGAGAGCGTCGAGGCCGCTCGTGAGGCCACCGTGTGGACGCTGTTCCACTACGGCATCAGCGGCTGGGGCATGTACGCCCTGATGGGCATGGCGCTGGCCTACTTCGCCTACCGGATGAACCTGCCGCTGGCGATCCGCTCCGCGCTCCACCCGATCTTCGGGCGCCGGGTGGACGGCCCGATCGGGCACGCGGTGGACGTCGCCGCGGTGCTCGGCACCGTGTTCGGCGTGGCCACCTCGCTGGGCATCGGCGTGGTGGGGCTCAACGTCGGGCTCAACGAGCTCTTCGACATCCCGATCGGCACCGCCACCCAGATCGGGCTCAGCGTGCTGGCGGTCACGATCGCGACCATCTCCGCGGTGAGCGGCGTCGACAAGGGCATCAAGCGGCTCTCCCAGCTCAACGTGATCCTCGCGATCGGCCTGGCGCTGTGGATCCTCATCACCGGGCGCACGTCGTACCTGCTCAACGCGCTGGTGCTCAACGTCGGCGACTTCGTCCGGCTGTTCCCGGACATGACGATGCAGACCTTCGCCTTCGAGGACACCGGCAGCTGGATGAGCTACTGGACGCTGTTCTTCTGGGCCTGGTGGATCGCCTGGGCGTCCTTCGTCGGGCTCTTCCTGGCGCGGATCTCGCGCGGTCGCACGATCCGGGAGTTCGTGGCCGGCACGATGATCATCCCCTTCACCTACATCGTCATGTGGATCTCGATCTTCGGCAACGACGCCCTCGACCAGGTCCGGTCCGGCAACGGCGACTTCGCCGAGACCGCCAGCGCCAGCCCGGAGGGCGGCTTCTACGCGCTGCTCGCCGAGCACCCCGGCTTCCTGGTGGTCGCCTCGCTGGCCACCTTCGTCGGGCTGCTGTTCTACGTCACCTCCGCCGACTCCGGCGCGCTGGTGATGGCGAACCTGTCCTCCCGGCTGCCCTCGGTGAGCTCCGACGGCGCTCGTGGGGTGCGGATCTTCTGGGCGGTGGTGACCGGCGCGCTGACGATCTCGATCCTCAGCGTCGGCGGCATCTTCGCCCTGCAGAACGCCACCGTGATCATGGGCCTGCCGTTCGCATTCGTGATGGTCCTGGTGATGATCGGGCTCTACAAGGCGCTCCGCGTCGAGGCGCTGCGCGAGGAGACCCTCGCCGGCGTGGCCCACGGCGCACTCACCGGCCGCAGCGCCCAGCGGGCACCGTGGCAGGCCCGGCTGCGCCGGGTGATGGCCTTCCCGAACCGCGCCCGGGCGCTGGAGTTCCTCGAGCGGGTCGCCACGCCGGCGCTCACCGAGGTCGGCCGCGAGCTGGCCGGCCAGGGCGTGCAGGTCGAGGTCCGCGAGGTCGTCGCCGACGACGGCGAGCCCGGCGTCGAGCTGGTCGCCGACGTCGGCCAGGAGCGCCCGTTCTGCTACCGGATGGCGCACCGCGAGGTGCCGCTGCCCAGCTATGGACACTGGGTGCCGCGCGGGGACGAGCGCTACTCCCGCGTCGAGGTGCACCTCCACGACGGCGGGCAGGGCTACGACGTCATGGACTACACCCACAGCCAGCTGATCGACGACGTGCTGGACCAGTACGAGCAGCACCTGGAGTTCCTGCGCCTGCACGACGCCACGCGCTGATCACGGCTCCGGGGCGGGGCTGAGGCCCTCCCCACCGGGCCCGAGGGCGGTGGCCGCGTCGTTTCGAGGTCACCGCCCTCGGGTATTGGCAAGCGGTCACTGCCCCCTCACGACGAGGAGCCCGCCCGTGAGCCAGGCAGACTCAGCGCCCCAGACCCAGCCGGAG
The DNA here is from genome assembly GCF_011420305.2 of Nocardioides ochotonae. Classification (NCBI taxonomy): domain Bacteria; kingdom Bacillati; phylum Actinomycetota; class Actinomycetes; order Propionibacteriales; family Nocardioidaceae; genus Nocardioides; species Nocardioides ochotonae. The sequence goes on along the minus strand of NZ_CP061769.1, from coordinate 3,470,765 downwards.
GGCGAGTCGGAGCTCAAGCGGAGCATCACCGGCCGGCTGCTGTACTTCTACGTCCTCGGCGACGTCCTCGGGTCGGGCATCTACGTCCTGATCGGGGCGGTCGCCCTCGCCGTCGGCGGTGCCTTCTGGATCGCCTTCGCGGTCGGCATCACCGTCGCCACGATCACCGGCCTGGCCTACGCCGAGCTGGTGACGAAGTACCCCCAGGCGGCCGGGGCCGCGCTCTACGTCAACAAGGCGTTCCGCAACCCGATGCTGACCTTCCTGATCACGGTCTGCATGCTCTCCGCGACGTACGCCGCCGCCGGCTCGCTGGCCAACGGCTTCGCGTCGTACTTCCAGACGGTCTGGGAGCTGCCGCCCACGCTGCTGCTGACGGTGGCGTTCATCATCGTCCTGGCCGTCGTCAACTTCATCGGCATCACCGAGTCGGTGATCGCCAACATGGTGATGACCCTCGTCGAGGTCAGCGGCCTGGTGATCATCATGATCATCGGGGTCTGGTACGTCGCCCAGGGCGACGCCCGGTTCGCGACCCTCGTCGAGTTCGACACCGGCGACAAGAGCGCCCTGCTCGGCGTCATCTCCGGCGTCGCGCTGGCGTTCTTCGCCATGACCGGCTTCGAGAACGCCGCCAACGTCGCCGAGGAGACCATCGACCCGGGCCGCACCTTCCCGCGCGCGCTGGTCGGCGGCATGCTCACCGCGGGCATCATCTACGTGCTGGTGGCGGCGGTCACCGCGCTCACCGTGGAGATCCCGGTGATCCAGGAGGCCGGCCGCAACGACGACCCGGCACTGCTGGAGGTCATCGAGAAGGGCATCATCCCGGTGCCCGTCGGGTTCATGACGATCCTGTTCGCGATCATCGCGATGGTCGCGATCACGAACACGACGCTGGTCTCGGTGGTCACCCAGTCGCGCATCCTCTACGGCATGGCCCGCGAGGACGTCGTCCCCGGCATCTTCGGCCGCATCCACTCCACCCGGCGCAGCCCGTGGGTGGCGCTGCTGTTCTCCGCCGTCGTGGTGTGCGGGCTGCTGGCCTCCGGCGCCGACATCGCGCGGCTGGCGACCGTCACGGTCGTCTTCACGCTCTTCATCTACGGCCTGGTCATCGTCTCCGCGCTCAAGCTGCGCGGCCAGGACGAGCGCGAGGACACCTTCACCGCACCGCGAGCGCTGCTGCTCCTCGGCGTCCTGGGCAACGCGGTGCTGCTCGTCTACGTCGTCTACGACGACCCGGGCTCGCTGCTGTGGTGCGCGGGCCTGCTCGCGATCGGCGTCGCGCTGTACGTCGTGGAGCGGATCTTCGGCCGGCGCGACCGGCCCGCCGACCGAGCGCAGGGGGAGTCCACCCTCGGCGAGCCCGTCACCCGTGACCCGCAGCAGGAGGACTAGAGCCATGCACGTCATCGTCGCCACCGACGGGTCCAAGCAGTCCCTGGCCGCCGCCCGCTACGCCCGCGACGTGCTCGACGCGAGCAAGGTCACCGACGTCTCGGTGGTGGCGGTGCTCCGCCCGCTCGCGGCGGTGTCCTTCGCCGACGACCTCTCCCCGGACGACCGCGAGCGGGTCGGCCTCGAGAGCGCGAGCTTCCGCGCCGCCGCGGAGAGCTCGCTGCGCGTGGTCGCGGAGGTCTTCGACGGCTGGGGCCCGCGGGTGCACCGGCGCATCCGCAGCGGCTCACCGGCCAACGAGCTGATCAAGGCCGCCCGCTCGCTCGAGGCGGGGCTGGTGGTGGTCGCCGCCGGCGGGCGGGGGCTCAGCGACACCGTGCTGATCGGCAGCACCGCCCAGCGCGTGCAGCACTCCGCGCCCTGCCCGGTCCTCGTCGTTCGGCCGACCCCGCGGCGCAAGCGCGGCTGAGCGCGCCGGCGGCCTCGCAGCCGCGCCGCCCCTCGCTCCGGGGGTGGTCGCACGTAGGCTGGTCGACAGCATGAGCACCCCCTCCCTTCCCGGTTTCGAGCACCTCCTCGAGGTGCGTCCCGACGACACGGCCCGCCAGCGGCGCGGTCCTACCCGCGAGCAGCTGCTGGACGGGCTCAACGAGCCCCAGCGCGCCGCGGTGGTCCACGAGGGCGCGCCCCTGCTGGTGGTGGCCGGCGCGGGCTCGGGCAAGACCCGGGTGCTGACCCGGCGCATCGCGTGGCTGATCTCCGAGCGCGGCGCCCACCCCGGCTCGATCCTGGCGATCACCTTCACCAACAAGGCCGCGGCCGAGATGAAGGAGCGCGTCGAGGAGCTGGTCGGCAAGCGCGCCCGGATCATGTGGGTCTCGACCTTCCACTCCGCGTGCGTGCGGATCCTGCGCAAGGAGATCGACCGGCTGGGCTACAAGTCCTCGTTCTCGATCTACGACGCCGCCGACTCCAAGCGGCTGATGACGATGATCATCAAGGACCTCGATCTCGACCCGAAGCGCTACCAGGCCGGCCCGATGCTCAACTGGGTCTCCAACCACAAGAACGAGCTGCGCGACCCCGAGGCCGCCACCCAGGAGGCGGCCAACAAGCTGGAGGAGACGTACGCCGCGGCGTACACGATCTACCAGCGGCGCCTGCGCGAGGCCAACGCGCTCGACTTCGACGACCTGATCATGCTGACCGTCCACCTCCTCCAGACGTTCCCGGACGTGCGCGAGACCTACCGCCGCCGCTTCCGCCATGTGCTGGTCGATGAGTACCAGGACACCAACCACGCGCAGTACGCCCTGGTGCACCAGCTGTGCGCCGACGACCCCGAGCACGACCGCCGCGACGACCCGACGGCCGTCGAGCCCGCCGAGCTGATGGTCGTCGGCGACGCCGACCAGTCGATCTACGCCTTCCGCGGTGCCAACATCCGCAACATCCTCGACTTCGAGCAGGACTTCCCGAACGCGACCTCGATCCTGCTGGAGCAGAACTACCGCTCCACCCAGACGATCCTCACCGCCGCGAACGGCGTGATCGCCCACAACAAGGGCCGTAAGCCCAAGCGGTTGTGGTCCGACGCCGGCGACGGCGAGCGGATCGTCGGCTACGTCGCCGACGACGAGCACGACGAGGCCCGCTTCATCTCCAGCGAGATCGACAAGCTCGTCGACGGCGGCGCGAAGGCCTCCGACGTCGCGGTGTTCTACCGCACCAACGCCCAGTCGCGCGTGCTGGAGGAGGTGTTCATCCGCACCGGCCAGCCCTACAAGGTCGTCGGCGGCGTGCGCTTCTACGAGCGCCGCGAGGTGCGTGACGCGCTGGCCTACCTCCGGCTGCTCGCCAACCCGGCCGACGAGGTCTCGCTGCGCCGCATCCTCAACACCCCCAAGCGCGGCATCGGCGACCGGGCCGTGGCCTGCGTCGTCGCGCTGGCCGAGCGCGAGCGGATCACCTTCTGGGAGGCGCTGCGCCGTGCCGAGGAGGCCCCCGGGCTCGCGACCCGCTCGCTCACAAGCATCCGCACGTTCGTCGCGATGATCGAGGAGCTCCAGTCGATGGTCGAGGCGGGGGAGCGGGCCGACGTGGTCCTCGAGTCCGTGCTCGCCCGCTCCGGCTATCTCGCCGAGCTGGAGGAGTCCGACGACCCGCAGGACGCCACCCGCGTGGAGAACCTCGCCGAGCTGGTGGCGGTCGCGCGCGAGTTCAGCGACGACCCGGTCGCAGGCCCCTCCGCCGACCCCAGCGACGTGGACGCCGGCACCGTCGTGCCCGGCCTCACCGACTTCCTGGAGCGGGTGGCGCTGGTCGCCGACACCGACCAGATCCCCGAGGGCGACGAGGGCGTGGTCACGATGATGACGCTCCACACCGCGAAGGGGCTGGAGTTCCCGATCGTGTTCCTCACCGGCCTCGAGGACGGCGTCTTCCCGCACAGCCGTGCCCTGGGCGACCAGACCGAGCTCGAGGAGGAGCGGCGCCTGGCCTACGTCGGGATCACGCGCGCCCGCGAGCGCCTCTACCTCTCCCGCGCCGTCGTGCGCTCCGCCTGGGGCGCACCGGCGCACAACCCCGGCTCGCGCTTCCTCGACGAGCTGCCGGTCGACCTCGTCGACTGGCGCCGCACCGAGGCCGCGCAGACCCGCTGGAGCCGGCCCGACCTCTCCGGTGGTCCCTCCGGTCAGCGCCTCGGCTCGCCGACCGCGGCCGGGCGCCGCAACTTCTCCTCGGCGGCGCTGCGGGTGGACGCAGCGGCGAAGGCGAAGCGGTCGCGCGAGATCCCGTCGCTGGCCCCGGGCGACCGGGTGGTGCACGACTCCTTCGGCATGGGCAGCGTGGTCGCGGTGGAGGGCGCGGGCGACAAGTCGGTCGCCTCGATCGACTTCGGCTCCGAGGGCGTCAAGCGGCTGCTGCTGCGCTACGCGCCCGTCGAGAAGCTCTGAGGGCGCAGCCGCTCACCGCGGGGCGCCGTCGACCTCGGCCTCGTCGGACACCTGCCACGCGGTGCCGCTGACGTCGACGGTGTTGTCGGCGACCTCGACGTCGCGCCCGGCCCGCACCGCGATCCCGTTGGCCGAGCCGGTGATCTCGTTGCCGGTGATGCGCACGTCGTCCGGGGCGCCGGCGCCCCGGCCGTCCGTGCCGGCGTCCTCGGTCAGCAGGACCGCCCAGAACTCTCTGCCCGCGCCGGTGACCGTGTTGTCGCGCACGACGGTCCCGGGCGCGTGGCGCAGCTCGATCCCTGCCACCGAACCGCTGCTCGCGACGATCAGGTTGTCCTCGACGAGGGTGTCGGGGGTGCCCAGGATGACGAGCACGCCCTGCTCGTTGCCGCGCAGCCGGTTGTCGTGGACCCAGTTGCCCGCACCGCTCGCGTCGTGCCGGTGCTTCTCGCCACCGGAGTTGCCGAGCGCGACCGCGGCCGCGTCGACGCCGGTGATCGTGTTGCCGCGGATCTCGTTGAGGTACTCGCCCTCGCCGTGCAGGTCGATGGCGTCCAGGACACCGCCGTCGATGGTGTTGTCGGCGAGGAGGTTGTGGTGGGTGGCGAACTGCAGCAGGATCCCGTGGCGCAGGTGGGTGCCGTCCAGCCGGTTGCCCCGCACCACGTTGTGGCGTGAGTCGTTCGCGGGCCCGGCGTCGCCCTGCGCCCTGCCCTCGACGGTGATGCCGTAGCCCGCGCCGCCCGGTCCGACGCTGGTGGCGTCGGAGACCCGGCAGCCGGTCACGGTCACCTCGCGGCTCGCCTTCACCGAGATGCCGTGGCGCTGGAACAGCTCCACGGCGACGTCCTCCACGAGCACCCGGCGGCTGCCCTCGCCGTCGTCCTCGCCGATCTGCACGCCGTACGCCGGCCCGCCTCCGGGGCCGTCCTCGTCCGGGTCGGTGCCCAGCGGGCCGTCGTACCCGGAGGTGATGGCCAGACCGCGTACGGCGGCGTCCACGACCCCGGTGCCGCGCACGACCGCGCTGTCCTCCTGCCCGTCGAAGGAGGTGCGGAGCACGGTGTCACGCGGTCCGGCTCCGCTCAGCTGGACGCCGTCGGCGAGCAGCAGGTTGGCGTCCTCGTCGTCCGGGTGCGGGGAACGCAGGTCATAGACCCCGCGGGGGAGGAAGACCTCGTCGCCGGCCTCCGCCGTCGCCAACGCCTCCCGGATGGCGGGGGCGTCGTCGCCGGTGCCGGGCGCCGGGTCGGCCCCCAGCTCGGTGACGTCGAAGGAGGTCCCGGTGGGCCGGGGCGGCACCGGGACCTCGATCGGTCTCCCGTCGGGGGCGACCAGTCCGGCCGTGGGCCCGGCCCGGGGACTGGCCGCCTCCTCGGGGGACGCAGGCGGGGCGGGGTCGCCGCCGGTGCACGCGGTCAGGAGGACCACGAGCAACCAGACGGTGATCCCGCCCCGCCGATGCGTCGACACGCTCTCAGGGCGCGACCGACGCCTTCGCTACCTCCTCTGCACCCTCAGGGTGATCGTCTTGGTGGCCCGCTTCGAGGCGTCCGAGCCGGTGTAGATCAGACGCAGCGCGTAGGTGCCCACCGGCAGCCGGGTGAGCTGCACCCGGGCATTGCCGTTGGCGTTGAGGGTGGCCCGGCCGATGACCGCGCCCCTCGTCCTGACCTGGACGGTGCCGGTGGCAGGCTGCCCGGCCGAGAGCACCCGGAAGCTGACCCGGGCGCGGACGTTCGGGGTCACCTTGCGCGGGGTGACCGTGGGATTCACGATCCGCGAGTTCGCCTTCGCGGTCTGTCCGATGTTCACCCGCAGCCCCTGGCGAAGCGGCAGGCTCTCGGAGGATCCGCCCACGGACACCGTGTAGCGCCCGGGGGTCGTGACCCACCGGCCGTCGGCCCAGCGCCGGAGGTCGTCGGGATCCGCGGGGACGAAGTAGGACAGCGGGTGGTTGGAGGCCCTCGAGTCGAGGACCACCGAGACCCGTTGGCTCTCGCCGGGCTCGAGGTCGACCTTCTGGAAGCCGACCAGACGGTTGAAGTCCTGCCGGGCCTCCGGGGGCAGCCTCAGGTAGACCTGCGAGGCCTCCTTGCCGGCGACGTCGCCGGTGTTGGTGACCGTGTAGCCCACCCGCAGACCGGTCTGCTGCCGGTTGGTGCGGATCGTGGCCACGTCGAGGTTGCTGTAGTCGAAGGTCGTGTAGGACAGGCCGTAGCCGAAGGGGAACAGCGGCTCGGTGCCGGTCGCCTGGTACCACCGGTAGCCCATCTTCAGGCCCTCGGTGTAGCGGACGACCCGCTGCGGTGCACCCGGGATCGGGTCGCGGCCGATGCCGCCGTCCACCCCGGTGTTCTCCTGGTAGCCCGGGTACTGCTCCTGGCTCTGGTACGCCGCCTCACGGTCGGTCTTGCCGAAGGTCACGGGCAGCTTGCCGGAGAAGTTGGTGACCCCGAAGAGCGCGTCGGCCACGACGTTGCCGTCCTCCTGGCCGGGGTACCACGCCTCCACCATGGTGCGGACCTTGTCGATCCAGGGCATGTTGACCTGGCCCTGGGTCTTCAGCACCACGACCGTGTTCGGGACCGCGTCGAGCATGCGGGTGGCCAGCTGCTGCTGGTTGGTTCCCGTCACCGTGGGCAGGTCGAGGTCGGGGACCTCCCGGTTGGCACCCGAGACGTTGCCGCCGGGGTTCTCCTCTTGCCAGTTGCTGTTCTTGTCCCACGTCTCGCGGGCCACGTCACCGAGCATCATGATGGTCACGTCGGACCGCTGGGCCAGCGCGATGGCGCTGCCGATGTTGTTGGCGTTGTTGTAGGTGACGGTGGCGTCCTCGGCGCCGAGGGAGCGCAGGGTGTTCAACAGGCCCTGCCTCGGCGTCACCTCGTACGGCGCGCGGACGGAGACGTTGTTGGCGCGGTCGCCGCTGCGCGGCGGCAGCGTGGCCTCGCCGGCGAACCACCGGGCGCCGATCAGGGCCACCGAGTCGATCGCGCGGGAGTTGAGCGGCAGCTGGCCGCGCTCGTTGCGCAGGAGCACGAGGCTCTCCGCGGCCGCGTCCTTGGCCACCTGGGCGTGGGTACCGCCGGGGACCATCTCGTCCTCGAGCTGGTCCCAGGTGAACCCGGTCTCCGGGTTGTCGAAGTCTCCGAACTGGAACATCTTGATGTAGCGCTCGCGCAGCATGTCGTCGATGTCGGCCTCGGTGATCTCACCGTCCCGGATCGCCGCCTTCACGAGGGCGGGCTGGTACCACTCCGGCTCCTCGTCGACCTCGACGTCGGTGCCGGCGAGGATCGAGGGCACCGTGCTCTGCTGGGCGCGCCGGTCGGAGAAGACGTAGCCGTCGAAGCCCCAGTCCTGGCGCAGGGTCTGGCGCAGGAGCGGCCGGCTCTCGCAGTTGTAGCTGAAGTTCACGTACCCGTAGGCGCACATCACCGAGGAGACGTCGGCGTCCTTCACCGCCATCTCGAAGGGCAGCAGGTAGAGCTCGTGCATCGCCCGAGCGGGCACCCGGATGGCGGCGGTCCACCGCTCGAACTGGAACTCCGAGTCGTTGGCGACGAAGTGCTTGGCGGTCGCCTGGCTCACGTTGCGCTCCTGGATGCCGCGGATGATCTGCGAGGCCAGGACACCGGTGAGGTAGGGGTCCTCACTGAAGAACTCGTTGTTGCGCCCGCCGTACGGCGTGCGGATCAGGTTCAGGACCGGGCCCCACAGCACCTGGTGCGCCCAGGCCTGCAGCTCCACGTCGAGGACCCGTCCCCAGTCGAGGGTGAGGTCGCGGTCGAAGGTGGCGGCGGAGGAGATCTGTGCGGGCAGCGCCGTCGCGGTCGGCTCCGGGAGGCAGTCGCCACCGCGGATGCCGGTGCCGCCGTTGGCCATCCGGAAGTCGGGGATCTTCAGCGCGGGAATGCCCTCGATGTGGCGACCGATCAGCGTGAAGTCACAGCCGACGCCGTTGTCGGGGACGCCGTCGTCGAGGTCGGAGTTGTAGACCGGGCGGTTGAAGATCTGCTCGAGCTTCTGGTCGAGCGTCATCGCGTCGATCAGCAGCTCGGCGCGCTGGGCCGCTGGAAGACTCGTGTTCATCCACGGGAGGTCGTCCTCCGCGGTGGCTGGCTGTTGGACGCCGATGGCGGCGCCGAGTGTCGTGACCGTGAGGGCCACTGCGGTCACTGCACTGATGAGTGATTTCTTCATGGGTCACGTTCCGATCGGTGTGTGACGGGAATCACTCAGCATGCGCCGCGTCCGAAGGCCCCGACAAGGGCACTGGATCGGCATCCCGACCCCGCCGAGTCACTTCGGCTGACGGTCGGGCCGAACGCCCTCAAACTCGGGCAAAGCGGTGCGGTGGGGCAGGCGGGGCAGGCGTCAACGACCTCGACCCCACGCGTCGGGGACGCGCGGGGTCGAGGTCGGTGCCCTCAGGCCCGAGGTCGGGCCACCTGGTTCAGTCAGATCAGGGCTGGACGCCGTGGTGCGCCAGGTGCGAGTACGGGTCGACCGGGTCGCCGCCGCCGGGGCGGACCTCGAGGTGGAGGTGCGGGCCGGTGCTGTTGCCCGTGGAGCCCACGGTGCCGATCCGCTGGCCGGCGTTGACCTTCTGGCCCACGGAGACCTCGATGGCGGTCTGGTGGCAGTACCAGATCTCGGTGCCGTCCTCGAGGGTCAGTACGGTCATGTTGCCGTAGGCGCCGTTGTAGCCGGTCGAGGTGATGGTGCCGTTGGCGACCGCGAGCAGCGGCGTGCCCGACGGGGCCGCGAAGTCCAGGCCGGTGTGGGTGCTCGCCCAGAGCCCGGAGGACTCGGCGAAGCGTGCGGTCAGGCGGTAGCCACTGACCGGAAGCACCCACTGGTTGCGCTTGATCTTCTCGGCCTGCGCCTCGGCCTGGGCCGACAGCTTCTGCAGGGCGGAGTTGCGCTGGGCGTTCTTGGCCTCGGCGGACTTCTGCAGCTTGGAGTCGGCGCGGTCGGCCAGCGCGGTGCGCGAGCTGTCGCGGCTGACGACCGAGCCGCGGGGCCGCACGGACCCGGCGCCGCTCTCGCCGCTCAGGGCGCTCGCGGCGACGACCGTGCGCGAGTCGCCGCTGGTCTTGTCGGTGTCCTCGCCGGAGGTGAGGACGACCCCGCCGATCGACACGGCGAGCGCGGCGACGCCCATGGCAGCGGGGACCGACGGCAGCAGTCGGCGCCGACGGGGGGCGGGCTGCTTCACGGCGCGGCGCTTGCCGGGCGGCGCAACGAGCGGGAGGCTCGCGGTCGCCTCGCGGTCGCCGAAGTCGGTGGTGTGGTCGAGGTGGGCGGCGGGCTCGTCCTCGACCCGGCGGACCTCCACCTCGAGGCCGAACGCCTCGGGGTCGAGCAGGTCCGGGCTCGTCACGACCGGGGGGACCTCGGTGAGTGCCTCGGTCAGCGTGGTGCCGGCCGCAGTCGTGGTCAGTTCGATGGTCGGAGTGTCACTACGCCCGGCGACGCGCTTACCGGCGTACCTGATGTGCGTGGTCTCCGAGGGTCGGCGGCGAGCGCCGCGACGTTCCGCTCGGTGATTACCCATGAACAATGGCTCCACATGTGTCAGTGCGTCTCGTGCTTCGGACAGGCGAGGAAGACTCTAGCGGAGCCTTCGTGCCCTCTTGAATCTTCTGTTTGGCCGATTGTGACGCGGATCTGACTTGTTGGGGGGCGATTCCCACAGTCCACGCGGAGAGCCGGTGCCCTGGACCACGTTTCACTCTGTGGGACGTGGCGGGGATCACGATCAAATTCGGCCCCGTCCACCTCAGATCTGGGTACAAAGCCCGATCTCGACGTTGCCTCGCAGAAGGTAGCGCATGGGTGCCGTCGGGCGGTCTCGACCTCCCCAGGTGCGCTGTCATGGGTCTCGAGGTCGTCGTGCGCCGGCCCGAAGGGCCTATGTCGTGCGTCACTCGCCCTGGTCGGCTCTCGTGCCCGGGGGGCCTGCGGGACTAATGTGCGGCGGGTGTGCCGAGAAGGCCGGCCTGTGTCTTGGGTCGAGGGCTCCGGTGCCAACCCGTTGACTGCACGCTGACTAGAGACTGGTGGAATCAGTGGATCTGATGGAGTACCAGGCGAAGGAACTCTTCGCCAAGCATGGCGTGGCCACCACCCTCGGAGTGGTCGTCGAGACCGCCGAGGAGGCCAAGGCCGCCGCCGAGCAGCTGGGCGGCGTGACCGTCATCAAGGCTCAGGTCAAGGCCGGCGGCCGCGGCAAGGCCGGTGGAGTCAAGATCGCCAAGACGGCCGACGACGCCTTCGAGCACGCCTCCAACATCCTCGGCATGGAGATCAAGGGCCTCACGGTCAACCGTGTCCTGGTCACCCCGGCCACCCCGCCGGTGGAGGAGTACTACTTCTCCTTCCTCCTCGACCGCGCGAACCGCTCGCACCTGTGCATCGCCTCGGTCGAGGGTGGTGTGGAGATCGAGGAGGTCGCCAAGACCAACCCCGAGGCCGTCCGCCAGATCCCGATCGACGCGCTGGAGGGGGTCACCCCCGAGAAGGCCGCCGCGATCGTCGACGAGGCCAAGTTCCCCGCCGAGCTGCGTGACCAGGCCATCGAGATGGTCCAGGCGCTGTGGAAGGTCTACGTCGAGGAGGACGCGACCCTGGTCGAGGTCAACCCACTGGCCCGCCTCGAGGGCGACAAGCTGGAGGCCCTCGACGGCAAGGTGTCGCTCGACGACAACGCCTCGGAGTTCCGGCACCCCGACCACGCGCAGTTCGAGATCCGTGAGGAGGCCGACCCGCTCGAGGCGAAGGCCAAGGACCTCGGCCTCAACTACGTCAAGCTCGACGGTGCCGTGGGCATCATCGGCAACGGCGCGGGCCTGGTCATGTCGACCCTGGACGTCGTCGCGTACGCCGGCGAGGCGCACGGCGGCGTGAAGCCGGCCAACTTCCTCGACATCGGCGGCGGCGCCAACGCCACCGTGATGGCGAACGGCCTCGACGTGATCCTCAACGACCCGCAGGTCAAGAGCGTGTTCGTGAACGTCTTCGGCGGCATCACCGCGTGCGACGAGGTCGCCAACGGCATCAAGGGTGCCCTGGAGATCCTCGGCGACAACGCCACCAAGCCGCTGGTCGTCCGTCTCGACGGCAACAACGTCGAGCAGGGCCGCGCGATCCTGGACGAGCTGAACCACCCGCTCGTGACCCAGGTCGACACCATGGACGGCGCGGCCGACAAGGCCGCCGAGCTGGCGAACGCCTGAGATACGGAGACCTGACAACATGACGATCTACCTCAACAAGGACTCCAAGATCATCGTCCAGGGCATCACGGGCGGGATGGGCTCCAAGCACACCAACCTGATGCTCCAGGCGGACTCCAACATCGTGGGCGGTGTCAACGCCCGCAAGGCCGGCACCACCGTCGAGCTCAACGGCAAGGAGCTCCCGGTCTTCGGCACTGTCGAGGAGGCCATGAAGGCCACCGGCGCCGACGTCTCGGTCGCCTTCGTGCCGCCGGCGTTCACCAAGGACGCGTGCATCGAGGCCATCGACGCCGAGATCCCGCTGCTCGTGGTCATCACCGAGGGCGTCCCGGTGCAGGACAGCGCCGAGGTCTTCGCCTACCTGCAGGGCAAGAAGACCCGGATGATCGGCCCCAACTGCCCCGGCATCATCTCGCCGGAGGAGTCGCTGGCCGGCATCACGCCGCACACCATCGCGGGCAAGGGCCCCATCGGCCTGGTCTCCAAGTCGGGCACCCTGACCTACCAGATGATGTACGAGCTGCGTGACTACGGCTTCTCGACCGCCATCGGCATCGGCGGCGACCCGATCATCGGCACCACGCACATCGACGCCCTCGAGGCCTTCGAGAACGACCCGGAGACCAAGGCGATCGTGATGATCGGCGAGATCGGCGGCGACGCCGAGGAGCGCGCCGCGGCGTACATCAAGGAGCACGTGACCAAGCCGGTCGTCGGCTACGTCGCGGGCTTCACCGCCCCGGAGGGCAAGACCATGGGCCACGCCGGCGCCATCGTGTCGGGCTCCTCGGGCACCGCGCAGGCCAAGAAGGAGGCCCTCGAGGCCGTCGGCGTGAAGGTCGGCAAGACGCCGTCCGAGACCGCCGCCCTCATGCGCGAGATCATGAAGGACCTGGCGTGAGCCACTGATCCAACGATCACTGCGTAGGCCCGTCCCCGGTTCGCCGGGGGCGGGCCTTCGTCGTTCCTGCGGTCCGTCCCCCGGTGGGGGCCCGGGTGAGGGTCAGGACCCGCGGACCGGGAGCTGGGCGAGGCGCTTCAGCGAGCGCTCGGCGAGCGCGATGAACGTGCCGTCGCCCATCTGCACCTGCGGCGCCGGCACGAAGCCGATCTGCGAGAGCGCGCCGCCGCGGCGCGCGAGGGCCATCAGGTAGCGCACCGAGGTGGTGTCGGTGATCTCGACGGTCACGTGCCACACCGACAGGTCGACCGGACCCTTGCTGCGGTTCAGCACGAGGTCGACCTCGGTGCCGAGGAAGCGCTCGGGGCAGGTGCGCATCTTCTCGCGCACGTCCGCGACGAAGGCCCGGGCCCGCTCCGGCGGGAGCGCCCCGACGGTCTGGGTCAGCCCGAACGACGCCGGCAGGCGGGCGCCGGGGATCAGGAAGGCGCGGGTGGTGCTGTTCGACCACCCCTTGCCGCGGAAGGAGGCCTGGTCGCAGCGGGTGGCGGCGAAGTTCTGGCGGGTCTGGCGCGGCGCGGTGCCGACCCACGGCTGGCGTACGTCGTCGACCGGGGGGAGGTCCACCTCGGACAGCATCCACGGCACCTCCCCGACGGGGACCGGGCTGACGGTGCGCACCTCTGCGCGTCCCTTGGCGCAGGCGCCGGCCTCGGGCAGGTCGCACACGCGTTGGACCGCGCGCCCGAGCAGCGCGACGTTGCCGCGCACGTCGGGTGAGTCGACGCCGGTCGCGGTGGTCACCACGGCGGTGGTGAACCGGCCGGTCCGCGCGATCGACGCCGTGAGCGTGACCGGGCCGTTCCACTCGCGCAGGACCAGCAGCATCGCCTGGTCGCCGACCCGGCCGATCCGGCGGGTGGAGATCAGCTGGGTGCGGCCCTCGGTGCAGCCGGCGAACCACTGCAGCGTGGTGCTGTAGGCGCGCTGCGCGGCCTGGTCGCGGTCGGAGCCCTCGACGGTCTGGATGGCGGTACGACGTGGCCGGCCCGGCTTGGTGGTGGCCCGGAAGCTCTTCACCAGGTAGCTGGAGCTCTGCGGGTCGGCGTAGCGCTGGCGCTGGCAGGGCAGCGCGGAGCCGTCCCCGTCGGTGTTGGTGTTCGGGAGGCTCCCGCGCCAGCCCCGGGTGGGCAGGGTCGCGTCGAGGTCGCCGGTGGTCAGCAGGTTGGCCGCGTCGAGGCGCGGCGCCGGCGGCTCCTCGGGCCGGGCGCCGCCGCTGGCGCTGGTCTCGCTGCGGTCCAGGCCGGGTCGCACGCCGTCGGGGTTGCTGACCACCACGCCGCCGATCACCAGGGCGGCGACGGTGACGAGCACCCCGGCGGCGGTGTGCAGGCGTCGGCGGGTCAGTCCGCTGCGGCGCACGATGGTGCTGCGCGGGAACCGCACCTCGGAGACGGCCCGGGCGAGCGGGTCCATCAGCCGCCCGACCTCGGAGGGCGCGACGTCGCGGGCCTTGGCCAGCCGGGCGGTGGCGCTGGCCAGCAGGGTGTCCGCCACCGGGCGGATCACGCCGATCTCACGCGCGAACTCGTCGGGTGTGCCGCTGGCCAGCAGCGTGAGCAGCAGGATCCGCCGCTCGTCGATGCTCAGCGTCGCGAGCGCCTCGAGGGTCGCCCGGACCTCCGGGTCCTCGCTCTTGTCCTTGTGCCAGGGGCGGGCGGAGTGCCGGCGCTGGGCGTGGGCCCAGGCGTGCGGGCGGGTCCAGGCCTCGGGGTCCTCGCGCCTGGCCTTGTCCCAGTGGTGCCACGCGATCACGAACGCGTCACGGACCGCGCTGCGTGCCGCCGGTAGGTCGCCGGTCAGCGCGTAGGTCTGCAGCAGCAGGCGCTCGCGTGCGTCCCTGTAGAACGCGTCGAACTCGTCGGGACTCCTCATGGCGGCATCCAACCTACGCGACCCGTGCGCAGCCGACTCGTGGCGAGGTCCGGCGTGGGAGTCGTCGGCGTCCGGTGCCGCGGGTGATGATGGGTCGGTCATGACCTCCCTGCTCACTGCACCAACCCGGGCGCGGACGGACCTGCGCGATCGTCGTCCGCTCGCGCTGGTGACCCTTCTCGCCGGCGCCTGCGCCGCCCTGCTGCCGATGCTGGGCTGCATGGCGCTCGCCGTCGTCGGCTGGTTCCTCAGCGACGCCGGGGCCCACGGCGAGCCCCGCGACGCCCTGCGGGTCGGCGCCCTGGGCTGGCTGCTCGGGCACCGCTCCGGCGTGCAGGTCGACGAGGTCACGGTCACCGTCGTGCCACTGCTGGTGACGCTGGTGTGCGCGTGGACGGTGTGGCGCGTGGGCCTGCGGGCCGGTGCCGCGATCTCCGGGCACGGCCCGGACGCCGACGCCATCGCCGACGGCGTGCGGGACTGGACGGTGCCGGTCGCGACGATGATCTTCACCGCGACGTACGTCGTGCTGGCGGCGGTCACCAGCTCGGTGGCCGGCACCGGCGACAGCGCACCCGACACCGGACGGGTCGTCGGGTGGTCGCTGCTGCTGTGCGTCGTCCTCGGCGGGGCGGCGATCGCGACCGGCTCCGGTCGTGCGGCCATCTGGGCGACGGCGGTGCCGCTGGCGCTGCGCGGGTCGAGCGCGGTGTGCGCCGCGGTGCTGCGCACCTGGTTCGGCGTGTGCGCCGTGGTGCTGGTGCTCGCGGTCCTGGTGGACCTGGGCACGGCCGAGAACATCATGTCCCAGCTCGACCTGGACGCCGGCGACGGCACGGCGTACCTCCTGGCCTCGGCGACGGTGCTGCCCAACGCCCTGGTGTTCGCGGGCTCCTACCTGCTCGGCCCCGGCTTCACCGTCGGCGTCGGCACGATCGTCGCGCCGTCCGGGGTCTCGATCGGGGCGCTGCCGCTGTTTCCGCTCCTCGCGGCCCTGCCCGACAACGGGCCCGCGTCGGCATGGACCTCCCTGACGATGGTGCTGCCCCCGCTGGTCGCCGTGGTGGCGACCGTCCGCGCGCACCGGCACCGGCCGACCGCGCGGTGGGACAAGGGGATCGTCCGCGGCCTCGTCGGCGGGGTGCTCGCCGGTCTGGCCTTCGGTCTGCTCGCCGCGCTGGCCGGCGGCGCCGTCGGTCCCGGCCGGATGGCCGACGTCGCGCCGTTCGCGGGGGACGTCCTCGTGCACGCCGTGACCGCCTTCGGTCTCGGCGGCCTCGTGGGCGGGGTGGTGGCCACCTGGCTGACGCGCCGCTCGCGGCACCGCTGAGGCTCACTAGGATCCGCGGGTGACCGTCTCGCACCCCGCCCGTCTCGTCGTGCTCGTCTCGGGCTCCGGCACCAACCTCCAGGCCCTGCTCGACGCCTGTGCCGACCCGGCGTACGGCGCCCGCGTGGTGGCGGTGGGCGCCGACCGCGACGGCATCGAGGGCCTGGCGCGCGCCGAGCGCGCGGGCCTTCCGACGTTCGTCAACAAGGTCGCGGACTACGGCACCCGCGAGGGCTGGGACCGCGCCCTGGCCGACCGGGTCGCGGCCTTCGACCCGGACCTGGTGGTGCTCGCCGGCTTCATGAAGCTGGTGGGGGAGGACTTCCTCGCCCGCTTCGGCGGCCGCACGGTCAACACGCACCCGGCGCTGTCGCCGTCGTTCCCCGGCATGCACGGCCCCGCCGACGCGCTGGCGTACGGCGTGAAGGTCACCGGCGCGACGCTGTTCGTCGTCGACGCCGGGGTCGACACCGGCGTGATCGTGGCCCAGACGGTCGTGCCGGTCGAGGACGACGACGACGTCGCCTCCCTGCACGAGCGGATCAAGACCGCCGAGCGCGGCATGCTCGTCGACAGCGTGGGCCGGATGGCGCGGGAGGGCTACACCGTCGAGGGTCGGCGGGTCCGCTTCGGCGCCGGACGACGGTGACGTCCCGGGCCCGCGGGTCCGGGCCGGGCAGCGGCGCACCCTCGATATGCTGAGCCCACACGACTGGCGCAGGTGGGACCACCACCAGGGAGTGACCCCCTCGGGGGCAGCACGGAGCATCGACCGCCTGGGTGCTCCCGACGTCCGCACGCACCCGAAGCAGGAGTGAACCCCGTGTCTGAGAACCGTGTCCCGATCAGGCGAGCCCTGGTCTCCGTCTATGACAAGTCCGGCCTCGAGGAGCTCGTCCGCGGGCTGCACGACGCAGGCGTCGCCCTCGTGTCCACGGGCGGCTCCGCGGCCCTGATCGAGAGCCTCGGCCTGCCGGTCACCAAGGTGGAGGAGCTCACGGGGTTCCCCGAGTGCCTCGACGGCCGGGTCAAGACGCTGCACCCCCGGGTGCACGCGGGCATCCTCGCCGACCGCCGCCTGGACTCCCACGTGGCGCAGCTCGCCGAGCTCGACGTCGAGCCGTTCGACCTGGTGGTCTGCAACCTCTACCCGTTCTCCCAGACCGTCGCCTCCGGCGCCGCGCCCGACGAGTGCGTCGAGCAGATCGACATCGGCGGGCCCTCGATGGTGCGCGCCGCCGCCAAGAACCACCCCTCGGTCGCGATCGCCACCTCCCCGGCGATGTACGCCGACGTGCTGCGCGCAGCCCAGGAGGGCGGCTTCACCCTGGTCGAGCGCCAGCGCCTCGCCGCCGCCGCGTTCGCCCACACCGCGGCGTACGACGTGCAGGTGGCCAACTGGTTCGCCCACACCCTCGGCGCCGACGAGGACACCCCGTGGCCGGCGTTCCACGGCCAGGCCTTCGAGCGGGCCGCGGTGCTGCGCTACGGCGAGAACTCCCACCAGCCCGCCGCGCTCTACACCGAGATCGGTGCCGAGCCCGGCCTGGCGCACGCCGAGCAGCTGCACGGCAAGGAGATGTCCTACAACAACTTCGTCGACGCGAGCGCCGCCCACCGCGCGGCGTACGACTTCGACGAGCCGGCCGTCGCGATCATCAAGCACGCCAACCCGTGCGGCATCGCGGTCGGCGGCGACGTCGCCGAGGCCCACCGCAAGGCGCACGCCTGCGACCCGACCTCGGCGTTCGGCGGCGTGATCGCCACCAACCGCCCGGTCACCGTCGCGATGGCCGAGCAGGTCGCCGAGGTGTTCACCGAGGTCGTCGTCGCCCCGGCGTACGACGAGGGTGCCGTCGAGGTGCTGGCCGCGAAGAAGAACATCCGGCTGCTCATCTCCCCGGCGCCGGGCAGCGACCCCACCGAGGTGCGCCAGATCCCGGGCGGCTCGCTGGCCCAGGTCGCCGACCGCTTCCAGGCGCCGGGCGACGACCCGGCCAGCTGGACCCTGGCCACCGGCGAGGCTGCCTCGCCCGAGGTGCTCGCCGACCTCGCCTTCGCCTGGCGCGCCTGCCGCTCGGTGAAGTCCAACGCGATCCTGCTGGCCAAGGACGGCGCCTCGGTCGGCGTCGGCATGGGCCAGGTCAACCGGGTCGACTCCTGCAAGCTCGCCGTCGAGCGGGCGGGGGAGCGCGCGGCCGGCTCGGTCGCGGCCTCCGATGCCTTCTTCCCCTTCGAGGACGGCCCGCAGATCCTCATCGACGCCGGCATCACCGCGATCGTGCAGCCGGGCGGCTCGATCCGCGACGAGCTGACCATCGAGGCCGCGAAGGCCGCGGGGGTCACGATGTACTTCACCGGCACCCGCCACTTCTTCCACTAAAGAGGAGCCGTCATGACTGCACAGAAGCTCGACGGCACCGCCACGGCTGCCGCGATCAAGGACGAGCTGCGGGGCCGGGTCGCCGCGCTGCGCGAGCGCGGCGTCGTGCCCGGCCTGGGCACGATCCTGGTCGGCAACGACCCCGGCTCCACCTGGTACGTCGCCGGCAAGCACAAGGACTGCGCGGAGGTCGGGATCGAGTCGATCCGCATCGACCTGCCCGAGACGGCGACCCAGGAGGAGATCGAGGCGGCCGTGCGCAGCCTCAACGACGACCCGGCGTGCACCGGCTACATCGTGCAGCTGCCGCTGCCCAAGGGCCGCGACGAGAACCGGGTGCTCGGCCTGATCGACCCCGCCAAGGACGCCGACGGGCTGCACCCGACCAACCTCGGCTGGCTGGTGCTCGGCACGGAGGCGCCGCTGCCGTGCACGCCGTACGGCATCGTGGAGCTGCTGCGTCGCCACGACGTGGAGATCAACGGAGCCGAGGTCGTCGTGGTCGGCCGCGGGGTGACCGTCGGTCGCCCGCTCGGGCTGCTGCTCACCCGGCGCTCGGAGAACGCGACCGTGACGCTGTGCCACACCGGCACCCGCGACCTGGCCGCCCACGTGCGCCAGGCCGACATCGTCGTCGCGGCGGCCGGCGTACCCGGGATCATCACCGGCGACATGGTCAAGCCCGGCGCGGCGCTGCTCGACGTGGGCGTCTCCCGGGTCGACGGCAAGATCGCCGGCGACCTGGCCGCCGACGTGTGGGACGTCGCCGGCTGGGTGTCGCCGAACCCCGGCGGGGTGGGGCCGATGACGCGCGCCATGCTGCTCGCCAACGTGGTCGCGGCGGCCGAGAAGGCGCTGGGCTGACCCGATGACCGCGCAGGAGGCACCCGAGGGGGGACCGGACCCGGTCGTCCCGTCCGAGGCCGAGGTGGCAGCGGAGCTCGAGGCGGGCCGGGCGCCGGCCCCGCCCGAGCGCCGCTACCCCTCGACCATCGGGGGTGCCTTCTACATGGGCATCATGGTCGCGGCGTGCATCGGGATGACCATCGTGGTCCTCGGCAGCTGGCGGACCGGGGTGCGGTGGATCGCCGGCGCGCTGGTGCTCGCCGCGTTCCTGCGCCTGGTGCTCCCGCGCCGTGACGCCGGCATGCTCGCCGCTCGCCACCGCATCTTCGACGTCCTGTTCCTGGGCTCCCTCGGCGGCCTGCTCCTCTTCCTCGTGCAGACCATCCCCGACCAGCCCCTCTGACCCCTCGCCCCTTCGGGGAGCCTCAGATGAGGCCGAGGGCGGTGACGGCGTCGCGCTCCTCGACGAGCTCCTGGACCGAGGCGTCGATGCGGGCCCGGGAGAAGTCGTCGATGTCGAGGCCCTGGACGATCTCCCACTCCCCGTCGCGGGTGGTGACGGGGAAGGAGCTGATCAGCCCCTCGGGCACGCCGTAGGAGCCGTCGGAGGCGACGGCCATCGAGACCCAGTCGTTCGCGGCCGAGGCACCGAGCCAGTCGCGGGCGGCGTCGATGGTGGCGGAGGCCGCCGAGGCGGCCGAGGAGGAGCCGCGCGCCTCGATGATCGCCGCGCCGCGCTTCGCCACGGTCGGGATGAAGGTGTCGGCGATCCAGTCCTGGTCGCCGACGACCTCGGCGGCGTTGCGGCCGGACACCTCGGCGTGGAACAGGTCGGGGTACTGCGTCGCGGAGTGGTTGCCCCAGATCGACATCTTGGTGATGTCGGTGACCGAGGCGCCGGTCTTGGCGGCCAGCTGGGAGATCGCGCGGTTGTGGTCCAGACGGGTCAGCGCCGAGAACCGCGCTGCGGGGATGTCCGGGGCGTTGCGCATCGCGATCAGCGCGTTGGTGTTGGCGGGGTTGCCGGTGACCCCGATGCGTACGTCGTCGGCCGCCACCTTGTTGAGCGCCCGGCCCTGCGCGGTGAAGATCGCGCCGTTGGCCTCGAGCAGGTCGCCTCGCTCCATGCCCTTCGCGCGCGGACGGGCGCCCACGAGCAGCGCGAGGTTGACCCCGTCGAAGAGCTTCTCCGCGTCGTCGCCGATCTCGATGCCGGCCAGCGTCGGGAACGCGCAGTCGTCGAGCTCCATCACCACGCCCTCGAGTGCCTGGAGCGCCGGGGTGATCTCCAGCAGTCGAAGCTCCACCGGCCGATCACCGAGTGCACCGCTGGCGAGACGGAACAGCAGGCTGTAGCCGATCTGACCGGCTGCGCCGGTGACAGCCACCTTGAGAGGGGTAGGGCTCACGTTCGACTCCTTCGTCGGAAAGTCACCGCCAACAGCGGTCGCGCGCCCGACGCTAGCAGCGCGGAGGCGCGGCCGGGAGGACTCGCGGACGGCGGATCGGCGATGATGTCGCCATGTCTGCGCCCCGCCCCTCCCGCCGTACGTCGCGCGCCCCGGCGAGCGCCGTGCTCGCCGCCGTCGCGGCGCTCGCGCTGCTCGCCGGCTGCGCGAACTCCCCTGGCGAGGTGCCCCCGACCGGGGTCGACGAGCTGACCGTGCCGACCCCCTCGCCGGACCCGGCCGACTTCGTGGACGCGGTGGACAACGAGTGGTTCCCGCTCGAGCGCGGCAGCGTGCAGCGGTGGCGGGTGCTCGGCGGCGCCGGCGGCGGCGTGCGCGTCGTGGTGGCCGAGGAGCCTCGCGAGGTGGCCGGGGTCGCGGCGACCGTCGTGCGCAGCCGGGCGACCCTCGACCCGGAGGCCGGAGGCCGGGGGTGGAGCAGCCGGGCGCAGCACGACTACTTCGCCCAGGACCGCGACGGCAACGTGTGGTGGCTTGGCCGCGCGGGGGAGTGGGAGGCCGGTGTCGACGGTGCGCAGGCGGGACTGGCGGTGCCTGCGGACCCTCGCCTGGGCGACGGCTACCGGATGGCGCTGCTGGACGGCGTGGTCGAGGACCGGGCGGAGGTCACCGGCGTCGACGAGGACGTGGTGCGCCTCGAGGTGTTCACCGGCGAGGACGCCGCGAGCAGTCTCGGCGCCGACGCCACGCAGGAGGTCATCCTCCAGCGCGGCATCGGCCCGACACGGGTGGAGCGTGAGGACGAGGTGCTCGACCTGCTCAGGGATCCTGCCTGACGTGAGTGGCGCCGTCCTCGGGCCACTCGCCGTCCGGATCGTGCCCGGGGTCGGTCACGCCCGGCTGGGCAGCCCCCGGCTCCACGGCTGACTCCCCGGCCCCAGCCCCAGTGTCAGTGCCAGTGCCAGTGCCGGCACCAGTGGCCTGCTGCCCGGCCTGACCTGCTTGCCCGGCCTGACCCGGCTGCTGCTGGGCGGGGATCCACTGCTGGGCGTGCGGGTCCCACTGCCAGCCGTCCTGGATGATCGGCTCGCCGGCGTACTGCTGCTGGGCGTACTGCTGCTGGCCGTACTGCTGCTGGTCGCCCTGGCCGCCCTGCGCACCCTGGGCGCCGCCCTGCCAGCCGGCCCCGGACTGGCCCGTGTGGGCACCCTCGCCGGTGGCCTGACCCTCGGGCTGGTTCCACTGCTGCTGGTAGGAGTCCGAGCCTCCGTAGCCCGCCGCGCGGGCCTGGGCGAAGGAGAGCCCGGAGCCGGGGACCGGGTCGGTGTCGCGGCCGAAGGCGAGCGGGTAGACCAGTCCGGCAATGGCGGCGCCGACCAGCGGGGCGAGGATGAACAGCCACAGCTGGATGATCGCGTCGCCGCCGGCGAACAGCGCCGGGCCGATCGAGCGGGCCGGGTTGACCGAGGTGCCGGTGGCGGGGATCGCGACGAGGTGGATGCCGACGAGGGCGATGCCGATCGCCAGGGGCGCCAGCGACGGGTGCTCGAAGCGGGCGTCGGTGACGGCGAGGATCACCATCACGAAGATCGCGGTCAGCAGCATCTCGAGCAGCAGCGCCGCCCAGACCGCGTAGCCGCTCGTGTCGTCGCCGAAGAAGTTCTGGCCCATGTTCCCGGTGGCGTCGTAGCCGTCGAAGCCGTGCATCAGCACGAAGAGCGACAGCGCGCCCAGGATCGCGCCGAGCAGCTGTCCGCCGATGTAGAGCGGCAGCTGCGCCCAGGCGACCCGGCCGCTGAGAGCGGCGCCGAGACTGACGGCGGGGTTGTAGTGGGCCCCGGAGATCCGCCCGAAGGCGTAGATCCCGACCAGGAGCGCGAGACCGAAGGCGAGCGCGGTGCCCACGTAGTCACCGCCGCTCATGACGGCTGCGCCGCAGCCGAAGAAGACCAGGATGAAGGTCCCGAGCGTCTCGGCGATCACCTTCTGTGCGGCGTTGGGCTCTGCGTTCGCGAGTTCGGTGTCCGGTTGCGGGGCGGGCGTGGCGCTCGTGTCGGTCATGGTGCTCCTCGAGACGGCCCCGGCATGGCCGTGGGGCGTGTCACAGCACTCTAATCCCGCGGGGGCCGCGTTGCCGAGGCTGTGGCCGGGTGCGAAAGTGATGGGGTCGGAGCCGTCAGGTATCTTGACGTCAAGAAACATCATCTCCCAGTGCTCAGGAGCAGCCGTTCATGGCCAAGATCATCTACACGCACACGGACGAGGCGCCGCTGCTCGCGACGTACTCCCTCCTGCCGATCATCCAGGCGTACGCCGGCAAGGCCGGCGTGGAGGTCGAGACGCGCGACATCTCGGTGGCCGCACGCATCCTGGCCCAGTTCGGGCTGGCCGACGACGCCCTCGCCGAGCTCGGCGCGCTGGCGACGACGCCCGAGGCCAACATCATCAAGCTTCCCAACGTCTCCGCCTCCATCCCGCAGCTCAAGGCCGCGATCAAGGAGCTGCAGGAGCAGGGCTTCGACATCCCGGACTACCCGGAGAGCGCCACCACCGAGCAGGACAAGGAGATCCGCGCCAAGTACGACAAGGTCAAGGGCTCCGCGGTCAACCCGGTCCTGCGCGAGGGCAACTCCGACCGCCGTGCCCCGGCCTCGGTGAAGAACTACGCCAAGGCGCACCCGCACCGCATGGGCGCCTGGAGCGCGGACTCCAAGACCAACGTCGCCACGATGGGCGAGCGTGACTTCTTCTCCAACGAGAAGTCCGTCGTGATCCCCACCGACGACACCCTCACCATCAAGCTCATCGGTTCCGACGGCACCGAGACCGTACTCAAGGACGGCGTGAAGGTGCTCGCCGGCGAGGTCGTCGACGCCACCTACATGGACGTCGCCGCGCTGCGCAGCTTCCTCGTCGACCAGGTCGCCCGGGCCAAGGAGGAGGGCATCCTCTTCTCCGCCCACCTCAAGGCGACGATGATGAAGGTCTCCGACCCGATCATCTTCGGCCACGTCGTCGAGACCTTCCTGCCCGGCGTCTTCGAGCAGTACGGCGAGCAGCTCAAGGCCGCGGGCATCTCCGCCAACGACGGCCTCGGCGCCGTGCTGGCCGCCGTGGACAAGCTCCCCGACGGCGAGGCCATCAAGGCGGCCGTGACCCAGGGCCTGGCCGAGGGCCCGGCGCTGGCGATGGTGGACTCCGACAAGGGCATCACCAACCTGCACGTCCCCAGCGACATCATCATCGACGCCTCGATGCCGGCGATGATCCGCACCTCCGGCCACATGTGGGGCCCCGACGGCGAGGAGGCCGACACCCTCGCGGTGATCCCGGACTCCTCCTACGCCGGCGTCTACCAGGCCGTCATCGACGACTGCCGTGCCCACGGCGCGCTCGACCCCGCCACCATGGGCTCGGTCTCGAACGTCGGCCTGATGGCCAAGGCGGCCGAGGAGTACGGCTCGCACGACAAGACCTTCGAGGTGCCGGCCGACGGCACCGTGCAGGTCGTGAACAGCGCCGGTGAGGTGCTGCTCAGCCACGACGTGAAGGCCGGCGACATCTGGCGCGCCTGCCAGACCAAGGACGCCCCGATCCGCGACTGGGTCAAGCTGGCCGTCACCCGCGCCCGCGCCACCGGCGACCCGGCGATCTTCTGGCTCGACGAGAACCGCGCCCACGACGCCAACCTGATCAAGAAGATCAACGAGTACCTCCCCGAGTACGACACCGAGGGCCTCACGATCGAGATCATGGCGCCGGCCGACGCGTGCACCTACTCCCTGGAGCGCATCCGCCAGGGCCTGGACACGATCTCGGTCACCGGCAACGTGCTG
Source organism: Nocardioides ochotonae (assembly GCF_011420305.2). NCBI lineage: Bacteria > Bacillati > Actinomycetota > Actinomycetes > Propionibacteriales > Nocardioidaceae > Nocardioides > Nocardioides ochotonae. The sequence continues at coordinate 3,446,520 of NZ_CP061769.1, read as the reverse complement.
CGCGACTACAACACCGACCTGTTCCCGATCCTCGAGCTCGGCACGTCGGCGAAGATGCTCTCCGTCGTCCCGCTGATGAACGGTGGCGGCCTCTTCGAGACGGGCGCGGGCGGCTCCGCGCCCAAGCACGTGCAGCAGCTGGTCAAGGAGAACTACCTGCGCTGGGACAGCCTGGGTGAGTTCTTCGCCCTGGTGCCCTCCCTCGAGCTGTACGCCGAGCAGTCGGGCCGTCCTGGCGCGAAGGTGCTGGCGGCCGCGCTCGACCGCGCGACCGAGACGTTCCTCAACGAGGACAAGTCCCCGACGCGTCGCGTCGGCGGCATCGACAACCGCGGCTCGCACTTCTACCTGGCCATGTACTGGGCCGAGGAGATCGCGAACCAGACCGAGGACGCCGACCTGGCGGCCGCCTTCAAGCCGCTCGCCGACAAGCTGCGCGCCGAGGAGGAGACCATCGTCTCCGAGCTCAACGCGGTGCAGGGCAAGCCGGCCGACATCGGTGGCTACTACCGCCCCGACGACGCCAAGGCCGACGCGGTCATGCGCCCGAGCAAGACCCTGAACGAGGCGCTCGCCTCCTTCTGATCACCCGCTGGCCCGCGAGGGCAGCTCCGCCACGGGGCCCGGACGACCGCAGGTCGTCCGGGCCCCGTGCTGTCGTGGCGAACATCATCCGTCCAGCGCGGAAATGGGGGAGAGGAGTGTCGGTGATCGGGCCTAGGGTCGGACGGCGATGACCGACACCCTGATGACCGACCCGGCGCGGCTGGGTCCGACCCCGCCTCGTTCCCCGCTCGACGACCCGCGACGCCGTGTCGACTGGCGACGTCTGCGCGCCCCGATCGTCCTCGTGGCGCTGGTGTGCGCGGCCGTGGCCGCCGTGGCGACGACACTCGGCACGGTCGTCGCCGGTCGGCTGGCCGAGTCCCCGAGCGGCGCGCTGGTGGGCCTGCTCGCGGCCTGCCTGATCGGTGCCTCCCTGGTCGACACGGTGGGCAAGGTGATGTGGGTCGGTGCCTCCGACCGCGCCGAGGGGGTGCTGCGCGAGGACCTGCTCGACGCCGCCCTGCGCCAGCCGCTGGCCACGCTCAGCGAGCAGGCGGTGGGCGAGGTTCTCGACCGCGTCGACGACGACACCCGCGAGGTCGGCAACCTGGTCCGCTGGCAGCTGTGGATGCTGGCGCGCACGCTGCTCGGGGTCGCCCCGATGTGGATCGTCGCCGGCCTCACCTGGTGGCCGGCCTGGCTGCTGTTCCCGGCACTGGCCGCGGTCACCTTCGTCTCGATCCGTCGCCTGCTCGGCGAGATCGCGCGGCGCAAGGTGATCGAGGAGATGGCCTGGACCGACCACGCCGCCGCGCTGGAGGAAGGCATCGCCGGCCGCGACGACCTGCGCACCAGCCTGGGCCAGGCCCACGTCGTGGAGCGTCTGACCCGCCTCTCCGCGCTCGTCCACGACCGGTTCCGCGACGTGGTCGCGGTCGAGTCCCGGCTGGGGCGGCGCGCCGGGGTGCTCCTGCACGGGCTGCTCGCCGGGATCGGGGTCAGCGGGATCGCGTTGGCCTCCGCGGGCGACCTGTCGGTGGCCCGGCTGGTGACCCTCTTCCTGGTCTCCTCCACCTTCGTCGGCCAGATCGCCATGCTGGCCAACCACCTGCCCGACATCCAGGCCGGCATGGGCGCGGTGATCCGGCTGCGCCAGATGCTCGCGGTCGCGCCCGAGCCGGACGGTGGCGACCCGCTGCCGGTCCGCGGCGCCCTCGACCTCGACGTGCGCCACCTCGACTTCTCCTACGACGAGGGCACCTTCGCGCTGGCCGACGTCTGCCTGCACGTGCCTGCCGGAGTCACGATCGCCCTGGTCGGTCGCTCCGGGTCGGGCAAGTCCACGCTCGCCGCGCTGCTGTCGCGCGCCGTCGAGCCGCCGCCGGGCACCGTCGTGCTCGGCGGGCGCGACGTGCGCGACCTGGACCTGCAGCAGCTGCGGGCGGCGGTCGGTGTGGTCACCCAGCGCACCGAGATCCTGGCCGGGACGCTCGCGGAGAACATCACGCTCTTCGAGGAGCACTCCCTGGACCGGGTGCGGGCGGCGATCGCCGAGCTGGGCCTCGGGGAATGGGTCGCGGGGCTGCCCGACGGCCTGGACACGGTGCTCGGACCCGGTGGCACCCGCCTCTCCGCGGGGGAGGAGCAACTGGTCGCGTTCGCGCGGCTGCTGATCCGCGACGTGCGGGTGGTGGTGCTCGACGAGGCGACCGCACGCATGGACCCGCTCACCGAGCACCGCGTCGTCGCGGCCGCCGACCGGCTGCTCGCCGGACGCACCGGTGTGCTGATCGCGCACCGGCTCTCCACGATCGAGCGTGCGCCGCTGGTCGCGGTGCTCGACCACGGCCGGGTGGTGCAGCAAGGATCTCGCGCCGAGCTGGCCCGGGTCGCGGGACCCTTCCGCGACCTGCTGGTGGCCAGCCGCGCCGAGGAGCGTCATCCCGGCACCCGTGCGAACGACGTCCTGGTCGACGAGGCCGGCGATGGGGCCGGCGAGGAGTCGGCCGGGGTCGCGCTGCCCGCGACCGCGGCGCAGACACCGTCCGGGCCGGCGGCCGCCGTCGGTGGGCGCCGTCGTCGAGGCGCGCCGCCGGAGCAGGCGGAGGTGGGCAGCGGCCCGTCCCTCGCCCGCGGCATCGCCCACGCGCTGCTGGTCCGTCCGGCCTGGGGTGTCGCCGGCGCCGCGCTGTTCCTGGGCGTGTCGTTGACCGGCGCCCAGGGCGCGGTCACCGGCCTGGTCTGGGGCCGGCTCGTCGAGGACCTGGAGGGCGGGTCCGCGCCGACGGGCCTCCTGGTCGCGCTGGTGGTGTCGCTGCTCGTTGCTCCGCTGATGCTCGCCGACGCCTTCTACCGCTATCCGCGCTGGTGGGTCGAGGTGCTGCTGCGCGTACGGATGTCGGTGCTGTTCGGGCAGACCGCCCAGCACCGGCTGCCGCGCACGCCTCCCGGCGAGGTGGTCGCCCGGGCGATGGACGCCGACCGCTACGCGCGCTACGCCGACCGCTGGGTCGACTTCGTCAACGGCCTGGTGATCGCCGCCGTCACCGCCGCCCTGGCCGGGACCTGGCTGGCGGGGGCGGTGCTGCTGACGGTGCTGGTGACCTCCGCGTTGGCCTCGGCGCTGGGCCGCCCGATCGCCGGGCGCTCGGCCGCGGCCGCCTCGACCGCCCGCGCGCGGTTCGGCCGCACGCTGGTCTCGGTGCTCGAGTCGGCCCGCACGGTGAAGCTGGCCGCCGCCACGCCGGCCGTGCACGCCCACCTGCAGCGCGTCGACGCGGGACGGGTCGCCGCGGCGGTGCGCGAGCACCGCGTCCAGGCGGTGCTCGACGGCGTACCCATGGTCATGGTGCAGGGCGGCGTCGTCGCCGCCTGGGCCGTCCACGCCACCGGCGGCTGGGGGCTGGGCACGACGCTGCTCGTCGCCAACGCGGTCGCCGGCTTCGACTGGTTCGGCCGGGTGGCGGGCATGGTCGTGACCGAGGCCCCCGGCACCCGGGCCTGGCAGCAGGAGACCAGCCGCTTCGCCGGTGGCGCGGACCTGATGGACCTCCCGCCGGGCGTCGACCTGGTGGCCGGCACCGCACCGCACCCGCCGCCGGCCGAGCGGATCGGGCTGCGCGAGCTCGAGCTGTCCGGGCTCACCGCGGTCCACGACGACGGCACCATCGGCGTGCACGACGTCGACCTGACCGTGCACGCCGGGGAGCTGGTGCTCCTGGTCGGCCAGGTGGGCTCGGGCAAGTCCAGCCTGCTCTCCGCGTTGGCCGGGCTGGTGGACCACCGGGGCCGGATCGCCTGGAACGGCACCCCGGTCGAGGATGCGCAGGTCTTCCTGCGCCCCGGCCAGGTGGCCCACGTGGCGCAGGTGCCGCGGGTGCTGTCGGGCACCTTCGCCGACAACGTGCGGCTCGGACACGACCGGCGCTTCGAGGACCCGGTCGCGGCGGCGCGACTCGGCGCCGACGTCGCCGACGCCGGCGGCAAGGACGCCCTGGTCGGGCACCGCGGCGTCCGGCTCTCCGGCGGACAGGTGCAGCGCCTGGCGCTCGCCCGTGCGCTGGCCACGGACGCCGAGCTGCTGCTGGCCGACGACGTCTCCAGCGCCCTCGACGCGACGACGGAGCTCGAGCTGTGGAGCGCCCTGCGCACGCGCGGTACGACGGTCATCGGGGCCACGTCCAAGCGCTCCGCGCTCGCCCGGGCCGACCGGGTCGTGGTCCTTGTCGACGGCGAGGTCCGCGAGGTGGGGCCCTGGGCCGAGCTGGCCGAGCGGTGGGGCCACCTGGCCGGCTGACCCGACCCGCTCAGCGGGTCGCGGGCAGGGTGGCGAGGAGGTAGCGCTCGGCGGAGCCGGACTGCTCCGCGAGCTCCCACAGCGTCGCGCTGGAGGCCCCGCCGGTCGAGGGCTCCGCGCCGCGCCGTGGGGTCCTCGCGTCCTCGTGGAGCAGGTCGACGGCCCGCGCCAGCGCGGCACGGTCCGGGCGGGCGGTGTCGAGCCACGTCGTGAGGTCACGCAGGCCCGAGCGCAGCCGCTCGAGCTCGGCGAGCTGGCGGTCGTCGAGGTGCTCGCGGTCGGGGACGAGCTCGTCCTGCTTCTGCACGGCGTCGCGGTGCAGGGCGAGCAGCTCGGGCACGGAGGGACGCGCGCCGCTCGCGGCGGCGCTGAGCACCGCCGTGGTCGCCTCGGTCGCGGACTCGACGCGCTCGCGCAGCGGCGCGGGCCGGAACGCCGGCACGACCGCGAAGCCGAGGACCAGCCCGACCGCCACCGCGCAGGCGGTCAGCGCGACGTACTGCACGAGCAGGTCGCCGGGGTCCAGGTCGCGGGTGACCGCGTTGAACCCCACGCTGACCACCACCATGAAACCGGCGCCCAGCGCGGGCCGGGAGGTGATGTACCAGAGCCCGAGGATCAGGGCGACGGCGGCGATCGCGACGAGGTAGCGCTCGGGCACCGCCACCAGGATCACCCCGACCGCGGCAGACCCGGCGACCACGCCGATGACCTTGTTGCGGGCCTTGTCGAGGGTGTCGCGCCAGCTGGCCTGGAGGATGGCGAAGGTGGTCAGCAGCACCGTGCTGACCAGCGGGTCGCCGGGCTCGAGGCCGGAGGTGACCAGGAGCATCACCAGCAGGCCGAACGCCGTGCGGAGCGCGTGACGCACCTGGATCGAACGCCACCGGCCCGAGGGGTGCAGCACCGCGTCGCGGAACTCGTGGCGGTCGCCCCGGTCGAGCGCGACGGGGCTCGTGTCGCGCTCGCGGAGTGCCTGTTCCACGCCGTCCAGCGCGTCCAGCGCGGCCGCGGGTCCGGCGGCCGCGGACGGTCCCGTGCCCGAGCCTGTCGTGGCCTCGTCGGGGACCGGCGGGCGCTTGGCCCGCAGCTGGTCGGCGAGCTCCTCGGCCCGGCCGCGCAGGCCGGCCAGGGTGTCGGGGCCGAGCTGCTCGCCGGACGCGGCGAGCTCGGCCCGGCGCAGGGCGAGCCGGTACTGCGAGGCACTCTCGAGCGCACGTGCCAGCCAGCGCTGCCGGCCGTCGTGCAGCCAGGTGTCGAAGGCGGTGGCGGTCGCCGTCGGAGCGTCATCGGCGAGGAGCACCTCGGCGATCTGTTCGCGGGTCGGCTTCGAGGGATCGGCGATGCCGAGCAGCACCCGCACCAGCAGGGCGACCAGGACGCCGGCCACCGCGGCCGCGATCACCTGCCGGTGGTCGGCGGCCCCGTGGGTCGCGTAGGCGTAGGAGTAGAGCGTGGTCATGCCCAGGCCGAGCCCGGCGTTGGCGTAGCGGGGCCCCCGCAGCGGCAGCAGCGCCGCGACGAAGCCGAGCACCACCACCAGCGCGATCGCCGCCGGTCGTGAGGCGTCGGTCAGCAGCCGGGGCACGGTGGCCCCGATCAGCAGGAGCGGCACCGTGAGAGCGGCGGCGCGCAGGTCGGCGCGCAGCGGGCCGCCCATGAGGGCCACCAGCGAGAACAGCCCCACCATGCCGCCGATGATCGCGGCCGGCCCGGCGTCGAAGCTGTCGGCGACCACGACCGCGGGCACCACCACGATGGCCATCATCAGCAGGAGCGCGGGGCTGCCGCCGGGCTTGCGCGGGGTGGCGTCCTGCTCCGGCGCGGACGCATCGATCTCCGGAGCTTCGCTCATGTGCCCTCCTCCCGAGGGAAGGTGCAGGTGCAGACGCTCGGTACGGCTGAGTCTAGGCGCGGACGTGAGGCAGGTCACCGCCCATGAGGGGGCGCTCGTGCCGAACCGGGCGCCGGAAGCGGAATACCTCTCCTCCGGCGGGTCGTTGGACCCTAGGTGCCCGTCGACCCCGCTCCCGCTCTCGCCGCACCCGCCGACGTCGACCGGACCCCGGCCCCGCACGTAGGCCTGGCGATCCTGGCCCTCGCGATGGGCGGCTTCACGATCGGGACCACGGAGTTCGTGACGATGGGGCTGCTGCCCCAGGTGGCCGACGGTGTCGGCGTCTCCATCCCGACGGCCGGCCACACCATCTCCGCCTACGCCCTCGGCGTGGTGATCGGTGCGCCGGTGCTCGCCTACTTCGGGGCGACCTGGCCGCGGCGGGCGCTGCTGCTGTGGCTGATGGCCGCCTACGCGCTGTTCAACCTGCTCAGCGCCGCCGCGCCGTCGTACGAGGTGCTGGCCCTGGCCCGCTTCCTCGACGGCCTTCCGCACGGCATCTACTTCGGCGTCGCCTCCCTCGTGGCGGCCAGCCTGGTGCCGCCCGAGCGCACCGGCCGCGCGGTCGCGTCGGTCATGCTCGGCCTGTCCATCGCCAACGTGATCGGCGTCCCCGCCGCGACCTGGCTGGGTCAGGCCTTCGGCTGGCGCGCGGCGTACGTCGTGGCCGCGGCGCTGGCGGCGATCACGGTCGTGCTGGTGCGTGCCTTCGTGCCGGCCCGCCCGGGCGACCCGGAGGCGACCGGGCGCCGCGAGCTGTCCGCGTTCGGCCGGCCGCAGGTCTGGCTGACCCTCGCGGCCGGTGCCGTGGGCTTCGGCGGCATGTTCGCGGTCTACTCCTACATCGCGCCCACGGTCACCGACCTCGGCGGGCTGGGGGAGGGCGCCGTCCCGGTCTTCCTGCTGGCCTTCGGTCTCGGCATGGTCGCCGGCACCTGGGCCGGCGGCGAGCTGGCCGGCTGGTCGGTGTTCGGCTCGCTGTTCCTCGGCGCGATCGGCACCGGCGTGGTGATGGTGCTCTTCTACCTCGCCGCGCCGCACGGCTGGTGGGCGCTGCCGGTGGTGTTCGCGATCACCACCCTCGGCTCGGTGCTGGTGGTCAACCTCCAGCTGCGGCTCATGGACGTGGCGGGGGAGGCACGCACCCTCGGCGCGGCGATGAACCACGCCTCGCTCAACGCCGCCAACGCGCTGGGCGCGTGGTCCGGCGGCCTGGTGATCGCGGCCGGTCACGGCTACCGCTCCACGGCGCTGGTCGGCCTCGGCTTCAGCGTCCTCGGCGTCGCGGTGCTGCTCTGGTCGGCGCTGTGGCAGCGCTCCAGCGACGCCCGGCAGCGCACCGCGCAGGCCTGATCGGGCCTGCGCGGGCCAGTGTCGACGCGAGATCGGTCACACACCGCCGCCCCGGTCCGTGATCGTGAGGGATCATCGGCGAGAATCGAGGCGTGTCCACCACACCCACCGCCCGCCCCCGCGTCCTCTCCGGGATCCAGCCGACCGCCGACTCCTTCCACTTCGGCAACTACCTCGGCGCGCTGCGGCAGTGGGTCACCCTCCAGGACGAGTACGAGCCGTTCTTCTTCATCGCCGACCAGCACGCGATCACCGTGGAGCAGGACCCCAAGGTGCTGCGCGAGCGGTCGCTGCGCGCGGCCGCCCAGCTGCTGGCCGCGGGGGTGGACCCCGCGAAGTCCGCGATCTTCATGCAGTCCCACGTGCCCGCGCACGCGCAGCTCGGCTGGGTGCTCCAGTGCCTCACCGGCTTCGGTGAGGCCCGCCGGATGACGCAGTTCAAGGACAAGTCGGCCAAGGGCGGCGAGGGCGCCGCGAGCGTCGGGCTGTTCACCTACCCGGTGCTGATGGCCGCCGACATCCTGCTCTACCGCCCGGCGTACGTCCCGGTGGGCGAGGACCAGCGCCAGCACCTCGAGCTCACCCGCGACCTCGCGCAGCGCTTCAACAGCCGTTACAAGAAGACCTTCCGGCTGCCGGAGCCCTACATCATCAAGGAGACCGCGAAGATCGCGGACCTGCAGGACCCGACCCGCAAGATGTCGAAGTCCGCGTCCTCGCCCGCCGGCATCATCGAGATGCTCGACGAGCCGAAGGTGAGCGCGAAGAAGATCCGCTCCGCGGTGACCGACTCCGAGGCCGAGGTCCGCTTCGACCCCGAGACCAAGCCGGGCGTCTCCAACCTGCTGACGATCTACTCCGCCCTGACCGGGGACGGTGTCGAGCAGATCGCCGAGCGGTACGCCGGGCGTGGCTACGGCGACCTGAAGAAGGAGCTCGCCGAGGTCGTCGTCGACTTCGTGACGCCCTTCCGGGACCGCACCCTCGAGCTGGTCGAGCACCGCGACCACCTCACCCAGGTGCTGCGCGAGGGCGCCGAGCGCGCGAACGCGGTGGCCGAGCGCACGCTGGCCGACGTCTACGAGCGGGTCGGCTTCGTCTCGCCCTGACCGCACGCCCTGTCCGCCGGCGCAGACCGGCCACTAGTCTCGACGCAGAAGGGGGTGGCGCATGCCGACCATCGGTGTGGCGGTCGCGATCCCGGAGCCGTGGGCGACCCAGCTCCAGGACTACCGGATGGCCGTGGGTGACACCACCGCCACGATGATCCCGACCCACATCACGCTGGTGCCTCCCACCGAGATCCCCGACGACGGCCTCGTCGCCGTGGAGGACCACCTGGGCGAGGTGGCCGCCGGCTTCGCGCCGTACCGCGTCCACCTGCGGGGCACCGGCACGTTCCGCCCGGTCTCGCCCGTCGTCTTCGTGATGCTCGCGGAGGGCATCTCCTCGTGCGAGCAGCTCGCGGCCGGGGTGCGCCGCGGCCCGCTCGGGGTGGAGCTGGACTTCCCCTACCACCCGCACGTCACGGTGGCCCACCACCTCGACGACGAGCGCCTCGACAAGGCCTTCAGCGAGCTGGCCGACTTCGAGTGCCGCTTCGTCGTGGACCGCTTCCACCTCTACGTCCACGACGACACCGCAGGCTGGCAGCCCACCCGGGACTTCGTCCTCACCGGCGCGACGCCGGCGGTCTGAGGCGGCATGGCGGCGGGGCCGGCTGGGGCGGTCGCGGGGCGCCTCGACGCGCTGCGCCGCCGCCGTCCGCTGCTGGACCACGCCGTCGGCACGCAGGAGCACTACAGCGCCGTGAAGGCGACCCAGCAGGCCGGTGCGGTCACCTACTTCGCGTTCCTGTCCTTCTTCCCGCTGCTGGCGCTCGCGGTCTTCGTGGTCGGCCGGATCTCGCTGGTCTACCCCGGCGCGGACGCCGCGCTGCGCAGCGCCATCAACGAGGTCATGCCCGGGATGATCGGGCCGGGCTCCCACCAGATCTCCCTCGACGACATCCGGACCTTCTCCGGCGTCGCCGCGGCGTTCGGCCTCGCCGGCGTCCTGTACGCCGGGCTCGGCTGGGTCTCCGCGCTGCGCCGCGCGCTCGCGGTGGTCTTCGAGGTCCCCGAGGGGCAGCAGCCGGGGTTCGTGGCCGGCAAGCTGCGCGACCTGCTCTCGCTGGTCGTCCTCGGCGCCGTCCTGTTCGTCGGGGTCGCGCTCACCGGCTTCGTGGCCGGTTTCTCCGACGACCTGCTGGCCTGGCTGGACCTGGACCGCGCGCTGGGCTGGGTGGTGCGCCTGCTCACCGTGGTGCTGGGCCTGGCGGCCGGCATGCTGGTGTTCTTCTTGATGTTCCGCCTGCTCGCCTCGCCCGACGTACCGCGCCGCTCGCTGTGGTACGGCGCCGCGCTCGCCGCGATCGCCTTCGAGCTGCTCAAGCAGGCCTCCGGGCTGCTGCTGAGCACCACCCGCGGCCAGCCGGCGTTCCAGGCCTTCGGCACCGCGCTGATCCTGCTGGTCTGGATGAACTACACCTCCCGTGTCGTGCTGTACGGCGCGTGCTGGGCGTGGACCTCGCCCGCGGCACGCGCCCGGCGTCTCGCCGCCTCCGGGGACCTGGTCCAGGGTCCGCGGATGCCGAGCCGAGACGAGGCCGGGACCACCGATCCCGCCCGACCCACCCGGGTCGCGGCGTTCATCGCCGGAGCCGCCACCGCGGTCGGCCTCCGGCTGTTTCTGCACCGGAAGGACACGTAAGTGAAGTTCGAGCGCAAGCACGCCGTACTCCTGCTCGGGGTCGCCGCCTGGAACGTCTTCTCGTTCGGCAACTTCGCGCGCAACCTGGCCAACGCCTGGTCGGCGGGGGAGGAGCGGGCGACCGGCTACTGGGTCGCCCACACGGTCCTGATCGTCGTCAACTTCGTCATCGCCGGGCTGCTGGGCTCGCTGGGCGTGAAGGCGCTGCGCGCCTCGAAGCGCTGAGCCGCACCGCCGCCGTCCGCACCCGGGCGACGGCGGGAGGCAGGGAAATGCACCGCGGGCCGGTGACCACCGAGGTGGTCACCGGCCCGCAGTGCGTGGTGCCGGTCGTGCGTCAGCGGCCCTGGGCAATGGCCGTGCGCAGGTCCTTGTTGAGCTGGGAGATCACGTCGAGCGGGATCTCCTTGGGGCAGGCGTTGGTGCACTCGCCGATGTTGGTGCAGCCACCGAAGCCCTCGGCGTCGTGCTGGGCGACCATGTCGACCACGCGGGAGTAGCGCTCCGGCTGACCCTGGGGCAGCTCGCCGAGGGCGGTGATCTTCGCGCCCATGAACAGCGACGCCGACCCGTTGGGGCACGCGGCGACACAGGCGCCGCAGCCGATGCAGGTGGCGGCGTTGAACGCGCGCATCGCCTTGTCACGCGGCGCGGGCACCGAGTTGGCCTCGGGAGCCGAACCGGTGTTGGCCGAGATGTAGCCGCCGGACTGGATGATGCGGTCGAAGGCCGAGCGGTCGACGACCAGGTCCTTGAGCACCGGGAACGGGTCCGCACGCCACGGCTCGATGGTGATGGTCTCGCCGTCGGTGAACGAGCGCATGTGCAGCTGGCAGGTCGTGGTGACCTCCGGGCCGTGCGCCTCGCCGTTGATCATCAGCGAGCAGGTGCCGCAGATGCCCTCGCGGCAGTCGGAGTCGAACGCCACCGGCTCCTGGCCCGAGGTGACGAGCTGCTCGTTGAGCAGGTCGAGCATCTCGAGGAACGACATGTCCTGCGACACGCCATCGAGCTCGTAGGTGTGCATCGCCCCTGCGGCCGACGCGTTCTCCTGGCGCCAGATCTTGAGGGTGAGCTTCACTTGTAGGACCTCTGCTTCATTTCGATGGCGGTGTAGATCAGGTCTTCCTTGTGCAGGACCGGCGCACCGTCGTCGCCGCCCCACTCCCAGGCCGCCACGTAGGCGAACTCGTCGTCGTGGCGCAGCGCCTCGCCGTCCTCGGTCTGCGACTCGCCGCGGAAGTGGCCGCCGCAGGACTCGCGCCGGTTGAGGGCGTCGATGCACATCAGCTCACCGAGCTCGATGAAGTCGGCGACGCGGCCGGCCTTCTCGAGGTCCTGGTTGAGCGACTCGCCGGAGCCGAGCACGCGAACGTTGCTCCAGAACTCCTTCTTGAGGTCCCGGATCAGGCCGATCGCACGGATCAGGCCCTCCTTGGTCCGCTCCATGCCGCAGTACTCCCACATGATCGTGCCGAGCTCCTTGTGGAAGGACTCGACCGAGCGGGAACCGTTGATGGAGAGGAACTTGTCGATGCGCTCCTGCACCGACTCCAGGGCCTCGACCACGGCGGGGTGTGACTCGTCGATGGCCTCGAAGGGGCCGTCGGCGAGGTAGTCGCGGATGGTGTTCGGCAGCACGAAGTAGCCGTCGGCCAGGCCCTGCATCAGCGCCGAGGCGCCGAGGCGGTTGGCGCCGTGGTCGGAGAAGTTGGCCTCGCCGGTCACGAACAGGCCGGGGATGCTCGACTGGAGCTCGTAGTCGACCCACAGGCCGCCCATGACGTAGTGCACGGCGGGGTAGATGCGCATCGGCACCTCGTAGGGGTTCTCACCCGTGATCCGCGCGTACATGTCGAGGAGGTTGTCGTACTTCTCCTCGACCTTGTCGCGGCCGAGGCGGCGGATCGCGTCGGTCAGGTCGAGGTAGACACCACGACGGACCTGGCGCTCCTCGCCGTTCGGGCCGACCTCGCGGACGGTCGGGCCGACGCCGCGGCCCTCGTCGCACATGTACTTGGCCGCACGCGAGGCGATGTCGCGGGGGACCAGGTTGCCGAACGCCGGGTAGATCCGCTCCAGGAAGTAGTCGCGGTCCTCCTCGGGGATGTCGCGCGGGTCCTTCTCGCAGTCCTCGGCCTTCTTCGGCACCCAGACGCGACCGTCGTTGCGCAGCGACTCCGACATCAGGGTCAGCTTCGACTGGTGGTCGCCGGTGACCGGGATGCAGGTCGGGTGGATCTGCGTGTAGCAGGGGTTGGCCATGTAGGCGCCCTTGCGGTGCGCGCGCCACGACGCGGTGACGTTGGAGCCCATCGCGTTGGTGGAGAGGTAGAAGACGTTGCCGTAGCCACCGGTGGCGAGCACGACGACGTCGGCGATGTGGGTCTCGATCGCGCCGGTCACCATGTCGCGGGCGATGATGCCGCGCGCCTTGCCGTCGGCGACGACGACCTCGAGCATCTCGTGGCGGGTGAACTGCTCCACGGTGCCCTCGGCGACCTGGCGCTCCAGCGCCTGGTAGGCGCCGAGCAGGAGCTGCTGGCCGGTCTGGCCGCGGGCGTAGAACGTGCGCGACACCTGCACGCCACCGAACGAGCGGTTGTCGAGCAGGCCGCCGTACTCGCGGGCGAACGGGACGCCCTGCGCGACGCACTGGTCGATGATGTTCGCGCTCTCCTCGGCCAGTCGGTAGACGTTGGACTCGCGAGCGCGGTAGTCACCGCCCTTGACCGTGTCGTAGAAGAGGCGGTACGTGGAGTCGCCGTCCTCCTTGTAGTTCTTCGCCGCGTTGATGCCGCCCTGGGCCGCGATCGAGTGCGCGCGGCGGGGGGAGTCCTGGTAGCAGAAGACCTTGACGTTGTAGCCGGCCTCGCCGAGCGTCGCCGCGGCCGCGCCACCGGCGAGGCCGGTGCCGACGATGATGATGTTGAGCTTGCGGCGGTTGGCCGGGTTGACCAGGCGGTTCTCGAACTTGCGGGTGGTCCAGCGCTCGGCGATCGGGCCGGTGGGGGCCTTCGGGTCGACGAGCTTGTCGCCGAGGACGTAGAAGCCCGCGGCGTCGTCGGACTTCTGCACCGGCGCCGTGTTGGTCGGCGTCAGGCCGGGGAGGAAATGAACGGAAGCCATGTCTTGGGGACCCTTACTTGGTGATGACGCCGAAGAGCGTGAACAGCGGGACCAGCGAGAAGCCGCCGGCGATGACCACCGCGACCACCCAGCCGGCCACGCGCGCACGGGCGCGGGAGGTGGCGGTGTTGGTGAAGCCGAGCGTCTGCAGCGCACTGAAGGTGCCGTGGTGGAGGTGCATGGCGAGGGCCAGCATCGCGGCCAGGTAGATGAGCGTCATCCACCACAGGTCGAAGGACTCCACCATCAGGTTGTACGGGTCGTTGGTCTCGCCGCCGGCAGGGTTCACCTTGCCGATCGTGAAGTGGATGAGGTGCCAGATGACGAAGAACAGGATCGCCAGGCCGCCCCAGCGCATGGTGCGCGAGGAGAGCGAGGAGCCCTTGTTCTTCTTCACCTCGTACTTCACCGTGCGGGCGTTGTTCGCGCGCCGCCACAGGGCTGCCGCACTGCCGACGTGCACCACGAGCGCCACGATCAGGGCCACGCGCATGATCCACAGGAAGCCTTCGTAGGGGAGCATCGGCTCCCCAAACTCCCGGAGGTGGTGCGCGTAGCTGTTGTAGGCGTCATGGCCAGCGAAGGCCTTGAGGTTGCCGTACATGTGCGCGAGCACATAGCCGATGAAGACGATGCCGCTGACCGCCATGGCCAGCTTGAGGGCGATCGTGGAGCGCGTCGCACGCGCTCCCTTGACGAGAGTCGGGGTTGCCACGGGCAGCACGGTACCGCTCGCGGGCGCCGGAAAGTGCCCCCGGGGCTGTGACAAATGCCCGGTTACTGTCGAGTACCTATAAGTAAGGTGAGCCTAACCCGAAACTATCCGTGGGTCACGTCACCGGACCCGACCCGCGTGTCGCGTCGGCTGCGTCACAGTTGGGGCTCCCGGGGTATCCACTCGGCGGGGGACTACCTAGGGTTCGCACCATGAATCCCGACACCACGGTCGAGGGCGGGCTCGCGGAGCCGACCGAGCTGGAGCCCGAGCAGGGCTCGCTCGACCTCGCCGACTCTGAGGACCGCGCCACGGTCGCCGACTGGGAGGCCGCCACCGCCGCGGTCCTGCGCAAGTCGCGACGCCTGACCGACGAGGACCCCGACTCGTCGGTGTGGGACAAGCTGACCCGCACCACGCTGGACGGGATCGGCATCACCCCGCTCGGCACCCCGCAGCTCCTCGACGCCCTGAGCACCGCCGGGCGTCCCTCCCGAGCCGGCGCCTGGGACGTGCGCGCCCACCTCGGGGCGGGCCCGGACCGCTCGCGCAACGAGGCCGCGCTGGTCGACCTCGACGGCGGTGTGACCTCCCTGTGGGTGCAGGTCGACGCCGACACCGACCTCGGCGTGCTGCTCGACGGCGTGCTGCTCGACCTCGCGGGTGTCGTCCTGGACGCCGCGGAGCCGGTCGCCGCCGCCCGCGCCTTCCTCTCCCTGGCCGGTGAGACCACCCTCGCGGCCGGCACCAACCTGGGCGTGAGCGCCGCGGCCGCGGAGGCCGACCTCGTCGAGGTCGCCACGCTGGCCCGTGACGCCGGCCTGCTCGGCGTCGTCGTGGACGCCACCGCGGTGCACGACCAGGGCGCCTCCGACGTCCAGGAGCTCGCCCAGTCGCTGGTCCTCGGCGTCCGCGCGCTGCGGGTCCTCACCGCAGCCGGCCTCGGCGTCGACGAGGCGGCGGGCCTGCTGGAGTTCCGCTACGCCGTCACCGACGAGCAGTTCCCGAGCATCGCCAAGCTGCGCGCCGCGCGCCGGCTGTGGGCGCGGGTCCTCGAGCTGAGCGGCGCCGAGACCTCGGCCCAGCGCCAGCACGTGGTCACCAGCCGGCCGATGATGAGCCGCTACGACCCCTACGTGAACATGCTGCGCACCACCGTCGCCGCGTTCGCCGCGGGCGTCGGCGGCGCCGACGCCGTCACGGTGCTGCCCTTCGACGCCCCGCTCGGGCGTCCGGAGGCGTTCGGCCGCCGGATCGCGCGCAACACCTCCCACCTGCTCATCGAGGAGTCCCACGTCGCCGCGGTCGCCGACCCGGCCGGTGGTGCGTACGCCGTGGAGAAGCTGACCGACGACCTGGCCCTCGCGGCCTGGGAGCTGTTCGGTCGCCTCGAGGACGGCGCCTCCCTCGAGGAGCTGATCGCCGAGACCGTCGCGCGCCGCGAGGCCGAGGTCGCGCGCCGCAAGCGCCCGATCACCGGCGTCAGCGAGTTCCCGAACCTCGCCGAGGAGCTGCCGCAGCGCGAGGCCGACGGCGGGTTCGACGGCGTGCGCTCCTACGGCGCGAGCTTCGAGGCGCTGCGCGATGAGCCCGCGGCCCGCCCGGTCTTCCTCGCCACGCTGGGCACCGTCGCCTCGCACACCGCCCGCGCCACGTTCGCGAGCAACCTGTTCGCGGCCGGCGGGATCGCCGTCGAGGTGGCCGGCCCGACCGTGGACGCCGAGGCGCTCGCCGCGGCGTACACCGCCTCGAGCGGCAGCCCCGTGGTCTGCCTGGCCGGCAGCGACGCGACGTACGCCGAGTGGGCCCCCGCCGCCGTCGAGGCGCTGCGCGCCGCCGGCGCGACCCGGGTCCTCATCGCCGGCAAGCCGATCGACGGCCTGACCGACGACTCCTGCGCGGTGGGCGTCGACGCCCTCGCGTTCCTCACCCGCACCCGGGAGGCACTGGCATGAGTGTTCCGAAGTCCTTCTCCGGCCTGTCCCTGACCGGCGACACCACCGTGCGCCGCGACGCCGGGCCGGCCGTCTCCGGCCAGCCCTGGACCGCACCGGAGGGCATCGAGATCAAGCCCTCCTACGGCCCCGACGACATCGCCGGCCTCGACGCGCTCGACACCTTCCCGGGCCTGAGCCCGTTCCTGCGCGGGCCGTACCCGACGATGTACACCACCCAGCCCTGGACGATCCGCCAGTACGCCGGGTTCTCGACCGCCGAGGAGTCCAACGCCTTCTACCGCCGCAACCTCGCGGCCGGCCAGAAGGGCCTCTCGGTCGCCTTCGACCTCGCCACCCACCGCGGCTACGACTCCGACCACCCGCGCGTGCGCGGCGACGTCGGCATGGCCGGCGTGGCGATCGACTCGATCTATGACACCCGCACCCTCTTCGACGGCATCCCGCTCGATGAGATGTCGGTGTCGATGACCATGAACGGCGCGGTGCTGCCGGTCCTGGCGCTCTACATCGCGGCGGCCGAGGAGCAGGGGGTGAAGCCGGAGCAGCTCGCGGGGACGATCCAGAACGACATCCTCAAGGAGTTCATGGTCCGCAACACCTACATCTACCCGCCGGCGCCGTCGATGCGGATCATCTCCGACATCTTCGCCTTCACCAGCCAGCGGATGCCGCGGTTCAACTCCATCTCGATCTCCGGCTACCACATGCAGGAGGCCGGGGCGACCGCCGACCTCGAGCTCGCCTACACCCTCGCCGACGGCGTGGAGTACATCCGTGCCGGCCTCGAGAGCGGGCTGAGCATCGACCAGTTCGCGCCCCGCCTGAGCTTCTTCTGGGCGATCGGCATGAACTTCTACATGGAGGTCGCCAAGATGCGCGCCGCCCGGGCCCTGTGGGCCCGCCTGGTGCGCCAGTTCGACCCGAAGAACCCCAAGTCGCTGAGCCTGCGCACGCACAGCCAGACCTCCGGCTGGTCGCTCACCGCCCAGGACGTCTTCAACAACGTCGGGCGCACCGCGATCGAGGCGATGGCCGCGACCCAGGGCCACACCCAGTCGCTGCACACCAACGCCCTCGACGAGGCGATCGCGCTGCCGACCGACTTCTCCGCGCGCATCGCCCGCAACACCCAGCTGCTGCTGCAGCAGGAGTCCGGCACCACCGGCACCATCGACCCGTGGGCGGGCTCCTACTACGTCGAGCGGCTCACCCACGACCTCGCGGAGCGCGCCTGGGCGCACATCCAGGAGGCCGAGAGCGCCGGCGGCATGGCCAAGGCCATCGAGCAGGGCATCCCGAAGATGCGCATCGAGGAGGCCGCGGCCCGCACCCAGGCCCGGATCGACTCCGGTGCGCAGGCCGTCATCGGCGTGAACACCTACCGGCTCGCCGCCGAGGACAAGCTCGACGTCCTGCGCGTCGACAACGACGAGGTCTACCGCGCCCAGGTCGCCAAGCTCGAGCGGCTGCGCGCCGAGCGCGACGACGCCGAGGTCACCCGCGCCCTGGAGCACCTCACCAACGCCGCCGAGCGCGGCGCCGGCCAGGGCCTGGAGGGCAACCTGCTCGGGCTCGCCGTCGACGCGGCCCGTGCGAAGGCCACCGTGGGGGAGATCTCGGAGGCGCTGGAGAAGGTCTACGGGCGCCACCAGGCGGTGATCCGTACGATCAGCGGCGTGTTCCGTGAGACCGCAAGCGCCGCCGGCGACAGCAAGCTCGACGAGGTCCTCGCCGCCACCGCGGCCTTCGAGGAGGCCGAGGGGCGCCGTCCGCGCATCCTGGTCGCCAAGATGGGCCAGGACGGCCACGACCGTGGCCAGAAGGTCATCGTCTCGGCGTTCGCCGACATGGGCTTCACCGTCGACGTGGGTCCGCTGTTCTCCACCCCGGAGGAGGTCGCCCAGCAGGCGATCGACGCGGACGTCCACATCGTCGGCGTCTCCTCGCTCGCGGCCGGGCACCTGACCCTGCTGCCCGCGCTGAAGCAGGCGCTGGCCGACCAGGGCCGCCCGGAGATCATGGTCGTGATCGGCGGCGTGATCCCGCCCGACGACGTGCCGACGCTGCTGGAGATGGGCGCGGCGGCGGTGTTCCTGCCCGGCACCGTCATCGCCGACTCGGCGCTGGACCTGCTCGCCAAGCTCCGCACGGACGGCTGAGGAGCGGGACGCACCCTCGATGAGCGCCCCTGACCTCGACGCCCTGGTCGACGGCATCCGCGCGGGTCAGCGCGCCATGGCTGCGCGAGCGATCACGCTCGTGGAGTCGCGGCGCGCTGACCACCGCGCGGCCGCCCGTGAGCTGCTTGCCCGGCTCGCGGAGCACGCCCCGCCCACCCCGGCGGTCCGGGTCGGCATCTCGGGGGTGCCCGGGGTCGGCAAGTCGACTTTCATCGAGACCCTCGGCACCCACCTGACCGCCCGCGGGCACCGGGTCGGCGTGCTGGCGGTCGATCCCTCCAGCGTGCGCACCGGCGGCTCGGTGCTCGGCGACAAGACCCGGATGCCCGCGCTCTCGGTCGACCCGAACGCGTTCATCCGGCCCTCGCCGTCGGCCGGCACGCTCGGTGGCGTCGCCGCGGCCACCTCTCAGGCGATGAGTGTGCTCGAGGGCGCCGGCTACGACGTGGTGCTCGTGGAGACGGTCGGCGTCGGGCAGTCCGAGATCACCGTGGCCGGCATGGTGGACACGTTCTTGTTCCTCACCCTGGCCCGCACCGGCGACCAGCTCCAGGGCATCAAGAAGGGCATCCTCGAGATCGCCGACGTGATCGCGGTCAACAAGGCCGACGCCGAGGGCGCCGGGGGAGTGGACCGCGAGGTCGAGGCCCGCGCCGCGGCCCGCGAGCTCGCCGGCGCCATGCGGATGGTGCGCGGCCCGCAGGAGTGGGCGCCGCCCGTGGTCACCTGCTCGGGCCTCACCGGCACCGGCGTCGACGACGTGTGGGAGCGGGTGCTGGCGCACCGCGACCACCTCGGGCGCGACGGGCTGCTCGCCAAGCGCGCCCAGCAGCAGCTGGACTTCACCTGGACCCTCGTGCGTGACCAGCTCGACGAGCGGCTGCGCCGCTCCCCGGGCGTGGCCGCGCTCCGCGACGAGCTGGCCGCGGACGTGCTCAGCGGGCGGCTCAGCGCGCCGGCGGCGGCCGACCGGATCCTCGCGGCGTACGACGCCGACCCGCGGGACTGACCGGACCCGACCGGCAGGGCGGGTGGGGGTCAGGACGGGTGAGGTCGCTCACCCGGGAGGTCCCACGCCCCGACTGTCCCGGGATCCTCCCGGCCGCGTCGTCTAGGCTCGACGTGATGCCCGCGGACGCCCCCACCCCGACCGACCCGACCACCAGCGCACTCCTCGCCGACGCCGTCGACCAGCATCTCGAGGATCTGCTCGCGCTCCGTCGGGACCTGCACGCACACCCCGAGCTGTCGTGGCGCGAGGTCCGCACCACGGCCCGCGTCGCCGACGAGGTCGAGAAGCTGGGCTGGCAGGTCACGCGGCTGCCGCGCTCCGGCCTGGTCGCCGATCTGGGGGACACAGGCCCGATCGTGGCGCTGCGCGCCGACCTCGACGCGCTCCCGGTCCCGGACCTGACCGACGACCCGTGGGTGAGCACCGTCGACGGCGCTGCCCACGCGTGCGGCCACGACGTCCACATCACCGCGGTGCTCGGCGCCGCCCGCGCCCTGAGCGCCGCCCACGCGGCCGGCCGGCTGCCCGGTCGGGTGCGGCTGCTCTTCCAGCCCGCCGAGGAGGTCATGCCCGGCGGTGCGCTGGCCCTGCTCGAGTTCGGAGCCCTCGCCGAGGTCTGCCGGGTCTTCGGCCTGCACTGCGACCCCAGCCTCGACGTGGGCCACATCGGCCTGCGCGAAGGCCCGATCACCGGCGCGGCCGACCACCTGCAGGTGCAGCTCAGCGGCTCCGGCGGGCACACCTCGCGCCCGCACCTCACCGAGGACCTCACCTTCGCGCTGGGCAAGGTGGTCACCGAGCTGCCCGCGATCCTCTCGCGCCGCCTCGACCCCCGCGCCGGCGTGAGCGTGGTGTGGGGCGTGCTCCAGGCGGGCTCGGCCCACAACGTCGTGCCCAGCACCGGCTGGCTCGGCGGCACCGTGCGGATGCTCGACGCGATCGCCTGGTCCGAGGCCGAGAAGCTCGTGCCGGTGCTCATCGAGCAGATCGTGGCTCCCTACGGCGTGCGCGCCGAGGTGGACTACCGCCGCGGCGTCCCGCCGGTCGTCAACGAGGCCCGATCCATCGCGCTGCTCTCTGCCGCCACCCAGGACGTGCTCGGCCTCGAGGGCCCGGTCGTCACCCAGCAGAGCCTGGGCGGCGAGGACTTCGGCTGGTACCTCGACCACCTGCCCGGCGCCATGATGCGCCTGGGCACCCGCACGCCCGGCGGCCCGACGTACGACCTGCACCAGGGGGACCTGCGCGTCGACGAGCGCGCGGTCGCCATCGGCGCCAAGGTCCTCGCCGGCGTGGCCGTCCGCGCCCTCGCCGACCTCGCCTGACCCCACCCCCTCCGCCGAGTCGGCGCCAATGGCTGCCCCAGTCGGCCCTTGTGGCTGCCCGAGTCGGTCCTTGTGGCGAGGCAGGTCTCGACTCGACCGGCGAAAGTCTCGATTCGAGCGGCAGAAGTCTCGACTCGACGCACGAGACCCCCGGCTCGCCGAGGCGAACCGGGGGTCTCGGGGTGCTGCGGGGGCTAGGCCTTCTTGTACGGCAGGCCGACGGCTGCCGGGCCGCGGGAGATGCCGACCAGGCCGGCCACCGCGACCACGGTCACGATGTAGGGCAGCATCAGCATGAACTCGCTGGGCACCGGCGAGCCGATGACCGACAGCACGCCCTGCAGGTTGGACGCGAAGCCGAAGAGCAGCGCGGCCAGGGTCGCGCGGATCGGGTCCCACTTGCCGAAGATCACCGCGGCGAGGGCGATGTAGCCGGCCCCGCCGGTCATCTCGCGGTTGAACTGCTGCACCGACACCAGCGTGTAGAACGCGCCGCCCATGCCGGCGATCGCGCCGCCGAGCAGCAGCGTGCGGTAGCGGGTGGCGATCACGTTGATGCCCACGGTGTCCGCGGCCTTGGGGTGCTCGCCGACCGCGCGGACCCGCAGGCCCCACTTGGTGCGGTACAGCGCCCACGCGACGACGGCGACCGTGACGTAGAGCAGGTAGACGATCGGGGACTGGCGGAACAGCACCGGGCCGATGAGCGGGATGTCGCCCAGCACGGGGATCGCGTACGGCGCGAGGCGCGGCGGGCTGTTCAGGGCCTCGGCGTTGGGTGCCAGCACCTGGCCGAACATGAAGCTGGTGAAGCCGATGATCAGCACGTTGAGCACCACACCGACGATGACCTGCTCGACGTAGTAGCTGATCGCGAACACGCCCAGGATCAGGGCGACCAGGGCGCCGGCGGCCATCGCGCCGACCACACCGGCCCACGAGGAGCCGATCACCGAGGCGACCACCGCGGCGGCGAAGGCACCGGCCAGGAGCTGGCCGTCGATGGCGATGTTGACCACGCCGGCCCGCTCGCCGAGCACGCCGCCGAGGGCGCCGAACACGAGCGGTACGGCGAGCGCGATCGAGCCCGCGATCAGCCCGACGACGGGCAGCGTGCTGCCGGCCGCGGCCCAGGCGAGGAAGCCGATCATCGCGAGGATCGCGAACACGACGACCAGCCAGACCGGGGTGGTCCGCGTGCGCAGGTAGCGTCGGGTCGACTCGGCGGTGATGAGCGCGAGCAGCACGACCATCGTCCAGGTGGTGCCCATGGCGGGCACGGTGACGTCCGGCAGCTCGAAGAAGTCGTTGCGCGTGGCGAGCCGGAACGTCGTGTCACCCTCCTGCGGCCCGAACAGCGCCGCGGCGGCCAGGGCGAGGGTGACGACGGCGAGGACGACCGACGTCTTCTTGCTGACGACGGTGATGACCTCGAGGTCAGCGCTCACCGTGCCCGAGGATGAGGCAGGGGCGGGTGCGGGGGTGCTCACGAGGCCTCCTTTGCGGGCAGACGGAAGATCGCCCGGACCAGCGGCGGGGCCGCGATGAACAGCACGATCAGGGATTGGATGACCAAGACGATGTCGACGGGGATGCCCTGGGAGGCCTGCATGGAGAAGCCGCCGGCCTTGAAGGCACCGAACAGCAGGCCCGCGCCGAGGATGCCCAGCGGGCTGGAGCGGCCGAGCAGCGCGACGGTGATGGCGTCGAAGCCGATGCCGGCGTCCAGGCCGGAGTTGACGCCGCTGGTGACGGTGCCGAGCACCTGGTTGGTGGCGGCGAGGCCGACGAGCGAGCCGGCGATGAGCATCGCGAGGATGTAGGTGCGCCCGACGTTGATGCCCGCGGTGCGGGCGGCGTGCGGGTTCTCCCCGACGGCGCGGAAGCGGTAGCCCAGCGCGGAGCGGTTCAGCAGCCACCAGACCACGACCACCGCGACGAGCGCGAGGACGAAGCCGAGGTGCAGGTTGAACCGGTCACCGAGGAGCTTGGGCAGCTGGCCCTCGTCGGGGATGGGCTGCGACTGCGGGTTGATCGTGTTCGGCGCCTGGAGCAGGCCCTGGGTGGAGAGGGCGTAGAGCACCAGGTAGTAGCCGACGTAGTTGAGCATGATCGTGACGATCACCTCATGGGCGCCGGTGCGGGCCTTCAACACGCCCGCGATGCCGGCCCACAGGCCGGCGACGACCATGCCAGCCAGGATCGAGACGATCAGCAGCAGCGGGAACGGCAGGTTGGCGTTGATGGCCACCCACCCGGCGAACGCGCCGCCGATGAGCATCTGGCCGCGACCGCCGATGTTGAACAGGCCGGCGCGGAACGCCAGGCCGACGCCCAGGCCGGCGGCGATCAGCGGACCGGCGAACTTCAGGGTCTCGGTCAGGGGGCGGATCGCGGTCTGGAAGTCGTCGACGCGGGTGTTGTAGATCGAGCCGCGGAACAGCGCGCCGTACGCCCCCGAGATCGCCTCCCACGCGGCGGAGAAGAAGTCACCGGGGCGGGCGAAGAGGTACTGCGCGCTCGCGCGGACCTCCTCGTTGGTCGCCAGGATCATCACCGAGCCGACCAGGACGGCCAGGAAGACCGAGAGCACGCCGACGGCGGCGTTGCCGGTGGTGATCGAGCGCAGGACGTGGTGCCAGGGGCCGTTGGCGCGGTCGTCCTCGTCGGGGCGGTGCGGCGCCTCCTCGACCTCCGGCGGCGGAGAGCCTTGGGCCTCCGGCGCGGGCTGCGGGTTGTCGGGGTTGCTCATGAGACGGCTCCTGCCGGTCGTTCGCCGGTCATCATCAGGCCGAGTACCTCTCGGGGGGTGTCGGCCGGGACGATCCCGACGATCCGACCGCGGTAGAGGACCATGATCCGGTCGGCCAGCGCGACCACCTCGTCGAGCTCGGTGGAGACGACGAGGACGGGCACGCCGGCGTCGCGGGTGGCCACGATCTGCTGGTGGATGAACTCGATCGACCCCACGTCGACGCCGCGGGTCGGTTGGGCCGCGACCAGCAGGCGCAGGTCGCGGGAGAGCTCGCGCGCTACGACGACCTTCTGCTGGTTGCCGCCCGAGAGACGCTCGACCGGGGTCGTGATGCCGGGGGCGCGGACGTCGTAGGCGGCGAGCCTGTCGCGGGCGAACTCGTCGCGCTTGTGCAGCTGCACCGACCCGGCGCGGACGAACGGCGCACCGAAGCTGCGGTCGAGCATGAGGTTCTCGGCGATGGAGAAGGTGCCGACCAGACCGTCGACCTGGCGGTCCTCGGGGATGAACCCGACGCCGGCCTCGAGCACCTGGCGCACGCTGCGTCCGACGAGCTCGCGCCCGTCGAGGCGGATGGATCCGTGGACGTGCTCCTGGAGGCCGACGAGGGCCTCGGTGAGCTCGGTCTGACCGTTGCCCTGCACGCCGGCGACGGCGAGCACCTCGCCGGCACGGATCGAGAAGCTCAGGTCGTTGACGTGGACCAGGCCGGTCTGATCGGCCACGGTCAGGCCGGAGACGACGAGCGCCTCCTCGCCGAGCTTGGGGGCGTCCTTGTGGACGGTCAGCTCGACCGGGCGGCCGACCATCAGCGCCGCCAGCTCGGCGTTGCTGGCGGTGGGCTGGGCCTCGCCGACCACCTTGCCCAGCCGGATCACGGTGATCCGGTTGGCGACCTCGCGGACCTCGCGGAGCTTGTGGGTGATGAACACGATCGCGGTGCCGGACTCACGCAGCTGGCGCATGATCTGCATCAGCTCGTCGGTCTCCTGCGGGGTGAGCACCGCGGTCGGCTCGTCGAAGACGAGGATCTTGGCGTCGCGGGAGAGGGCCTTGATGATCTCGACGCGCTGCTGCACGCCGACCGGCAGGTCCTCGACGACGGCGTCGGGGTCGACGTGGAACCCGAAGCGCTCGGAGATCTCACGCACCTTGGCGCGGGCGGCCTCGAGGTCGAGGGACCCGGCGAAGCCGGTCTCCTCGTGGCCGAGCATGACGTTCTCGGCGACGGTGAAGACGGGGATCAGCATGAAGTGCTGGTGCACCATGCCGATGCCGGCCGCCATCGCATCGCCGGGGCCGGCGAAGTGCTGCACCTCGCCGTCGAGGACGATCTCGCCCTCGTCGGCCTGGTACAGGCCGTAGAGAACGTTCATCAGGGTGGACTTGCCGGCGCCGTTCTCACCCAGCAGACAGTGGATCTCGCCGGAGTCGACGGTGAGGGAGATGCGGTCGTTGGCGACCAGGCTGCCGAAGCGCTTGGTCACGTTGCGCAGGGCGAGTTGCATGGGTCGATCCTAGGGAGGACACGTCGGGCGGGACGGCTGCGGGCCTCGCCGCCGCCGGGGACAGGACACGCGTACCGAGCCGGTGTCCAAGTGAACGGGGGGAGGCCGACCGTGGCGGCCGACCTCCCCCCGTCGGAGATCACTGCAGGTAGGACTTCACCTTGATGGAGCCGTCCTGGATCTTGGCGCGGATGTCGTCGAGCTCCGCAGGCAGGGTGTCGGAGACCTTCGACTCCCAGTTGTGGAACGAGGCGATGTCGACGCCCTCGTTCTCCAGGGTGCCGATGTACGGCGTGTTGTCGAAGTTGCCGTCCGCGGCGGCCAGGAGCGCCTCGTAGGTCGACAGGTCCATCGCCTTCTGGATCGAGGTCAGCGCGAGGTCGGCCGCCTTCGGGTCCTTCTCGACGATGTCGGAGTCGACGCCGATCAGGGCGGCGTCGGTGCCGGAGTCGGCGATCGCGGTGATCGCGCCCTCGTAGATCGGGCCACCGACGGGCAGGAGGATGTCGGCGTTCTGGTCGAGCAGCTGCTTGGCGGTGTTGGTGGCCTTCTCGTTGGCCTCGAAGCCGCCGGTGAAGCTGCCGTTCTTGCCGTCCCAGCCGACGACCTTGACGTCGGCGTCCTTCTGCTCGTTGTAGTAGTCGACGCCCTGCTTGAAGCCGTCCATGAAGATGGTGACGGTCGGGTACGGCTCGCCGCCGTAGGTGCCGACGACGCCGGTCTTCGTGGTGTCGGCGGCCGCGTAGCCGGCGAGGAACGCCGCCTGCGAGGTGTCGTAGAGCAGCGGCTTGATGTTGTCGGCGTCCGCGGTGCCGTCGAAGTCGGCGTCGGCCGCGTCGTCGATGAGGATGTAGTCGATGTCGGGGTTGTTGTTCGCCGACTCGATGGTGGCTGCAGCCAGGGCGAAGCCGACCGAGACGATGGCGTCGCAGCCCTCGGCGACCAGGCTCTCGAGGTTCGGGGCGAAGTCGTTCGGGCTGTTGGACTCGACCTCGATGACGTCGGTGCCGAGCTCCTCGGCGGCACGCTTGACGCCCTCGTAGCCGAGCTGGTTGAACGACTTGTCGTCGAAGCCGCCGGCGTCGGACACGATGCAGGGGAGGAAGTCGCTGGCCTTGTTGCCGGACTCGTTGTTGTCCTCCTCCGGTGCCTCGCCGCACGCAACGAGTGCCGTGGACGTCGCCAGGACCGCGACGCTGCCGATGACGGCCTTCCTCAACTTCTTCACAAGTGCCTCCAGATCAAGGTGGCCCCCACCAGCGGGGGCAACGCTGGCACCGTAGTCGCTGCCGGGCGTCGTCGTGACCTCTCCGGGACCCTCGTGCCAAACGGTTACCGAGTTGGAACCTTCGCGGGGTTTAGAACGGCCTGGATGTGGCGTGGATTGCCCTGTCAGGCCGGGTCGGGGACGCTGTTCCTCCCGCGGGCGGCCCGTGGGAGAGGAGAGTGACATGCGCCAGACCCCAGCTGCCAACCTGTCCGGCACCCCCGGTGACACCGCCGGTGACACCACTGTCGACACCTCCGGGGAGCCCTGGCCGGCCCTGCGGGCCGCTGCCGTGGAGGTGGCGGGCCTCGCCTACGCGCCGTACAGCCGCTACGCCGTGGGCGCCGCGGCGCTGGTCGACGACGGCCGGGTCGTGGTCGGGTGCAACGTCGAGAACGCCGGGTACGGCGTGACCCTGTGCGCCGAGTGCGGGCTGGTCTCCTCGCTGATCGCGGGCGGGGGCGGGCGGCTGACCCACTTCGTGTGCGTGAACGGCGCCGGCGAGGTGATCATGCCGTGCGGTCGCTGCCGCCAGCTGCTCTTCGAGCATGGCGGGAACCAGCTGCTGGTGTGGACGGTCGCGGGGGTGCGCACGATGGCGGAGGTCCTCCCGGACGCCTTCGGGCCCGACGACCTGCGCGACGGGGGTCCGGCTACCGACGCGTAGGGTCGGGGACATGTCCGCTCACGACGCCATCGAGGTCATCTCCGCCAAGCGCGACGCGGTCGCGCTCACCGACAGCCAGATCGACTGGGTCGTCGACGCCTACACCCGCGGCGCGGTCGCCGACGAGCAGATGTCGGCGCTGGCGATGGCGATCCTGCTCAACGGCATGGACCGTCGCGAGATCTCGCGCTGGACCGCGGCGATGATCGCCTCCGGCGAGCGGATGGACTTCTCCACGCTGTCGCGCCCGACCGCAGACAAGCACTCCACCGGCGGCGTCGGGGACAAGATCACCCTGCCGCTGGCACCCCTGGTCGCCGCCTGCGGCGTCGCGGTGCCGCAGCTGTCCGGGCGCGGGCTCGGCCACACCGGCGGCACCCTCGACAAGCTCGAGGCGATCCCCGGCTGGCGCGCGACGCTCTCCAACGAGGAGATGCTCGCCCAGCTGGAGTCGATCGGCGCGGTCATCTGCGCGGCCGGCGACGGCCTCGCCCCTGCCGACAAGAAGCTCTACGCGCTGCGCGACGTGACCGGCACCGTCGAGGCGATCCCGCTGATCGCCTCCTCGATCATGAGCAAGAAGATCGCCGAGGGCACCGGCGCGCTGGTCCTCGACGTGAAGGTCGGCACGGGTGCCTTCATGAAGGACCTGGCCAAGGCCCGCGAGCTCGCCGAGACCATGGTCGCGCTCGGCACCGACGCCGGCGTGCGCACCGTCGCGCTGCTCACCGACATGTCCACCCCGCTCGGATGCACCGCCGGCAATGCGATCGAGGTCGCCGAGTCCGTCGAGGTGCTCGCCGGCGGGGGACCTGCCGACGTGGTCGAGCTGACCCTCGCCCTGGCCCGCGAGATGCTCGCCGGTGCCGGCGTCACCGACGTGGACCCCGCCGAGGTGCTCGCCTCCGGCAAGGCGATGGACGTGTGGCGCGAGATGATCCGCGCCCAGGACGGTGACCCCGACGCCGCGATGCCGGTGGCCAAGGAGTCGCACGTCGTCACCGCCCCCGCCACCGGCGTGCTGACCCGACTCGACGCGATGGCGGTCGGGCTCGCCGCCTGGCGCCTGGGCGCCGGCCGGGCCCGCAAGGAGGACCCGGTGCAGGCCGGTGCCGGCGTGGTGTGGCACGCCCGCCCCGGCGACCAGGTCACGGAGGGCCAGCCGCTGCTCACCCTGCTCACCGACGAGCCCGAGCGCTTCGACCGGGCCCTGGCCTCGCTCGAGGGCGGGTACGACGTGGCCGCGGACGGCTCGGCGTACCAGCCCTCGCCGCTGATCATCGACCGGATCGGCTGAGCCTCGCCGTACCGGCTCAGCGGGCGGCGCGGCGGTACTGCGCCGGCCACAGTGCGTCGCCGGTCTCCCCGAGCTCGCGGGCGGCGCGCAGCGGCCAGTGCGGGTCGCGCAGCAGCTCGCGGGCCAGCAGCACCACGTCGGCGGAGCCGTCGGCGAGGATGTCCTCGGCCTGCTTGGCATCGGTGATCAGGCCGACCGCGCCGGTCGCGATCTGGGCCGCGGCCCGGATGCTGCGCGCGAACGGCACCTGGTAGCCCGGCCCGACGGGGATCTCGGCCGGGGCGTTGCCGCCGGTGGAGGTGTCGATGAGGTCGACCCCCTCCTCGCGGAGCAGCGCGGCCAGCTGCACGCTCTCCTCCAGGGTCCAGCCGTCGTCGAGCCAGTCGGTGGCCGAGAGGCGCACGACGAGGGGTACGCCGGCGGCCACCCGGCCGCGGATCTCGCGGGTGACCTCGAGGGTCAGGCGGACCCGGTTGTCGAAGGAGCCGCCGTACTCGTCGTCGCGCAGGTTCGACAGCGGCGAGAGGAACTCGTGCAGCAGGTAGCCGTGGGCGGCGTGCACTTCCAGCACGTCGAAGCCCGCGGCGACGGCGCGCTCGGCGGCGTCACCGAAGGCGGTCACGACGCGGGCGATGCCGGCGGCGTCCAGGGGCTCGGGGTCCGGGTGCAGGCCGGGGTACGGCGTCGCGGACGGCCCGACCGGTCGCCACCCGCCCTCGGACTCGGGGACCGCGCCGCGCTCGCCGGTGAAGCCGGAGTACGTCGAGGCCTTGCGGCCGGCGTGGGCGAGCTGGATGCCCGCCGTGGCGCCCTGGCCGTGCACGAAGTCCACGATCCGCGCCCAGGCGGCCTGCTGCTCGTCGTTCCACAGACCGGTGTCGTCGGGGGAGATCCGCCCCTCGGGGACCACCGCCGTGGCCTCGGTGATCACCAGGCCCGCACCGCCGCGCGCGAAGGAGCCGAGGTGCACCAGGTGCCAGTCGTTCGGCAGGCCGTCGACGGCGGTGTACTGGCACATCGGGGCGACCCACGCCCGGTTGCGGATGGTCACGTCGCGCAGGGTGATCGGGGTGAAGAGCTGGCTCACGGTGGTGCGGTCTCCTGAGGTGCTGAGGCGGGGGGCACTGTTCCCAACCGGGGACGGGGTCCGGTGATTCCGCCGGGGTGGCTGACCGGGTGCCACCGCGGCCCCGGCACCGGGGGTCGCCGTGGGTCAGGACCGGGACCGGACCGCCAGGACGACGCCGACCGCTCCGGCGCCGACCGCCAGTGCGATCGCCGGACGCGGCGGGTGCGCTCGGGTGCCGGACGCGGCGTACGTTCCGCTCGCCCGCGAGGCGAGGACCGACCCGGCGGACCGGTGGGACAGCGCCGATCCGGCGGACCGGTGCGACAGCACCGACCCGGAGGACTGGTGCGAGAGCGCCGAGGCGAACGACATCGAGGACCCGATCGAGAACGCGGAGAGGAACGAGCCGACCGAGAACACGGACCCACACGATCCGACACTGCCGATCGACAGCACCGAGCCGTCCGACCAGAGCGACAGCAGCGAGTCGCGGGAGCCGACCGACCAGCGGGACGTGGACATGTCGGCACTCTAGGCCGGCAGTTGTGGGGACGACACCTGCGACGGCTGTGGCGTGGCGCGGGCGGCCGGGGCGGTCGTTCACAGGCACTCTGACCTGCGACAACGACTCGTCGGGACTGTCGGTGGTCGGTGGTTGAGTAGGTCCATGGAAGCACCCCGCCAGCCCCGATCCGGCCACCCGGTGGCCGCGGCGGTGGCGTGCGTGCACGAGGCGCTGGACGCGGTCGCCGTTGCGCCGGTGGGGTCGCTGAGCGAGGCCGGGGCCGGGGCGGCGCTGCTGGACCTGAGCGCCGAGATCGACCGGTGGCAGGAGCTCCGCCTGCGGGTCGCGGCCCACGCCCACAGCGTCGAGGTCGGCGACGCGGTGGTGCCACGAGCACCGCGAACTGGTGGGCGCACCAGTCCCGTCTGACCCGTCCGGAGACCCACCGGTTGATGCGGCTGCCTCGGGCGCTGGACACCGGGCACCACGACGGCGTCCGCGAGGCGTTGGGCGCGGGGCGCGTTCACCTCGACCAGGCCCAGGTGATCGTCGACGCCGTCGATGATCTGCCCTCGGATCTCGTGGACGACCAGATCCGCGCCAAGGCCGAGACGTTCCTCCTCGAGCAGGCACGCGAGCACGACGCGATCACCCTGCGTCGCCTCGCCAAGCGGCTGGTCGAGGTCGCTGCCCCGGAGCAGGCGGACGCCGCCGAGGCCGCACGGCTCGAGCGTGAGGAGGCCGCTGCCCGCGCCGCCGCGAGACTGACGATGTCGGACGACGGGCACGGCAAGACCCACGGCCGGTTCACCATCCCCACCCATCACGCCGCGATGCTGCGCGCGGCGCTGCTGGCCATCGCGGCCCCGAAGCACCAGCACGCGGTGAACGGAGCCGTGGGCGCAGAGCGGCGGCCGGGTCCGGAGCGGATGGGGCAGGCGTTCTGCGAGTACTGCCAAGCCGGGATCGTGCCCGCCGTCCTCGACGGCCAGGGCCGCCCCCTCGACGTCGGCCGCAAGCGCCGATTCCACACCAAGCCCCACCGCGTCGCCCTCGCCCTGCGCGACGGCGGCTGCACCGCGGAGGGCTGCGACTTGCCGCCGGGTCTGTGCCACGCGCACCACGACGTTCCGTGGTCGCGCGGCGGTGTGACCAGCGTGGCCAGCGGCCGGCTGCTCTGTCCCCGCCACCACGTCCGAGCCCACGACCCTGCCTACGAGACCACGACGCTTGCTGGCGGCAAGCTCACCTTCCACCGGCGTTGCTAGGCCGACCCGCGACGTACCGCAGGTCGGACTGGGGTGGTGACCGATGGCGGTGGGTACCAGCCGCTCGTGACCCACAGCGATCCCGGATTCACCGGCCTGGTCGGCGCCCCTGCTCCCGAGGCCGAGGACGGCGAGGCGCGCCTCGAGGTCGAGGTCGACGAACGCCACCTCAACCCTGCCGGCACCGTGCACGGCGGCATGCTGGCCACACTGGTCGACACGACCATGGGGGCCGCGGTGCGCAGCGCGGCCGACGGCGAGGTGCCGGCCACCAGCCAGCTCACCGTCACCTACCTGCGCCCGGGCAAGCCGGGCACCCTGGTGGTCACGGCCACGGTGCGCAAGCGCGGGGAGAACCTGACGGTCTGTGAGGCGGACGTCGAGCAGGACGGGAAGTCACTCGTCCATGCACTGGCGACGTTCGCGCTGCTGGGGGACTGACCGCGCACCACGCGGACCGCAGCGACCGGCCGCGCTCAGCCGGCGAGCAGCAGCACGACGGTCTCCGCGACGCAGGCCGGCTTGGCCTCGCCCTCGATCTCGACGACCTGCTTCAGCGTCAGCTGGTGACCGGCAGGGAGCTCGGTGAGGGCCACGACGGTGACGGTGAGGCGGATGCGCTTGCCGACCCGGAGCGGGCTGGGGAAGCGGACCTTGTTGAGGCCGTAGTTCAGCTTCGCGCCGGGGGTGTCGAGGGTGAGGACGCCCTGGCCCAGGAAGGGGATCAGCGAGAGGGTCAGGTAGCCGTGCGCGATGGTGCCGCCGAACGGCCCGGCGGCCGCCCGCTCGGTGTCGACGTGGATCCACTGGTGGTCGCCGGTGGCCTCGGCGAAGGCATCGACGCGGGCCTGGTCGACCTCCAGCCAGTCGCTGGTGCCGAGCTCCTGCCCGACCGCGTCGGCGAGCTCCTTGATCTCGGTGAACACGCGCATCCAGGGCTCCTCGGGTTCGGCCCAGCGAATCTCTGGGCGTGACTGCGGGGTGGTTGGATGGCGCCATGAGCGCCAGTGCCGTCGAACCTAACGCCCCTACGCGCGATCTGGTGCTGCGTGCACCGAAGGTCTTGCTCCACGACCACCTCGACGGGGGCCTGCGCCCGCAGACCGTGATCGACCTCGCCGCCGAGCACGGGCACGAGCTGCCGGCCACGACCGCCGACGAGCTCGGCGCCTGGTTCGAGCAGGCGGCCGACTCCGGCTCCCTCGAGCGCTACCTGGAGACCTTCGACCACACCGTCGGGGTCATGCAGACCGCCGACGCGCTGGCCCGGGTCGCCCGCGAGTGCGTCGAGGACCTCGCGGCCGACGGCGTGGTGTACGCCGAGATCCGCTACGCCCCCGAGCAGCACGTCGAGCAGGGCTTGGCCCTCGACGACGTGGTGGCGGCGGTGCAGCGCGGGTTCGACGAGGGCATGGAGGCCGCCGGCGGCCGGATCCTGGTGCGCCAGCTGCTCACCGCGATGCGTCACCAGGCCCGCTCCATGGAGATCGCCGAGCTGGCGGTCGCCTGGCGCGACCGCGGCGTCGCGGGCTTCGACATCGCGGGCGCGGAGGCCGGCTACCCGCCCACCCGTCACCTCGACGCCTTCGAGTACCTCCAGCGCGAGAACTCCCACTTCACCATCCACGCCGGCGAGGCCTTCGGGCTGCCGTCGATCTGGCAGGCCATCCAATGGTGCGGCGCGGACCGCCTCGGCCACGGCGTGCGCATCGTCGACGACATCACCGTGCGCGAGGACGGCCGCGTCGACCTCGGCCGGCTCGCGGCGTACGTGCGCGACAAGCGGATCCCGCTCGAGCTGTGCCCGGCGTCCAACGTGCAGACCGGCGCCGCCGCGTCGATCGCCGAGCACCCGATCGGGCTGCTGACCCGGCTGCGGTTCCGGGTCACCGTCAACACCGACAACCGGCTGATGAGCCACACCTCGATGACCGACGAGATGTGGAACCTGTGCGAGGCGTTCGGCTTCGGGGTGCGCGACCTGGAGTGGTTCACCCTCAACGCGATGAAGTCGGCGTTCCTGCCCTTCGACGAGCGGCTCGCGCTGATCAACCAGGTCATCAAGCCGGCGTACGCCGCCCTGACCGCGGAGCTCACCGGCCCCTGAGCCGTCGCCACAAGCGCCGACTCGCGCAACCACGAGGGCCGACTCGGCGGGCGGGGTCAGCGGGGGCGGGCGGTCTCGAGGGTGCGGATGTCGGCGAGCGCCTGCTCCGGGGTGACCGGGCGGCAGCCGCGGGCCTCCGCGCGGGCCACGACCTGGCGCTCGCCGCGCATCAGGTCCAGGCCGCGGCGCAGCAGCACCAGCGGGGGCTTGCGGCGCTCGCGCAGGTCGCGGGTCAGCCGCAGCGCGAAGGTCACGAGCGGGTGCCGCCGGATGCAGTACGCCGCGGCGAGCAGCCCTTGCGTGTCGGCCGGGTGGGCCACCAGCTCGGCGAAGATGCCCTCGGCGATGAAGAGCCGGTGCTCGCCCAGGTCCAGGTCGCGCCAGCCGGTGCGCCCGTCGTGGGCGATGTCGTAGATCGGCACCTTCGTGTGCCCGTCGCGGCACAGCGCGGTGATCGCCGCGAGCGCGTCGTCGAGGTGCCAGGCGTCGACGTGGTCCCAGTCGACCATCCCGGCGTTCGCGCCCACGGTGATCACCGGCAGCGTCGGGTCGGAGCCATCCTTGTAGAAGTCGTCCAGGCGCAGCACCGGGAGCCCGGTGCGCGCGGCGAGCCTGCTCTTGCCGGAGCCGGAGGGCCCGGCAAGGACGATCACCTGGGCGCGCACCGGATCATTGTGCCCGATGCCCCGCGGCGGCTCAGTAGGTGCCGGTGCCCTTGTCGTCACCGTCGCCGCCCAGCAGCGCGCGGCTGCCGGAGACGCCGAGGCGCGAGGCGCCGGCCGCGATCATCGCGCGGGCCTGCTCCAGGGTGCGCACGCCGCCGGAGGCCTTGACCTTGGCGCGGTCGCCCACGGTCTCGGCCATCAGGCGTACGGCGTGCTCGGTGGCGCCGCCCGCGGGGTGGAAGCCGGTGGAGGTCTTGACGAAGTCCGCGCCGGCGGCCACGGCGGCCCGGCACACGGCGACGATCTGCTCGTCGTCGAGCGCAGCGGACTCGATGATGACCTTGAGGACCGTCGGGGCGGGGGCTGCGGCACGCACTGCGGCGATGTCGGCCTGCACGTCCTCGAAGCGCCCCTCACGGGCGGCGCCGACGTCGATGACCATGTCGATCTCGTCGGCACCGAGCTGGACGGACTCGGCCGCCTCGGCGGCCTTCACCGATGAGGTGTGCTTGCCGCTCGGGAAGCCGCAGACCACGGCGACCTTGAGGTCGCTGTCGGCCGGCACGTCGAGGGGCAGCATCGAGGGGGAGACGCACACCGAGTACGTGCCCAGCTCGACGGCCTCGGCGACGAGTGCGGCCACGTCGGCGCGGGTGGCCTCGGGCTTGAGCAGGGTGTGGTCGATGGTGCGGGCGACGTCGGCGGGGGAGGGTGCACTGGTGGAGGCGGTCACCGCGCCAGCATAGGCTCGTCGGCGACAGGCCCGACATCGCTGGCGCTCGTGCGCCGGCTCCGAGGAGTGTGGCGTGACCGAGCAGGTCGTGGAGCGGTTCAAGCCGACCAGTGGGCGGATCATGGGGACGATCGGGCTGGTGCTGGTCGCCATCGCCCTCGTGCTCGGGCTCCTCGACCCCGACAGCGGCTTCGGCGGCCCGGTGCTCGCCGGCGCGGTCGGCCTCGGCGTGCTCACCTGGGCCTCCTCGCTGCGCCCCGCGATGTGGGTGACCACCGACTCGCTGGTGATGCGCAACATGTTCGACACCGTCACGATCCCGCTCGCGGCCATCGAGCAGGTGGCCGTGCAGCAGGTCACGGCCGTGCGCGCCGGCGACCGCCGCTACATCTCCCCGGTCGTCGGCCGCAGCCTGCGCCAGGCCATGAAGGGCCGCCGCCACACCGAGGGCGCGGTGCCCGCGTCGTACGCCGACATGGTGGAGCAGCGGATCCGGCACCTGGCCGACGAGGCTGCCGCGGCCCGGGGCATCCGCCCGCGGTCCGAGGAGCAGGTCGCGCTCGGCCGCGAGGTGCGCCGTCAGCCGGCCTGGGCCGAGATCGTGCTGCTGGTCGCGGCGGTCGTCGGCTTCGTGATCGCCCTCGCGGTCTGAGCGCCCCTCAGATCCCGGCGGCCGCGCGGATGTCGCCGCGCAGCGCGTCGAGGCGGCCGGCGGCGTTGATCCGCGCGGCGTCGACGGCGTCGGTGCCGGACTGGTCGGCCTCCACGGGGACGACGACCTCCAGGTAGCACTTGAGCTTGGGCTCGGTGCCGCTCGGCCGTACGACGACCCGCGCGCCGCCCGCGAGGCGGTAGCGCAGCCCGTCGGTCGGGGGCAGCAGCTCGCTGCCCAGGTTGAGGTCGTCGACGCCCTCCACGGCCAGGCCGCCCAGGGTGGTCGGCGGGGTGCTGCGCAGCCGGGCCATCGCGGCGCCGATCTCGGCGAGGTCGGTGACGCGCACGGACAGCTGGTCGGTGGCGTGCAGGCCGTGGGTGCGGGCGAGGTCGTCGAGCAGGTCGGTGAGCGAGCGGCCCTCGGCCTTGAGGCTCGCGGCGAGCTCGCACAGCAGCAGCAGCGCGGAGACGCCGTCCTTGTCGCGCACGTGCTCGGGGTCCACGCAGTAGCCGAGCGCCTCCTCGTAGCCGAACGCGAGCCCCTCGACCCGGCCGATCCACTTGAAGCCGGTCAGCGTCTCGGCGTACGGCTGTCCCGCGGCGGCGGCCATCTTCGACAGCAGCGTCGAGGACACGATCGTGGTCGCGTAGACGCCCTCGGCGCCGCGTGCGAGCAGCGCGTGGGCCAGCAGAGCGCCCACCTCGTCGCCGCGCAGCATCCGCCAGCCGTGCGGCCCGGGCACCGCGGCGGCGCAGCGGTCGGCGTCGGGGTCGTTGGCGACCACCAGGTCGGCGCGGTGCGCGGCGGCGAGCGCCATCGCCAGGTCCATCGCGCCCGGCTCCTCGGGGTTCGGGAAGGCGACGGTCGGGAACTCCGGGTCCGGCTGCTCCTGCTCGGCGACGACCCGTGGGGCGGAGAACCCGGCGGTCTCGAGCACCTGCACGACCGAGGCCCCACCGACGCCGTGCAGCGGGGTGTAGACGATGTCGAGGTCGCGGGGGCCGTCGCCGGCGAGCCCGGCGACGACGTCGAGGTAGCGGTCCACGATGGTCTCGTCGAGCACCCGGCCGGGGGCGCCGCGCGGGATCGTGTCGAGGTGGCCGACCGCGTGGATGCGGGCCGCGATCTCGGTGTCGGCCGGCGCCACGATCTGGCTGCCGTCGCCGAGGTAGACCTTGTAGCCGTTGTCCTGGGGCGGGTTGTGGCTCGCGGTCACCATCACGCCGGCCACGCAGCCGAGCTCGCGGATCGCGTAGGCCAGCAGCGGCGTCGGCAGCGGCCGGGGCAGCAGGTGGGCGGTGAAGCCCGCGCCGGTCATCACCTCGGCGGTGTCGCGGGCGAAGACGTCGGAGTTGTGGCGCGCGTCGTACCCGATCACCACGGGGCTACCGGGGCGGGCGCCGGTGTCGCGCAGGTACGCCGCGAGGCCGGCCGCGGCGCGCAGCACGACCACGCGGTTCATCCGGTTCGGGCCGGGGCCGAGGGCGCCGCGCAGGCCGGCGGTGCCGAACTCCAGGGTGCCGTCGAACGCGTCGGCCAGCCGGGCGGGGTCGCCGCCCGCCTCGACGTCGCGCACCATCGCCTCGAGGTCGGCGCGGGTGTGCTCGTCGGGGTCCTCGGCCGCCCAGCTCCGGGCGCGGGAGAGCAGGAGGTCCACCTCGGGGGTCGTCATGGACCGCACGCTAGTACGTCGCGGCGCTGCGGCCATCTCGGCGGCGGGGTCGGCCGCCCGGACAGGCGCCGGACGGGCCCCGGGGCCGGCCCCAGTCGCCCGGTCGGCATGCTGGGACGGGTGCGAGCGACCTATTTCTTCCGTGACTCCTGGCACGTGGCGGCGAGCCCCGAGCGGGTGCGCGACGTGGTGATCGACCTCGAGCGCTACCCGCTGTGGTGGCCGCAGGTGGTCGCGGTCGCCTCGCTGGGCCCCGACGACGCGCGGGTGCTGTGCCGCTCGGCGCTGCCCTACACCCTGGACCTGGTGCTGCACGCGGTCACCCGGGAGCTGCCGGTGCTGGAGGTCGAGGTCTCCGGGGACCTGGCCGGGCGCATCGGGTTCACCGTCACCGAGGAGCCCGGCCGTGCGGGCGGCGCCGGGGGAGCCCGGCTGGACTTCGCCCAGGAGGTCGTGGTGAGCGGGCCGCTCGCCGTCGCCTCGCGGGTGGCGCGGCCGCTGCTGATCTGGAACCACGAGCGGATGATGCGCGGGTGCCGGCAGGGGCTCGCGCGGCGGCTGGCCGAGCAGGCCCCCGAGACGCACTGACCGCGGTCGGCCCGGAGGCCGACCGCGGTCAGGGAGACGAGGGGAGGCGTGCGCCGTCAGCGGCGGTAGGCGTCCATCGAGGCGCTGAGCTCGTCGAAGAGCGCCTGGTTGTGGCGGAACGCCTCCTGCACCTCGGCCACGACCTCGGCGCGCTGGGCGGCGTCGAGAGGGAGCGCGTCGAGGCGGGCGCGGTAGCCGTCCTTGTAGTCCTTCGGCTTCGCGATGGTCTCGAAGTCGTAGAACGCGATGCCCTGGCCGGTCGAGCCGTAGGTGCGGTCGATGATCCGGCCGATCGCGAGACCGCCGGAGAGGTCGCCGAGGTAGCGGGTGTAGTGGTGGGCGATGAACCTCAGCGGCGAGGAGGCCGCCGCCCGCACGCGCTCGGCGTACGCCGTGGCCGCGGGGCTGTCGATGTCGAGGGAGCCGCCACCGCTCCAGTGCGCGATGTCGGACTCGATCGCGGCGAGGCGGTCGAGCGCCGGGTCGTAGAGCTCCGCGGCGATCGGGTCGTCGGCCAGATCACGCCCGACCTCCTCCAGCGCCGCGTAAACTCGACGCAGCACCCGCAGGTAGTCGGTGTAGCCCGCCTCGTTGATGCGCCCGGCCATCAGCTCGGAGGTGAACGTCGCGTTCTCGGCATCGCTGTGCTGAGCCAACGACCCCTGGCGCATCGCGGTCGAGAGAGGCATGTCGAGGTCGGCTTCGACGGTGGTCATGGGGAACTCTCCTGCGAGCGGTGGCCACGGGGGCCGAGCGGGTGTGACGGGCACAACCAGCATGCCCGGGATTAGACACAGTGTCAGAAAGATCGTGACATCTTGTCAAGAAGGCGGGAGAAATCAGTTAGGTGGACCTAAGTAATGTTAGGCTCGGCTTACTGGCCTGGCCAGCGTTCTCAGATTCCCATGATGGAACCGGCCCGCTCGGGGGCTGCTCACTGAAACGGATGGATGTCTCATGACCACCCCCGCGCGCCGCCTGAGGTCCCGCCTCGCGATCCCGGTCGTGACCGCCGCCGTCCTGCTCAGCGGGTGCGGAGTGTCCCTGGGCGACAGTGGTGCCGAGGGTGGCAAGGACGCCGGCGCCGCCGCGCCGCCGCTCTCCGAGGTCGAGCCGCTCGACGACGTGCGCGGCTGGGAGGGCTCGGTCAACGCGGTCGCCGAGGAGCAGGTCGAGCCGGTCGTGGAGCAGGCGGAGCCGCAGCTGCCGGTCACCGTCACCGACGCCCAGGGCACCAAGGTGACCGTCACCGACGCGAGCCGCATCCTGCCGCTGGACATCTACGGCACCCTGTCGCGCACCGTCTTCGAGCTCGGCCTGGGCGATCAGGTGGTCGGTCGCGAGATCGCCACCCAGTTCGACGCCGCCGCCGACCTGCCGCTGGTGACCCAGAACGGCCACGACCTCAACGCCGAGGCGATCCTCGAGCTCGACCCGACGGTGATCATCACCGACACCTCGCTGGGCCCGTGGGACGCGATCCTGCAGATGCGCGACGCCGGCATTCCCGTCGTGGTGGTCGACTCCGAGCGCTCGCTGGACACCGTCTCGAGCCTGATCGAGGACGTCGCCGAGGCCCTCGGGGTCCCCGAGCAGGGCGCCGCCCTTGCCGAGCGCACGCAGGCGGAGGTCGACGCGGTGACCGAGCAGATCGCCGACGTCGCGCCCAGCGAGCGCGGCGAGAAGCTGCGGGCCGTGTTCCTCTACGTCCGCGGCCAGTCGGGCGTCTACTACATGTTCGGCGAGAAGTCCGGCGCCGACTCCCTCATCGACGCGCTCGGCCTCTACGACGTGGCCGGGGAGATCGGCTGGAACGGCATGAAGCCGATCACCGACGAGGGCCTGGTCGACGCGCAGCCCGACGTGGTGCTGATGATGACCAAGGGCCTGGACTCCGTGGGCGGCGCCGACGGGCTGCTCGAGCGCCTGCCCGCCCTCGCCCAGACGCCGGCGGGCCAGAACAAGCGGATCGTCACCATGGAGGACTCCCAGATCCTCGGCTTCGGCCCCGCGGCCGCGACCACCCTGAACTCCCTCGCCGTCGCGCTCTACGCGCCCCAGGCCCTCTCGTGACGAGCGTCTCCGTCGCGCCCGGCAGCGGCACGCGCCCCCGTGGGGCGATCGGCTCGCTCGCCGGACGCATCGGGCTGCTCGGCGGCCTCGGGGTCGCCCTGCTCGCCGCGATCATCGTCGCGGCCGGGCAGGGGCAGCTCGACGTACCCGCCTCCGAGGTGCTCGGGTCGGTGCTGCACCACCTCGGCATCGACGCCGGGCCGCTGCCCAGCCATCCGCAGGGCGAGAACACGCTGTGGCAGGTGCGGTTCCCGCGCGTGGCGATGGCCGCCCTCGCCGGCGCCGCGCTGGCCGCCGCGGGCGCGCTGATGCAGGGCGTGTTCGGCAACCCGCTCGCCGAGCCGGGCGTCGTCGGGGTCTCCTCGGGCGCGGCGTTCGCCGCCGCGGCCGTCATCGTCTTCGGCTGGACCTTCGCGGGGACCTGGACCATCGCGCTGTGCGCGTTCGTCGGTGGCCTGGTGACCACGCTGCTGGTCTACGTCATGTCGCGCTCCGGTGGCCGCACCGAGGTGGTCACGCTGGTGCTGACCGGCATCGCGATCAACGCGGTGACCAGCGCCGGCTTGGCCTTCCTGCTCTTCCTCGGCGACCAGCAGGCCCGCGAGGAGATCGTCTTCTGGCAGCTGGGCAGCCTCAACGGCTCGCGCTGGGAGTACGTCGGCGTGGTCGCCCCGCTCGCGCTCGCCGGCATCGTGGCCGCGCTGCTGCTGGCCCCGCGCCTCGACCTGCTCGCCCTCGGTGACCGCGCCGCGCGCCACGTGGGCGTCGACGTCGAGCGGCTGCGCATCGTCGCGATCGTCGTCGTCGCGCTGCTGACGGGCGCGGCCGTCGCCTTCTGCGGGATCATCGCCTTCGTCGGCCTGGTCGTGCCGCACCTGATCCGGATGATCGCCGGGCCCGGGCACCGGATGCTGGTGCCCGCCAGCGCGCTCGGCG
This sequence comes from Nocardioides ochotonae, assembly GCF_011420305.2. NCBI lineage: Bacteria > Bacillati > Actinomycetota > Actinomycetes > Propionibacteriales > Nocardioidaceae > Nocardioides > Nocardioides ochotonae. Next base: position 3,406,093 of record NZ_CP061769.1, on the reverse strand, counting down.
GCGCCGTCCTGCTGGTGCTCGCCGACCTGTGGGCGCGCACCGCGATCGCCTACGCGGATCTGCCGATCGGCATGCTGACCTCGCTCATCGGCGGCCCCTTCTTCTTCTGGCTGCTGCGCCGCGCCCGTCGTACGGCGGGGGGCTGGGCATGAGCGCCGTCCTCTCCGCCCACGGCGTCGGGGTCCGCATCGAGGGCCGCGCGATCCTCGCCGAGGTCGACCTCGAGGTGCGCCCCGGGGAGGTCGTGGCCCTGGTGGGCCCCAACGGCGCCGGCAAGTCCACGCTGCTGGGCGTGCTCTCCGGCGACGTCGACCCGACCGAGGGCCACGTCGAGCTGCGCGGGCGCAAGATCGCCAAGCACTCGGCCAAGGAGCTCTCCCGCGAGCGCGGCGTGCAGCTGCAGAAGCAGGGCCTGGCCTTCGGCTTCCGCGTCGAGGAGGTGGTCCGGATGGGCCGCTCGCCGTGGTACCGCACCCCGGCCTCCGACCGCGACGACGAGGTCGTCGAGGCCAGCCTCGAGCGTGCCGACGTGACCGAGATGGCCCAGCGGCTCTTCCCGACCCTCTCCGGCGGTGAGCAGGCACGCACCTCCTTCGCCCGGCTGCTGGCCCAGGAGACACCGCTGATGTTCCTCGACGAGCCGACCGCCGCGCTCGACATCCGCCACCAGGAGCAACTGCTCTCCGTGGTCCGCGAGGCCGCCGAGGCCGGTGCCGCGGTGGTGGTCGTGCTCCACGACCTCTCCCTCGCCGCGGCGTACGCCGACCGCGTCTGCGTGCTCGCCGGCGGCCGGCTGCGTGCCGACGGCCCGCCGGCCGAGGTGCTGACCGGCGAGCTGCTGACCGAGGTGTACGCCCACCCCGTCGACGTCCTGCACCACGACGGCCGACTGGTCGTCGTCCCCGTCCGGCCACGCGGCGGCCCGACCGCCGCCACCACCACCGATGAGGAGGCCTCGTGCTCCGCCGTGTGAGCGCCGCGCTCGTGGCGCTGGCCACCGCCGCCGTCATCGTCCCGGCCGCCGCGCCCCCGGCCCACGCCGCCGGCCGGGTGACGGTCGTCAACGACCGCGGCAGCGCCGCGATCGACGACAGCTACTCGACCACGCTGACCGTCAGCGGCAGCGGCTTCCAGTCCGTCAAGGGCGGCCACGGCGGCGTCTACGTCTGGTTCGGCACCGTCTCCGGAGCCTGGCAGCCCAGCAAGGGCGGTGTGTCGGGCGAGGACTACGTCTACGTCCCCGACAGCGAGTCCAAGAACAACGCCGGACACCAGCGCTACGTCGCGTTCCCCGGATCCGACACCGCCGCGTCCGCCAACGGCGGGTCGATGAGCGAGAGCGGCTCCTGGCGGGTCCAGCTCGTCGTCCCGGGCCCGGTCTTCCAGGCCGTCGGACGCAACGGGTCGGTGCGCACGGTCGACTGCCGCGAGGTCACCTGCGGGGTCATCACGATCGGCGCCCACGGCGTCAAGAACGCCAACAACGAGACCTTCACTCCGCTGCCGGTGCGCGAGGTGTACGCCGAGCAGTCGGCCGGCTCCGAGGACGCCGCCGCCGAGGACACGTCCTCGGAGACCGGGTCCGGTGCGGGGACGAGCACCGGCTCCGGTGCCGGCGCGACCACGGTCCCGGGCACGTCCGGGACCCCCACGACCGCTCCCGGCACCGGCAAGCCGGCGCGCGGCGCCAAGCCCGCGCTCGAGGTCGACCGGGCCTCCGCCTCGGTCGGCAACGTGCTGTCCTTCACCGGCAGTGGCCTGCCCGCCGGACGCCAGGTGACCGTCGTCCTGGACGACGGGGCCGCGGCGGCCGGGCCGTTCCTGGTCGGCGCCGACGGCGGCATCGCCGGCGTGATCGGCCTGCCCGCCGACACCCGGCCCGGCACCCACGAGCTGCGGGTCTTCGGCGTCGAGGACGCCCCCACTGTCAGCTTCGCGGTGACCTCGGCCGAGGACGCCGAGGAGGTCGCGACCGAGGAGGAGGACTCCGACCGGGCCGCGGTGATCTTCGCGGCCGCCGCCGGGGTCGTGCTGCTCGCCGCTCTCGTGCTCACGCTCCTGCGTGTGCGGAGGTCGCGCCGTGTGGCGAGCTGACCGACGCATCCTGGCCCGTCGCGGTCTCGCCGCGGGTGCGGCGGCGCTCGCCCTGACCTGCTTCGGCGTCGCCGTCGGCGGGGGAGCGGGCGCGGTCGAGGCCGCGCCGACGTCGTCCCCCACCTCCGTGCCCACCACGGGGCCCACCACGGGGCCCACCACGGGGCCCACCACGGGGCCGACCACGGGGCCGACCGCCGACCCGACGACGGGGCCGACCGATGAGCCCTCCGGCACGCCCACCCCCTCGGACCCGCCGAGCACCGACCCGACCGGCGAGCCCACGACCGGTCCCACCGAGGACCCCACCGAGGACCCGGAGAGCGGTGTCCTCGAGGTGAGCGAGGCGGTCTTCCGCTGGGGCGTGAGCAACCAGAGCAACGCGCGCTCGCACAACCCGGTCTCGATCAACTTCCTCGCCGCCGGCGTGGCCAACCCCGGTGGCGGCGGACGGCAGCTTCGCCAGGACCAGTGGCGCGCCGCGCAGGGCAACACCGAGATCCAGAAGCGACGGCCCGACGGCAGCTACGCCCGGGCGACGTGGAAGGGGCTCGGCACCACCGCCGACGGCCGCACCGCGATCGACATGGAGCGCGACTTCAGCGATCACCACGTGGTGATCCGCGGCGGCACCGGCACCGTCGACCCCGCCTCCGGCGACGCCGAGGTCGCCTGGAAGGGCACCTTCACGGTCGTCTACTACGGCGGCAACACGGTCTTCACGATCAGCGACCCGCGCCTGGTGGTCGAGGACGGCGTCGGCCAGGTGACCGCCACGATGGGCGGCTTCTACGCCGACCGCAACGACACCACCCGGTGGCAGCGGGCGACGCAGCGCAAGGCGGTCATCGCCGACCTGCCCGACGTCGACCTGGGCGAGCTCGGCACGACCGTGCAGCCGGCGTACGACGGGGTGCGGACCAGCGGCGGCAGCGAGCCGCAGCGCACCGAGGGCGAGGACTGGGGGTCCTTCCCGCAGAGCTTCGTGAAGTACTTGGTCCCGCTCAACACCGACCAGTTCTGGTACTCGACCGGCCTGTCGACCGACAGCACCAAGCGGCCGCTGCCGATGACGTTCAGCTGGACCGCCCGCGAGGTCACGCCGCCGCAGCCGACCCCCACCGACGAGCCGTCCGCGACCCCGTCGAACCCGGTCGTCACCCCGCCGCCGGCCGCCGGTACGCCGGTCGCAGGCGGCGCGCTGCCGGGCGGCACCGCGCCGGTCAGCGGCTCGCAGCCGGCCGGTGGGCAGCCGCTTGTCGGCGTCCCGGCCGGGGCGGTCGGGACCGCGACCGCCGAGGGCACCGGCACCCTGCCCGCCTCGACCCAGCTGGTCGCCTCGGCGCCGAGCGCCGGTGCCGCAGCCGGCTCCGGGTCGCCGTGGTGGTGGGCCGGCGGCGCCGCGCTGCTGCTCAGCGCCCTCCTCCTGATTCTTCCCGGTGGGGTCCTCCTCCCGGTCTCCCGGCGTCACTGACGCCACCGCTCCACCCTCCCGCTGAAAGGAACCCCATGTCCCACCTGACCCGAGGCCGCCGTCTCGCGGCCCTCGGCGCCACCGGCGCGCTCGTCGCCGCCGGGCTCGCCATCGCCCCCGCCGCCCAGGCCGCGGAGACCGCCCCCACCCTGCGCTGGTCGATCTCGCAGCAGTTCATCGAGCACTTCACCGCTCCTTACGTCCCCGGCACCGCGATCACGGCCACCGACGGTGCGACCTTCGCCGACGGGGCGATCACCTTTGCCGCGGAGTCCGCGGAGACCGAGGGCGACCTGACGACGCTGACCTACGGCGGCAGCGTCCTGGGCGCCTTCGGCACGATGTACTCCGTCCGCGTCGAGGACCCGGCGATCACTGTCGACGAGGCCGGCGACGGGGAGATCACCGCGCTCGTCTCGGGTACGCAGGGTGCGCCCTCCGAGCCGGCGGAGACGACGCCCGCCCGGGTCACGGTCGCGGAGTTCTCGGGGGCCACGCTCGCGGACGGCACCCTGAGCGGCACCCCGAAGTGGGACGGCGTCCTGGCCGCCGACTCCGAGACCGCCGTCGCGCTCGGCCTCGCCGCGGGCAAGCCGGTCGACGGCAAGTCCTTCCACCCGGAGTTCCTCGCCCAGCTGACGCCGGGCGTCCGCGCGCACTTCCATGCGAGTGGTGCCGGCTCGGACGCCAAGAAGGCCGTCGCCGCCTTCGAGGCCGACGTGGCCGTTGCCGCCCCGAGCATCACCACCTCCATCGCCGGCGCACGTCCCTCTTCGGGGGTGGACCTCAAGGTCACCGGCAGCGGCTTCAGCGCCACCGACGGCAACCCGGGCGACAACGGCGTCTACGTCGGTGTCGCGCCGGCCGGCGCCGAGATCGACTTCGACGACATGGACGCCGGCATGGCGCAGATGGTCGGCATCGACTGGGTCACCGGCGACCAGATCGTCGACGGGTCCTTCACCCGGGTCGTGAACGTCCCGACCGCCAAGCTGAAGAAGGGCGCGAAGTACGCCGTCTACACCTGGCGCGCGCACACCCACTCGACGACGTCCCAGGACACCGTCACCCCGGTCTCGATCCCGTGGGCCCGCATCACCAAGGTCAAGGCGACCAGCAAGGTCGCCCTCACCAAGCCGACCACCAAGAAGGCCGGCAAGGTCGCGGTCACCTTCGGCGGAAAGTACGGCAAGGCCACGGGCAAGGCCAAGGTCACCGTGAAGAAGGGCGCCAAGAAGGTCGGCGCCGTCCGCACGGTCAAGCTCACCAAGGCCGGCAAGGTCAACGTGAAGCTCGCCAAGGCCGCCAAGGGCACCTACACCGTCACCGTGAAGCTGCTCGCCACCCCCGACTACAAGGCCACCGTGGTCAAGCGTCAGTACCAGGTCACCAAGTGACCCGCTGACTTCGTCACATCACGACGGCCCCGGCACTCCGCGAGTGCCGGGGCCGTCGTACGTCCGGGCGCGGACGTCACCGCCCGCTGGCTCGGAGTCGGTGTTCTTCCGCGCAGTTGCGCGGTTTGTGAGCGCCGCCCGCCGGCCGCCGCCACGGGGTCGCCCACAGGGGAGCAGCGTCAGGCGTCCGCCCCGACGCCGCGGAGCACGAACCGCTCGATCGCGTCGGCGGGGAGGTGGCGCGGGTTGAGGCAGGCGTGGATCAGCGACATGGTGCTGTCCAGGTCGACGATGCGGAACCGGCCGCGCTCCGACCCGGAGACCAGGATGCGGCGCAGCACGTCCTCGACGGCGACGACGTGGCCGCGGATCGCGCGGCGGGCCTCGTCGGAGAGCAGGCCGTAGACCTGGGTGCCCAGGCCCATGTGGAACTGCTCGCCGGCCGCGAGCTGGTGGCGCAGGTAGACGCGCAGCTGCTCCTCGGGCTCCGCGATCCCGTCGAGCAGGTCGTCGAGCTGCTCGAGGTAGCGCGCGGTCTCATGGCTGGCGAACGCCACCATCACCGCTTCCTTGTCGGGGAAGTGGTGATAGATCGCGGTGCGGCCGATCTCGGCACGCTGGGCGATGGCAGCCATCGAGATCGCATCGAAGCTGTGCTCGCCCATCAGCGCGGCGAAGGCGTCGAAGACCCGTCGGTGCAGCAGCTCGCGGTGCTGCTGGAGGGAATCGCCGGAGATGCGGGGCACGGACGCAGGCTATCCGGTCGACCCAGCAGGTGCCGCGACGCTGAGCATCGCCAGGCACATCGCCTTGAGGTCGGCCTCGAAGGTCTCGTCGTCGAGCCACCCGATCTGCGGGGAGTCCACCTGGCCCTTGGCCCGCTCGGCGACCGCACGCACCGCGAACCCGATGGTGAGGGTGGTCCGCAGCTCGCGCACCGCCGGGGGCAGCGCGGCGAGCTGGCTGTCCAGCAGGCGGGAGACCTCGTAGACCCGGGTGCTGGCGATCACCCGGTAGACCTCCGGCGGGAGCGACGTCTCGGACTCGGTGGCCAGCAGCTCGGCGACGATGCGCAGCAAGCACTGGCCCTTCCACCCCTGGGCGGCGAGGGCCACGGCCGGCTCGACGAAGGCGTCGACCAGCGGCTCGAGCTCGCCCGGCCGGGCCTCGGCACGGGCGAGCAGGTCGCCGACGCACTCCTGCAGGAACTCCACCTGCTCCTCCAGGACCGCCACGAGCATCCCGGCGCGCGAGCCGAAGTGGTAGTGCACCGCGCCGCGGTTGCGCTGGCCGGCCTGCCGGGTGATCTCGAGCAGCGAGGCGCGCTCGACGCCGTTCTCGGCGAACGCCCGGCAGGCGGCGTCGATGAGCGCCTGGCGCGTGGTCTGGGAGGACATCGGAGTCAGATCCGCGGGACGATCCGGCCGAGGAGGTCGCCCATGCGGGTCGCCGCAGCGCGCCCGGCCTCGAGGACCTCCTCGTGGTTGAGTGGCTGGCCGCTGATGCCGGCGGCGAGGTTGGTGACCAGGCTGATGCCCAGGACCTCCATGCCGGCCTCGCGGGCGGCGATCGCCTCGAGGGTGGTGCTCATGCCGACGAGGTGGCCGCCGATCGCGCGGACCATGCCGATCTCGGCCGGGGTCTCGTAGTGCGGGCCGGGGAACTGCACGTAGACGCCCTCGTCGAGGGTCGGCTCGACCTCGCGGCACATCGCCCGCAGCCGGCTGGAGTACAGGTCGGTCAGGTCGACGAAGTTCGCGCCCTCGATGGGGGAGCGGCCGGTGAGGTTGATGTGGTCGCTGATCAGCACCGGGGTGCCGGGGGACCAGGTGTCCTTGAGGCCGCCGCAGCCGTTGGTCAGCACGATCGCGCGGCAGCCCGCCGCAGCGGCGGTGCGTACGCCGTGCACGACGGCCGGGACGCCACGGCCCTCGTAGTAGTGGGTGCGGCTGAGGAAGACCAGCAGGTTGCGGTCACCGGCGCGCACCGAGCGGATCTTGCCCGAGTGCCCGGCGACCGCGGCGGCGCTGAAGCCGGGAAGGTCGGTGGTGGCGATCTCGGCGGTGGCCTCGCCCAGCGCGTCGACGGCGGGGAGCCAGCCGGAGCCGAGCACGAGCGCCACGTCGTGACGCTCGACGCCGGTCAGTTCTGCGAGCCGCGCGGCGGCTTCGTCGGCCAGGGTGTAAGGAGACTGCTCGTTCACCGAGGAAGCGTAAGCCCGGCGTGGCCCCGGAAGGGGATTCGTGGACGCAAGACCCCCGCGCTCACGAATTCAGCAGAGGTGCCGGCGAGCCCCGGTCACAGGCCGGTGGAGCGGCACGGTCGCCGGCGCAGCGCGGCCACGTAGTCCGCGGGGGCGTCGGCAGCCTCGGCGGCGTCGGCCAACACGCCGAGGTACGACGCGGAGGGCAGCCCGCCCTCGTAGTCGTCGAGCACGTAGGTCCAGGTGACGAGCTCGCCGGTCATCGTCGCGACCCGCACCTTGGTCTTGCGGTAGAGGCCCAGGTCGGCGGACTCCCAGCCGTCGAGGTTGGCCTCGTCCTCGCGGGTCACGTCGTACACCGCGACGAAGACCTGCTCGAAGGGGTCCTGCACGATCGTGGACAGTGCGCCGTCCCAACCGTGCTCCTCCCCACCGAAGGTCAGCCGCCACCCCTGGAGCCAGCCGGTCGTGCGCAGCGGCGAGTGAGGGCAGCGCTCGCCCATCCGGGCGGGGTCGAGGTTGGTCCCGTAGGCGGCGTACAGCGTCACGTCCGACAGGTTAGTGCCCGCCGCGGCCCGCCTTGGGGTGACGCACGCGACAGCCCTACGCTAAGGCCCGTGAGCTCCCACTTCGATGTCCTCGTCCTTGGTGCCGGCCCCGGTGGATACGTGGCCGCGATTCGCGCCTCCCAGCTCGGCAAGTCGGTTGCCGTGGTGGAGGAGAAGTACTGGGGCGGTGTCTGCCTCAACGTCGGCTGCATCCCCTCCAAGGCGCTGCTGAAGAACGCCGAGCTCGCCCACACGCTCACGCACGAGAAGAAGAAGTACGGCATCGAGGGCGACGCCACGATGGCCTACGGCCCCACCCACGCCCGCTCGCGCCAGGTCTCGGCCGGCATCGTCAAGGGCGTCCACTTCTTGATGAAGAAGAACAAGATCGTCGAGATCGACGGCTGGGGCACCCTCCAGGGCGAGCGCGACGGCAAGCAGACCATCGAGGTCAAGGGCAAGGACGGCGTCACCACCTACACCTGTGACGACCTGATCATCGCCTCGGGCGCGACCGTGCGGATGCTGCCCGGCATGAAGCGCAGCGCCAACGTCGTGACCTACGAGGAGCAGATCCTCGACTCCGAGCTGCCCGGCTCGATCATCATCGGCGGCTCCGGCGCGATCGGCGTCGAGTTCGCCTACGTGATGAAGAACTTCGGCGTCGACGTGACGATCGTGGAGTTCCTGGACCGGATGGTCCCTACCGAGGACGCCGACGTGTCCAAGGAGCTGCTCAAGCACTACAAGAAGCTCGGCATCAAGGTGCTGCTCTCCACCAAGGTCGAGAACGTCGAGGACACCGGCTCCGGTGTCAAGGTCACCGTCAGCCCCGCCCAGGGCGGCGACAGCCAGGTCCTCGAGGCCGACAAGATGCTGGCCGCCTTCGGCTTCGCCCCGCGCCTGGAGGGCTACGGCCTGGAGAACACCGGCGTGGAGCTGACCGAGCGCGGCGCGATCGCGATCGATGAGTACGGCCGCACCAACGTCGAGCACGTCTACGCCATCGGCGACGTCACCGGCAAGATGATGCTCGCCCACGTCGCCGAGGCCATGGGCATCGTCGCGGTCGAGACCATCGCCGGCGTCGAGACCATGCCGGTCGACTTCGACATGGTCCCGCGCGCGACGTACTGCTCGCCGCAGATCGGCTCGTTCGGCTACTCCGAGGCGCAGGCCAAGGAGCTCGGCTACGACGTCAAGACCGCGACCTTCCCCTTCGCCGCCAACGGCAAGGCGCAGGGCCTCGGCGAGGCCGTCGGCTTCGTCAAGGTGGTCGCCGACGCCGAGCACAACGAGATCCTCGGCGCGCACATGATCGGTCCCGACGTGACCGAGCTGCTGCCGGTGCTCACGCTGGCGCAGAAGTGGGACCTCACCGCCGACGAGGTGGCCCGCAACGTCTTCGCCCACCCGACGCTGACCGAGGCGGTCAAGGAGGCCGTCGAGGGCATCGCCGGCCACATGATCAACTTCTGACCGACCTCCGTTCGGCACGGACACGGTCGGCAGCACCCACGAAGCAGGAGCGCGAAACACGATGGCGATTGACCGGGCAGTGATCCTCGGCGGCGGACCCGGCGGTTACGAGGCCGCGCTGGTCGCAGCACAGCTGGGCGCCGAGGTCACGGTCGTCGACTCGGATGGTCTGGGCGGCTCCGCCGTCCTGACCGACTGCGTGCCGAGCAAGACCCTGATCGCGACCGCCGAGGTGATGAGCGACCTCTCCGGCGCCGCCGAGCTCGGCGTCTCCTTCGCCGACCAGGGTGGCGGCGCGGCCACCGAGATCCGCGTCGACCTCGAGCGGGTCAACGCGCGGGTCAAGCAGCTCGCGGCCGACCAGTCGCGCGACATCCACCGCCGCCTGGTGCGCGACGGCGTCCGCATCGTCTCGGGCCGGGGCCGTCTCGACGGACCCGGCCGGGTGGTCGCCTCCCTCACCGACGGCGGCGAGGAGACCATCGAGGGCGACGCGGTGCTGGTCGCCACCGGCGCGGCGCCGCGCACGCTGCCCTCCGCCCAGCCCGACGGCGAGCGGATCCTCACCTGGGAGCAGGTCTACGACCTGACCGAGGTCCCCACCGAGCTGATCGTGGTCGGCTCCGGTGTGACCGGTGCGGAGTTCGCCAGCGCCTACCTCAACCTCGGCATCCCGGTCACCCTGGTCTCCTCGCGCGACCGGGTGCTGCCCGGCGAGGACGCCGACGCGGCGACGGTGCTCGAGGACGTCCTGCGGCGCCGCGGCATGACCGTGCTCTCGAAGTCGCGGATGGAGTCGGTGGAGCGCGACGGCGACGTCGTCACCGTCACCCTCACCGACGGCCGCAAGGTCCAGGGCTCGCACTGCATCCTCGCGCTCGGCTCGGTGCCGAACACCCAGGGCATCGGCCTGGAGGAGGCCGGCGTGCTGCTCAAGGACGGCGGCTTCGTCTACGTCGACCGGGTCTCGCGCACCTCGGCGCGCGGGGTGTACGCCGCCGGCGACTGCACCGGTGTGCTGATGCTCGCCTCGGTCGCGGCGATGCAGGGCCGGATCGCGATGGCGCACTTCCTCGGCGACGCCGTGCACCCGCTCAACCTCAAGGCGGTGTCCTCCAACGTCTTCACCGCCCCGGAGATCGCCACCGTCGGCATCTCCCAGCAGGCCATCGAGAACGGCGAGATGGACGCCGAGTCCATCATGCTGCCGCTGTCGGGCAACCCGCGCGCCAAGATGCAGGGCGTCCACGACGGCTTCGTGAAGCTGTTCTGCCGCGTCGGCACCGGCATCGTGGTCGGCGGCGTCGTGGTCGGCCCGCGCGCCAGCGAGCTGATCCACCCGGTCGCGATCGCGGTCAAGGAGTCGCTGACCGCCGACCAGCTGGCCGGTTCGTTCACCGTCTACCCCTCGATGAGCGGCTCGGTCGCCGAGGCGGCGCGCCGCCTGCACCGGCGCGGCTGAGGCCGCACGACCTCCTCGGACGCACGCCGGGGCCGCCTCGCGGCCTCGGCGTGTCGCCCAGATCACTGGTACAAACGGCCGGGACCGACGTACCGCGGCTCCAGCCGCCCGTCCCGGGAGTGACATGTCACCTCGTCTCCGCATGCTCGTCGCCGGCATGGCGATCGGCTTCGGCCTCGCCGTCATCGCCGCCCTGGTCCCCGCGCTGCCCGCCGGTGCCACCGTCGCGGAGGAACCGCAGCGGGCCAAGCGGGTCGCCTCGGTGACCTTCGAGGGTCGTGGCTACGGGCACGGCAAGGGGCTGTCGCAGTACGGCGCGAAGGTCGCGGCCGAGAAGGGCGTCGGCTACCGCGAGATCCTCGGCTTCTACTACCCCGGCACGAGCTGGGGGAGGGCCCTCGGCAAGGTCTCGGTGCTGATCAGCGCGGACACCAGCGACGACGTCCTCGTGGACGCCCGACCCGGGCTGAGCGTCACCGGCCTGGGCGCCGGGCGCACCTGGGACCTCTCGAAGGCCCGGCCGGCCGCCGTCCGCTGGCGCCTGGTCGCGGCCGGCGCCACCCGCACGCGGGTCGACTTCAAGAAGCGCACCGGCGCCTGGCGCACCTGGCGCACCGTTGCCGGGGACGCCCAGTTCGCCGCCGGCAACCGCCCGGTGACGCTGCGGACCCCCAGCGGCGCGGTGGCCTACCGCGGCGTGCTGCGCTCGGCCAGCGCCCAGCCGGGGACCCGCAAGCGCGACACGGTCAACATCGTCACGCTGCACAACTACCTCAAGGGCGTGGTGCCGCAGGAGGTGCCGGCGCTCTGGAAGGCCGACGCCGTGCGGGCCCAGGCCGTCGCGGCGCGCACCTACGCCGCCTTCGAACGGCGCCGGCCCCTGGCCCGGCACTACCAGATCTGCGACACCACCAGCTGCCAGGTGTACGGCGGCGCCTCGGCCGAGCACCCCGCCTCCAACGCGGCCATCAACGCGACCCGCGGCGAGGTGCTGCTGCACGGCGGCACCCCCGCCTTCACCCAGTTCAGCTCCAGCAACGGCGGCTGGACCATGGGCGGGCAGTTCCCCTACCTCCAGGACCGCGAGGACCGCTGGGACCCGGTCAACCCCTGGCGGGCCACGGTGTCGGCCGCCGACTTCGAGCGGGTCTGGCCCGGCCTCGGCCCGCTGCAGTCGGTGGAGGTCACCGCCCGCAACGGCCACGGGACCTGGGGCGGGCGGGTGAGCCGCATGCGGATCGTGTTCCGCGACGGCGCGGTCACCCCCACCGGCGACCAGGTGCGCTCCTACCTCGGGCTGCGCTCGACCTGGTTCCGCCCGGTCGGCTGACAGGGCCCCCGCGGGGCCGGTTGCCAGCACAGACCACCCCCGCATGGGGAGAACCTGACCCGACATCCCCAGAACCGAGGACGCCAGCGGCCCCTCGCGGCTCACCGGTCTAGCGCAGTGGTTGCGGCGTCCCGGGGGCCCGGAGGACTGTGGATGGATTCGACCGGGCGAGCGCCGCGGTCGAGTCCGAAGGGCCCAGGCGCCGGCACGGGTGGCCGGCCTCGGTCGACACGTGCGCCAGCGGTCTGCGGCTCCGTGGTCGCCGCTGCGGCGACCTCTTGGCGAGCCCCCATCCGACCCAAGGGTCCAGTCATGACCTCATCCACCACCTCCGCCTCCAGCACGGAGGCAGCGGCCCCCGACTTCGACGCCCGCGACCACCCGCGCTACGTGCTCGGTCACCTGCACCACGGCGGCCATGCCGTCCCCGACAGCGCGCCGCACGCGCAGGAGGCCGACCGCCGCCTGTCCGGGGTGTCCCTGCTCAGCGACACGCTCCCTGCCGAGTCCGAGCCCCGGACGACTGCGTTCGACTACCTGTTCCCCGACCTCGTCGGGAACGCCGGTGCGCACCTCCCGGCCGGGACCGCTGAGGTCCGGGCCACCGTCGTACGCGCGCTGCGCGACCTCGGCGCCGGGATGGTCGAGGACCCGCCCTCCTCGCTCGACCCGCTCCAAGGCGCGCACAACTCGGTGAACCCGCCCGTCTACACCTACTGGGGTCAGTTCATCGACCACGACATGACCGCCGCCACGGAGAGCGACCCGGTCGCCTTCGACCTCACCCGCGACGACCTCTCGCCCCTGGACCCGGACCTGGTCCGGACCTCGATGCGCAACCTGCGCCACCCCGCCCTCGACCTGGACTCGCTGTACGGCGACGGCCCGGCGCTGGACGGCGCGACGACCCAGGCGGCGTCGTTCTACGACGGGATCAGGTTCGTCCTCGGCGAGGTGGCCCTGACCACCACCGATCCCGCGGGCTCCATCCCGGGGGATCGGATCCCACCCGCGGACGACCTCGCCCGCGACCTGCCACGTGACGGGTCCACGGCACGCATCGGGGACGGCCGCAACGACGAGAACCTCGTGGTGGCCCAGCTGCACGTGGCGCTGCTCCGCTTCCACAACGCGGTGGTGGACTGGGTGGAGGCCCACGAGCCGGCGTACTGCCACAGCCCGGCGGAGACCTTCGCCCGGGCCCGGCAGCTGGTCACCTGGCACTACCAGTGGCTGGTCGTCCACGACTTCTTGAAGACCGTGTGTCTGGCCGGGATGGCCGACCAGGTCCTGCTGGCCGGCCCGCACCACTTCCGGGCCTCGAGCTCGGTGCCGGTGCAGCCGCTGGAGTTCTCCGGGGCGGCGTACCGGTTCGGGCACAGCATGGTGCGCGACGTGTACGACTTCAACCGCAACTTCGGGAGGGGAGAGGTGGTGCTGCCCGCAGCACCGTTCTCGCTGCTGTTCGCCTTCACCGGCGGTGCCAATCCGCCGTTCCGCGGTGACACCACGGTGCTGCCGTTCAACTGGGTCATCGAGTGGGATCGGATGGTCGACAAGGGCAGCACGGTGCCCGACCAGTTCGCCCGGCGCATCGACACCCGGCTCGCGCCCACGCTGCGCGACCTGGGCAACGAGGGCAACAGCCCGGAGCTGACCCCGTCGATGCGGCAGATCCAGAAGCGGCTGGCGGTGCGCAACCTGCTGCGCGGCTACCTGCTGAACCTGCCGACCGGGCAGGCGGTGGCCGAGGCGATGGGCGCGACCCCGTTGACCTCGCAGCAGCTGCTCCAGGACAACCCGGTGACCGTCAACGACGCGCTGCGCGCCGAGGGCGCAGAGCTGCTGACCCGGACGCCGCTGTGGTTCTACGTGCTCAAGGAGGCGGAGGTCCAGGGGAACGGCAACACCCTGGGCGAGGTCGGCAGCCGGATCGTCTGCGAGACGATCATCGGCCAGGTGATCGCCGACCCGTACGGCTTCCTCGCGGCGCCGGCCCGCTGGTCGCCGGCAGCCGGGGTCCGCTTCGAGGACGGGAGCGTGATCGCGACGATCAGCGACCTGCTGCGGTTCGCCGGGGTGCTCCCGGCGGCGGCCTGACACCCCCTCACGAGATAGTCCGCCACACCAGGGTCGCGAATGGCGCGATTCACGACACTGGTGTGTCGGACTATCCGGACTGCACCGCGCGGTTGCGCACGAACGGCAGGACCACGAGGGCCGCGACCAGCGCCCACGGTGCGGCGCCGATGCCGAGCACGGTGACACCCGAGGCCGCGACCACGAAGCAGACCACGCTCGCCTCGCGCCCCTCCTCCGCGGCCAGGGCACCGGCCAGCGCCGAGCCCAGCGTGCCGAGGAGGGCGAGTCCGGCGGCGGCGGGCAGCACCTCGGGCGGGGCCGCCGCCAGCAGGGTCACCAGCCCCGCGGAGGCCAGCGCGAGCACGACGTACGTCGCGGCGGCGCTGGTCGCGGCCAGCCACCGCCGGGAGCGGTCCGGGCCGGCGAGCGGCCCGGCCGCCATCGCGGCGGTGATCGCGGCGAGGTTGACCGTGTGGCCGCCGAAGGGCGCGGCCGCCACGGTGGCCAGTCCGGTGACCCCCATCGACTCGCGCCAGGGCACGGCGTACCCGTTGCTGGCCATGACGGCGACCCCCGGGACGTTCTGGGAGGCCATCGTGACGACGTAGAGCGGCAGCGCGATCCCGAGGACCGCGCCGAGGGTCCACGTCGGGGTGGTCCAGGTCAGGGCGGGTACGGCGTCCGCCACCTGAAGCCCGGGACCTGAGCGGTCCGCCAGCACCGCGACGAGGGCGACCAGCAGGGCGACCGCGAGCGCCGCCGGCACCGCCCACCGACGCGAGAGCAGGTGCACGAGGAACCAGGTGGCCACGACCGGGCCGACCAGCAGCGGAGCCTCCACCAGGCCGGTGACCGGCTGGAGGCAGATCGGCACCAGGACCCCGGCCAGCATCGCCCGCGCGATCGCGGGTGGGATCCGCGCCACCAGCGCGCCCAGCCACGGGACCAGGCCGGTGAGCACGATCAGCACGCCGGTCACCGCGAACGCGCCGACGGCCGCCGCCCAGCCGCCGTCGACGGCACCGGTGGTGACCAGGAGCGCCGCGCCGGGCGTGGACCAGGCCAGGGTGAGTGGCGTGCGGTGCCGCAGGCTCAGCCACAGCATCCCCGCGGCCTGGGCCAGGCACAGCACGAGCAGCCCCGAGGCGGCCTCCGCGGAGGAGGCGCCAACGGCGCTCAGGCCGGCGAGCACCACCACGAAGGAGCTGGAGAACCCGACGACGGCGGTCACGATCCCGGCCAGCCAGGGCGTGCCGCCCACCCGTCGGTCCTCGGCTGCCTGCTCGGTGTCGTGCTTCCCGCTCATCGCACCTCCGCGCTACGGCCGGTCGTGCGGAGCCAGCGGGCCCGCCGGCAGGGCGCCTTGGTGGTGCCCGGGACCGGCAGGGGTCAGGAGACGACCAGCACCAGGTCCCCGCCCTCGACGGACTGGGTGCCGCTGAGCGCCAGGCGCTGGACGGTGCCGTCGACGGGGGCGGTGATGGCCGCCTCCATCTTCATCGCCTCGATGGTGGCGACGGTGTCGCCGGCGGAGACCTTGTCGCCGACCCCGACCACCACGCTCACCACGCCCTGGAACGGCGCGGCGATCTGGCCGGGCTGGGAGGGGTCGGCCTTCTCCGCGGTGGCGACCTCGGAGGCGACGCTGGTGTCGCGCACGCTGATCGGGCGCAGCTGACCGTTGATCAGCGCCAGGACGGTGCGGAACCCGCGCTCGTCGGGCTCGCTGATCGCCTGCACACCGAGGAGCAGGGTGACGCCCGGCTCCAGGTCCACGCGGTGCTCCTCGCCGAAGCGCAGACCGTAGAGGTAGTCCAGGGTCGGCAGCACCGAGATGTCGCCGTACGCCGCCCGCGACTCGTTGAACGAGCGGGTCGGCGCGGGGAACAGCAGCTCGTTGAGCGTGCGCCGGCGCAGCGGACGGCTCTCCCCGGGGGTTCCGTCGAGCGCCTCCTCCTGCTCGGCGGTGAGCTCCGCGTCCTGCGCCTGCCAGTTGCGCCCGGCGAGGGCCTTGGTGCGGAACGGCTCGGGCCAGCCGCCGGGCGGGTCGCCCAGCTCGCCGCTGAGGAAGCCGATGACCGAGTCGGGGATGTCGAACTTCTGCGGGTTCTCCGCGAACTCCGCCGGGTCGGCGTCGGCGGCGACGAGGGAGAGCGCGAGGTCGCCGATGACCTTCGAGGACGGGGTCACCTTCGGGACGTTGCCGAGGATGTCGTTCGCCGCGGCGTACATGTCCTCGATCTGCTCGAACTTCTCGCCCAGGCCCAGCGCGATCGCCTGCTGGCGCAGGTTGGAGAGCTGGCCGCCGGGGATCTCGTGGCGGTAGACCCGGCCGGTGGGGGCGGGCAGCCCCGACTCGAACGGCGCGTAGACGCGGCGGGTCGCCTCCCAGTACGGCTCGAGGGCGTTGACCGCCGCCAGCGACAGGCCGGTCTCGCGCTCGGAGTGGTCGGTCGCCGAGACCAGCGCGGAGAGCGCCGGCTGGGAGGTGGTGCCGGCGACGGCCGCGCAGGCGGCGTCGACCGCGTCGACACCGGCGTCGATGGCGGCGGTGAGCGTCGCGAGCTGGCCGCCGGCGGTGTCGTGGGTGTGCAGGTGCACCGGCAGGTCGAAGTTGGCCCGCAGCGCGGTCACCAGGCGCCGCGCGGCCGGGGCGCGCAGCAGGCCGGCCATGTCCTTGATCGCCAGCACGTGGGCGCCGGCGTCGACGATCTTCTCGGCCAGGCGCAGGTAGTAGTCGAGGGTGTAGATCTCCTCGGCGGGGTTCGACAGGTCGCCGGTGTAGCACAGCGCGACCTCCGCGACGCTGGTGCCGGTGGCCAGCACCGCGTCGATGGCGGGCCGCATCTGCTCGACGTCGTTGAGCGCGTCGAAGATGCGGAAGACGTCCAGCCCGCTGGCCGCCGCCTCCTGCACGAAGGCGTCGGTGACCTGGGTCGGGTACGGCGTGTAGCCGACCGTGTTGCGCCCGCGCAGCAGCATCTGCAGGCAGATGTTCGGCACCGCCTGGCGCAGGTCCGAGAGCCGCTCCCACGGGTCCTCGCCGAGGAAGCGCAGCGCCACGTCGTACGTCGCGCCGCCCCAGGCCTCCAGCGACCACAGCTCGGGGGTGGTGCGGGCGACGTGCGGCGCGACCGTCAGCAGGTCGCGGGTGCGCACCCGGGTCGCGAGCAGCGACTGGTGGGCGTCGCGGAACGTGGTGTCGCTGACCGCGACCCGGTCCTGGGCGCGCAGCCGGCGCGCGAACTCCGCGGGGCCGACCTCGAGCAGCAGCTGCCGGGTGCCGTCCGGGGCGGGGACCTCGAGGTTGGTCGCCGGCAGCTTGCTGGCCGGGTCCACGCTGACCGGAGCCGGGCCGTGCGGCTGGTTGACCGTGACCTCGGCGAGGTAGGTCAGCAGCTTGGTGCCGCGGTCGCCGGAGCGGCGCGCCTGGAGCAGCTGCGGGTGGGTGTCGATGAAGGAGGTCGTGACGTTGCCGGCGATGAAGTCGGGGTCGGCGAGCACGGCCTGGAGGAACGCGATGTTGGTGGAGACGCCCCGGATGCGGAACTCCGCGATCGCGCGCCGGGCCCGTTCGACGGCCTTCTCGAAGGTGCGGCCGCGGCAGGTGAGCTTGGCCAGCATCGAGTCGAAGTGGGCGGACACCTCGGCGCCGGTGTACGTCGTACCGCCGTCGATGCGCACGCCGGCACCGCCGGGGGAGCGGTAGGTGGTGATCATCCCGGTGTCGGGGCGGAAGTTGTTGGCCGGGTCCTCGGTGGTGATCCGGCACTGGAGCGCGGCTCCGCGCAGCACGATGGAGTCCTGGCTGAGGCCGAGGTCGGCGAGGGTCTCGCCGGAGGCGATGCGCAGCTGGGCCTGCACCAGGTCGACGTCGGTGACCTCCTCGGTCACGGTGTGCTCGACCTGGATGCGGGGGTTCATCTCGATGAAGACGTAGTTGCCCGCGGGGTCGAGGAGGAACTCGACGGTGCCGGCGTTGCGGTAGCCGATCTCGCGGGCGAAGCGCACCGCGTCGGCGCACATGCGCGCGCGCAGGTCGGGGTCGAGGTTGGGCGCGGGGGCGATCTCGACGACCTTCTGGTGGCGTCGCTGCACCGAGCAGTCGCGCTCGAAGAGGTGGATCACGTTGCCGGCGCCGTCGGCGAGGATCTGCACCTCGATGTGGCGGGGGTCGACGACCGCCTGCTCGATGAAGACGGTCGGGTCGCCGAAGGCGGCCTCGCCCTCGCGCATGCAGGTCTCCACCGCCTCGCGCAGCTTGGCCGGGTCGTCGACGCGGCGCATGCCGCGCCCGCCGCCGCCGGCGACCGCCTTGACGAAGAGCGGGTAGGGCAGCGCCGAGGCGGCCTCGACGAGCGCGTCCACGTCGGTGGAGGGCTCGACGCTGGCCAGCGTCGGGACGCCGGCGGCCTTGGCGGCGGCGATCGCACGCGCCTTGTTGCCGGTCAGCTCCAGGACCTCGGCGCTGGGACCGACGAAGGTGATGCCGGCGTTGGCGCAGGCCTCGGCCAGCGCCGGGTTCTCGGAGAGGAAGCCGTAGCCGGGGTAGATGGCGTCGGCGCCGGCGCTCACGGCCGTGGCGACGATGCCCTCGGGGTCGAGGTAGGCGCGCACGGGGTGGCCGCGCTCGCCGATCTCGTAGGCCTCGTTCGCCTTGAGCCGGTGCTCGGAGCCGCGGTCCTCGTAGGGGAAGACCGCGACCGTCCGGGCGCCCAGCTCGTACGCCGCGCGGAATGCACGGACCGCGATCTCGCCGCGATTTGCCACCAGCACCTTGGAGAACATGAGTCCACGCTAGCGGTCCTGCGCGGCCCGGTCCGGTGCTGCCCGGATGCTGCTCACCCGGTGGACGGGCGCCTCGCTCAGGGGGCGAGGAACTGGCGCAGCAGACCCGGCACCGCGTCGTCGGCCAGGCGGACCGCGACGTCCTCCGGTACGTCGTGGATGCTCACCTGCTGGTCCCCTCCGGCGGTCGTCGCGGTCAGCGTGACCAGGCCGGCGCGGCGCTGGACCAGCGTGTCGCGCAGCGTCCAGCCGATGACGTGGCGGGTGGCCAGCACCTCCCGGGCCCGGCGCAGGCTCCCGGAGCGGGCGACCAGGTGGCCCTCGACCAGGGCGTGGCCGAGCGCGCGGGACCGGTCGAGGGCGAGCAACGCCGCGACCGGGACGGCGAGCACGGCGAGGGTCAGGCCCCACCGCCCGACCGGCAGGGTCAGCCACGCGAGGATCCCGAGCCCGGCGACCAGCGCCCCCGGGCCGAGCGCGCGGGACCAGCGCCGCCGCGTCGCCGCCGGGCCGTGCGCCATGAGCGGGACGCTCAGCGGGGCGAGCGTGCCCGCCACCTCGCCGCCGACCCTCGCGGCGACCGCCGCGGGGGCCGGGGGGACCAGGGTGGCGCTGCCGGGGTGGCTGCGGTCCAGGCCGGTCACGATCGCGGAGAGGTGCGCGGCCCCGGCCAGCCGCAGGCCCGCCGGCTCGTGCAGGACCACCCCGGCGACCCGGTCGTCGTCCAGCGTGGTCTCGCGGGTCGTGAGCAGGCCACGGACCAGGTGCCAGGCCCCGGGCCGGTGGCTGAGGACCAGCCCCCAGCTGGTGAGCAGGTACGCCGCCACCGCGAGCGCCGAGACGAGCACGAGCAGGACGACGAGGCCCGCGACCACGGCCAGCCAGCCGGCGACGGGCAGGTCGGTGCCGGGCAGGTCCTCGGCACGCAGGCTCAGCTCGAGCCCCAGGGCCGCGGCCAGCTGGAACGCGCCACCGACCACGCCGGCCAGCAGCACCAGCCCGGTGCCGGTCAGCGGCGCGTAGCGGGCCCAGGCCGGGTCCAGGCGCAGCACCGTGTGCGCGGTCGGGGCGGGGGCGGGCACGCCGGCGTGCTCGTCGGGCAGCGGGTCGCCGGCGCGCAGCAGTGTGGCGCGCAGGATGCGGGCGGCGGCGACCGGAAGCCCGTCGAGGTCCAGGGCGTCCTCCTCGCGCGAGGAGGCGGTGCCGGTGCCGATGCGGACGGTGACCAGGCCGAGCGCCCGGTGCACCGGGCCGGCGGTGAGGTCGACGGTGCGGACCCGGTCGACCGGCACGGCCAGGGTGCGCCGGTTGAGCAGGCCGCGGCGCAGCTCGACACGCCCCTCGGCGACCCGGAAGCGGGTGGTGAGGTAGCGGACCACACCGAGGACCACCGGCACCGCGACCGCCAGCAGCTGCCAGCCCTGCGCCCCGATGGCGGTGCCGGCGAGGAGCAGCCCGAGCAGCGGCGGCAGGAACTTGATCAGCTCCTGCACCGGGTTGACCAGCAGCATCCGGCGGTCGAGGCGCTGCCAGTCGCCGGTCTCGGGGTTCACGTCGCGTCGCCCCCGGAGCGCGGGCGCGGCCCCGGCCCGGCGCCGGGGTCGCCCGCGTCGGTGATGTCGGTGGCGTCGGCGCGCAGGGTCAGCTCGTCGACGAGCGCCCGGGCGACCTCGTCGTCGAGTCCCGGGATCGCCAGCGCGCCGGCGGCCGAGGCGGTCGTGACGGTGACGGTGGCCAGCCCGAACAGCCGCGAGATCGCGCCCTGCTCCAGGTCCACGGTCTGCACCCGCGAGATCGGCGCGATCCGGCGCTCGCGCGCCCACCAGCCGGTCTGGGTGTAGACGGCCGTGTCGGTGACCTCCCAGCGGTGCACCAGGTAGCGCCAGTGCGGCACCGCCACGGCGTACGCCGCGAGCACGACGGCGACCGGGGGGACCAGCCACCAGCGCAGCCTGTCGGTGAGGAGCACGCCCGCGACCAGGACGCCGAGCAGCACCGCGGCGCCGACGGCGTGGGTGCACCACCACATCAGGCGTGCACGGGGGCAGACCCGTTCACGGGGATCGCGCAGGTCGGGCACCCCCCGAGCCTAGGGGGCGGGCAAGGTGCTCAACTCCGGGCGCGCAGGCGGCCGAGCAGGTCCGGCTCCAGCGCGCCGTACCCGGTCGAGGCCCAGGGCTCGGCGTCGGTGGCGAAGTAGTGCACCGGCACGTCGTCGCGGACCACGTCGAGGATGTCGGGCCGACGACCGGCGGCGAGGTCCTTGCCGCACTGCGCGCACACCGGCACGTCGAGGGCGCGGCCCGCGTCGTCGAGCTTGCGCCGGGCCCCCGCCTTGCCGTGCAGCGGGTTGAGGAAGCACGGCGCGTCGGGGGAGAAGGCCCGGCCCCGGTCGGCGGCGTCGAGGGCGGCCCCACCCCGCCCGGCCAGGACGATCGCGCCGATCACGTCCAGCAGGTCGGGCGACGCTGCGGGGTCGCGCCCCAGGACCCGGCGGGCGGCGTCGTAGTGGTCCAGCGCGGCCTGCCAGGCGTCGGCGTTCGCCGTCCTGGTCAGCTGGGTGCCGTCGATGCGCTCGCCGAGCGCGAGGACGTCCTGCTCGGCCCGGGAGCGCAGCCGCGCGTCGTCGGCGCTGCGCACCCGCTCCAGCACCGACGGCGGGAGCGTGAAGCGCTGAGCGGCGCGCCCGCCGCCGCCCCCTGCGCGGCGGCGGAACAGGCGGGTGAGGAGGACGGCGGTCACCGCGAGCGCGGTCACCGCGAAACCGGCGACCACCGGGCCGGCCGCACCGTCCCAGCCCGAGTCGGGATCGGAGGCCGTGTCCGTCGTCGTGGTGGCGTCGGGTCGGGCGTCGAAGGCCGCCCGGGCTTCGGCGGCCTTCGCCGGGACGGTGCCGTCGGCGATGGCGGTGGTCAGCTCGACCAGGCCGGCGCCGAGGTCGTCGGGGTGCAGCCACTCCGCGATGCCCGTGGCGTCGTACGGCAGGTCGAGGCGGCCCGCGTCGCCGGTCCACTCTTTGATCTCGAGCGAGTAGTCCCCGGTCGAGAAGATGTAGTCGGGGGCGACGAACCAGCCGTCGGTCCCCAGCTCGCTGCGGGCTCGGACGAGCATGTCCCCGGCGCTGCCGGCGAACATGTCGTCGTCCTCGAGAGCCCGGACCACCACGTGGACGGGTATGTCGGTGCGGGCGACGGCCGCCTCGATGGCCGCCTCCTCGGCGGCGTCGACGTGCCGGGCCATGCCCGGGCCGATGTGGACGCCGTCCTCGCGCAGGTCCGCCACGATCTCGGCGACGGGGTCGCGCTCGGTCATCGGGTTCCCTTCGAGGTCGGGCGGGGACGGTTGCGGAACGGGCGGCCGGTGGCGAGGCGGGCGAACCCGGTGAGCAGGTAGGCACCGAGCGCGGTGGGGGCCGCGACCATCAGCAGGGCCGCGGCGATGCCGCCGCCGACCCCGCCCCAGTAGTCGTTGGACTCGGCGTCCTCGAGGGCGCCGCTGGCGGGCAGGGCGGTGATGAACTCGCTCAGCTGGGTCTCGGCGTCGCCGACGTTCTCGAGGTCGGGCACCTCCCACCCGAGCCGCTTGCCCTCGGGCACGTCGACGCCGACGTCCTCGGGGCCCTGCCAGACGATGTAGATGCCCGGCTCGCCGAGCTCGGTCGCGAGCTGGTCGGGGAGGGTGAAGGAGTACGGCTCCGGGCCTGCCTGCATGCTCGCCTCCCAGACCAGGACGTGCACCGGCACGGGCGCGGCCGCGATGAGCCGCTCGAGGCGCTGTTCGCCCTCGACCGAGACCATGTCGCGACCGTCCGGCGCGACGTACACGGGGTCCTCGCGCAGCGCGGCGATCGCCCCCTGCACCCGGTCACCGGGCTCGCGCGCGGTCTGCTCGCCGCGCTCGTCGACCAGGTGGACGCCGAGGGCGGCGCCGCCGAGGCCGAGCAGGCAGGCGAGCCCGAGGTCGACGACGTGGCGCCCGGTCAGCTCGACCCCGCCCCGGGCGAGGTCGAGGAGGTTGTCGGTGGACGCCTTCTTGGCGTTGACGTGCGTCCGCCCGGGGTGGCCCGAGCGGGTACGTCGGGTGCGGGCGCTCATCGGGCGGCCCGCCGGTCCTCGAGCACGGTGCGCCACAGGTCGTCGCTGATCGCGCCGAAGCCGGTGCGCGCCCAGACGTCGTCGCCCTCCCAGTAGGGGCGCAGGCGTCGCAGCCGGCCCCGGACCAGCAGCGGGTCGCTCAGCGCCTGGCGGGACTGGGCGCGCCGGCACCGCTCGCACGCGGGCAGGTCGACCTGGTCGCCGGTGCCGACGGGGGCGGCCACCCGGGCCGTGCCCTCGCCGTGCCAGGGATTGAAGAAGCAGGGGCGGTACGGCGTGCTCGGCTGGGCGAGCAGTCGTTGAGCGCTGCGGACCAGCACCAGGGCACCGAGCGACTCGAGCAGGTCGGCGTCCTGCTCGGCGGTGGTGTCGAGCAGGGTGCGGGCGGCGGTGCGGGAGCCGTCGAGGCGCTGCTCGTGGGCCGGGTCCAGGCCGGCGGTGGAGCGTCGCAGCAGCGCACGGTCGAGGACCGAGAGCTCCTTCTCGGCGCGGCGGCGCACCTCGGGGGCCGAGGGTGCGGCGGGGGTGCGCGGATCGGTCTCGGGGCGGGTCCCGGTGGGGACGCCGCGGGCGACGGCGGCGCCGGGCGCGAGCTCACGCCAGCGGGCGAGCGTGCGCAGCACGAACCACGCGACGATCGCGACCCCGACGCCCAGCCCGGTCGCGACCACCGCGTAGGTGCCCTCCGTGGGTGCGCTGATGTCCTCGCTGAGCGTGCTGCCGCGATCCAGCCAGAGATCGCCGGTGCGGTACTCCGCGAGCTGGTCACCGGGCAGCGGCTCGGCGTCGTTGAGCGCGGTCGCGACCAGCTCGGCGGCCGCGCCGGCGGCGCTGGGCGAGGCATCGTCGGCGTACGGCGCGTTGACACCGTAGATGTCCCACTTGGCGGGGACCTCGGCGCCGTACGTCTGCCAGCCGAGGTGGCCGACGTCGGGGTCCAGCGAGACGACGTAGAGCCCGTCCTCGCCGATCTCGGCGTGCAGCAGGGAGGCCAGCTCGTCCTCGGGCCGGTCGTCGGCGAACCCGCCGGGGGACTGCACCAGGGCGACGTACACCGGGAAGTCGGCCCCGTCGATGAGCTCGGTGAGGGCGTCGTCGACGGCGTCGCGCTGCCCGTTGCCCATGATCTCCTGGACGATCACGGGGTCCTCACGCAATGCGGCGGCGAGCCCCTCGACGCTCCAGGTGGGGGCGTCGAGGGGCTCGTCGTCACGCGGCTGGGGTGCCGGCGGGAGGGAGGTCACCGCCGGTCACTACCCGAGAGGCGGATCGCTCAGTCCTTGATCTCGCAGATGACCTCGCCGTTGGTGACCGTGGCGCCGACCTCGGCCTTGAGGCCGGTCACGGTGCCGGCCTTGTGGGCCTTGAGGGGCTGCTCCATCTTCATCGCCTCCATGACGACCACGACGTCGCCCTCGGCGACCTCCTGGCCCTCCTCGACGGCGATCTTGACGATGGTTCCCTGCATCGGGCTGGCCACGGCGTCGCCGCTGACCGCGGCGCCGGCCTTCCTGCCCGCCGCGCGCTTCGGCTTCTTGGCGCCGTTGGTCGCGCCGCCGCCGATGGAGCCGAGCCCGCCGGGCACGACGACCTCGAGACGACGACCGCCGACCTCGACGACGACCGTGTGCCGGTCCTCGGCCTCGGCGGCCTCGGGGGTGTCACCGGCGTACGGCTGGATCTGGTTGTCGAAGTCGGTCTCGATCCAGGTCGTGTAGACGTCGAACTTCTCGCCGTCGCCGATGAACGCCGGGTCCTCGACCACGGTGGCGTGGAACGGGATGACCGTGGGCATGCCGTCGACCTTGAACTCGGCCAGGGCGCGACGCGAGCGCTCCAGCGCCTGGGTGCGGTCGCGGCCGGTGACGACGAGCTTGGCGATGAGGGAGTCGAACGAGCCGGGGATGGTCTCGCCCTTCTCGTAGCCGCCGTCGACGCGGACGCCGGGGCCCTGCGGCGGCGCCCACTCGGTGAGGGTGCCGGGGGCCGGCATGAAGTTGCGGCCGCCGTCCTCGGCGTTGATGCGGAACTCGATGGAGTGGCCGTGGATCTCCGGGTCGTCGTACCCGAGCTCCTCGCCCGCGGCGATGCGGAACATCTCGCGGACCAGGTCGATCCCGGTGACCTCCTCGGAGACGCAGTGCTCCACCTGGAGGCGGGTGTTGACCTCGAGGAAGGAGATCGTGCCGTCGGCGGCCACGAGGAACTCGCAGGTGCCGGCGCCGACGTAGCCGGCCTCGCGCAGGATCGCCTTGGAGGAGGTGTAGAGCTTCTCGACCTGCTCGTCGGTCAGGAACGGGGCGGGCGCCTCCTCGACCAGCTTCTGGTGGCGGCGCTGGAGCGAGCAGTCGCGCGTCGACACGACGACCACGTTGCCGTGGGAGTCGGCCAGGCACTGGGTCTCGACGTGGCGCGGGCGGTCGAGGAACTTCTCGACCAGGCACTCGCCGCGACCGAACGCGGTGACGGCCTCGCGGACGGCGGACTCGTAGAGCTCGGGGATCTCCTCGAGCGTGCGGGCGACCTTGAGGCCGCGGCCGCCGCCGCCGAAGACCGCCTTGATCGCGACCGGCAGGCCGTTGGCCTTGGCGAACTCGACGACCTCGTCGGCGTCCTTGACCGGGTCCTTGGTGCCGGGCGCGAGGGGCGCGTTGGCCTTCTGCGCGATGTGCTTGGCCTTGGCCTTGTCGCCGAGGGCGTCGATCGCCTCGGGCGAGGGGCCGATCCAGATCAGCCCGGCGTCGAGGACCGCCTGGGCGAACTGGGCGTTCTCCGCGAGGAAGCCGTAGCCGGGGTGGACCGAGTCGGCCCCGGACTTCTTCGCGATCGCGATGATCTTCTCGATGTCGAGGTAGGACTCGGCGGGAGTCGCTCCCTGGAGGGAGTGGGCCTCGTCGGCCATACGGACGAACACTGCGTCTCGGTCGGGCTCGGCGTACACCGCCACGCTCCCGATCCCGGCGTCCTTGCACGCGCGGATGACCCGGACTGCGATCTCACCGCGATTGGCGATGAGAACCTTCTGCAACGGCTTGCTCTCCGGCACCTGTACTCCTGGTCGTCGTGACGCTTATGTTCCGCGCGGCAGGCTACCTCCTGCGAATTCGCGCCTTGGGGATGGTCACATCCTGAGCCTTCCTCGCGCCTGCGCTGCCCGGTCAGCGGGAGACCCGTCGTACGCCGACTCAAGGTGGTTAACAAACGCTAACCAGAGGGCTAGCATGCCGGGATGAGCACCGGATTCGAGCTGTCCCGCGAGCACGAGGAGTTCCGACGCAGCGTGCGTGAGTTCGCGGAGGCGGAGATCGCGCCGCACGCGGCGACGTGGGACCGCGAGCACCACTTTCCCGTCGAGGTCGTGCAGCGCATGGGCGAGCTCGGGCTGTTCGGGCTCACCGCCCCCGAGGAGTACGGCGGGGCGGGGGAGGACGGCGACTTCACCAGCCTCTGCGTGGCGATCGAGGAGATCGGGCGCGTCGACCAGTCGATGGGCATCACCCTCGAGGCGGGCGTGGGGCTGGGGATCAACCCGATCCTGACCTTCGGCACCGAGGAGCAGAAGCAGACCTGGCTGCCCGACCTCGTGGCCGGGCGTCGGCTCGCCGGGTTCGGTCTCACCGAGAACGGCGCCGGCTCCGACGCCGGGGCCACCCGCACCCGGGCCGTCCTCGAGGACGGCGAGTGGGTCATCGACGGGGCGAAGCAGTTCATCACCAACTCCGGCTCCTCGATCACCAGCCTGGTGACGGTGACCGCGCGGACCGCGACCACGGCGCCGGGGGAGAAGCCGGAGATCAGCACGATCATGGTGCCGGCCGGCACGCCCGGCTTCACCGCGGAGAAGGCCTACGACAAGCTCGGCTGGCACGCCTCCGACACCCACCCGCTGTCCTTCGAGGGGGTCCGGGTCCCGGAGGGCAACCTGCTGGGCGAGCGGGGCCGCGGCTACGCGCAGTTCCTGGCGACCCTCGACGACGGGCGGGTCGCGATCGCCGCGCTGGCGGTCGGCTGCCTGCAGGCGTGCCTCGACATGAGCGTCACCTATGCCCTGGGCCGGGAGACCTTCGGCGGGCCGATCGGGCGCAAGCAGGGCGTCGCCTTCCAGATCGCCGATCTCGAGGTGATGCTCGAGAGCAGCCGGCTGCTGACCTATCGCGCCGCGGCCATGAAGGACGCCGGCGCGCCGGTCGAGCAGTTCAAGCGCGCCGCGGCGATCGCCAAGCTGCACGCCACCGAGTCGGCGGTCACCGCCACCCGGATCGCGACCCAGGTCTTCGGGGGCTACGGCTTCATGGAGGAGTACCCGGTCGCCCGCTTCTACCGTGACGCCAAGGTGCTCGAGATCGGCGAGGGCACCTCCGAGGTGCAGCGGATGCTCATCGCCCGAGGGCTCGGCCTGCCGGTGGAGTGACACCAGCGGAGCGGGGGAGTGAGCCGTCGGTCACGCGACCTCACCAGTGCTGTGTGAACATCGGGTATGCCCCGCTCCCGTGTGCTCGCCATCATCCAGGCCGGAGGCTCCGGCGGCCGTCTCGACGTGCTGACCCGCGAGCGTGCCAAGCCCGCGCTGCCCTTCGCCGGCTCCTGGCAGCTGGTCGACCTGCCGCTCTCGAACCTCGCGCACAGCGGGATCAGCGACGTGTGGCTGGCCGTGCAGTTCCAAGGGTCCAGCCTCGAGGAGCAGGTCGCCAACGGCCGCCCGTGGGACCTGGACCGCAACCACGGCGGACTGCGGCTGCTGATGCCCGAGCAGGGGACCGGCACCGCCGACGAGGACGGCTTCGCGCAGGGCAACGCGGACGCGCTCTACCGGATCCGCGACCAGGTGCGGGCCGCGGCGCCGGACGAGGTCGTGGTGCTCAGCGCCGACCACGTCTACCGCCTCGACTTCAACGACGTGCTGGACACCCACCGCCGCGCGGGTGCCGAGTGCACGGTGGTCACCACGACGGTCCCGTCGGGTGATCGGGCCGAGGATCACGCGGTGGTCGAGCACGACGCCGACGGGCGGGTGACTCGCTTCGCCTACAAGCCCGAGCAGGCGTCGAGCGACACGATCGCGACCGAGGCCTTCGTCTACGACCGCGAGGTGCTCATCGAGGTGCTCGAGGAGCTGCACCGAGAGCTCACCCACCAGGCGGACGAGGGCGACACCGGGCTCGGCGACTTCGGCGAGCACCTGCTGCCGCACCTGGTCGAGCGCGGGCGCACCGTCGTCCACGCGTACGACGGCTACTGGCGCGACCTCGGCCAGCCCCACCTCTACCTGCGCGCGCACCGCGAGTTCCTCACCGACGACCAGGGGGTGCTGGACCACCCCGAGTGGCCGATCCTGACCCGGCAGCCGCAGCGCAGCCCGGCCCGGGTGCTCGAGGGCGGCGTCGTCACCGACTCGATGCTGAGCCCGGGCGTCCGCGTCGCCGGGACCGTGCGCCGCAGCGTGCTCGGGCCCGGGGTGGTCGTGGAGGCGGGCGCCGAGGTGGAGGACAGCGTGCTGGGCGCCGACACCGTCGTACGCGCCGGGTCGCGGGTGGCGTGGGCGGTGCTCGACAGCGGCTGCGAGGTCGAGGCCGACGCCGTCCTCGAGGGCGCCGGCGAGGCGGCCCTCGACGACCCGGACCTGGTCACCCTCGTGGGTCGCGGATCGGTCATTGGGCGTGGCGTCCGGCTGGAGCCCGGGAGCCGCCTGGAGCCCGGCTCGACCGCCTGATCGCGGGCGGGGTCCCCACCGCGACGGTCCGGGCGGGGGCTTCAGTAGCCTGTCGCCCATGTCGAGCCGCTGGCGCCGCTACCTGACCGAGGCGGTTCGCTTCCTCGCCGTCGGGGGTCTGGCGACGCTGGTCGCGCTGGTGTTGTTCAACCTGCTGGTCCACGGCTTCGGAGCCGATCGGCTCGCGCTGCTCGAGAGCGAGCCGATCCTGGCCTACGTGCTGGCCAACACCGTCGGCATGGCGGTCAGCTTCCATGGCAGTCGCAACTACGCCTTCAAGGACCGCTCGGTGCGGCCCGCGGACGGCGGCCTCTCGGCGTTCATCGTGATCAACGCGGTCACGATGCTGCTGCCGATCGGCTGCCTGACGATCAGCCGTGAGGTGCTCGGCCTCGCCGACCCGGTCTCGGACAACATCGCGGCCAACGTGATCGGCCTGGTGCTCGGCATGACGGCGCGGTTCTTCCTGTTCCGCACCTTCGTGTTCCGCCGTCCGCTGACGCTCCTGGCCGAGGACCGCTCCGCCGTCAGTGCTATCGAGGCGCCGGCGCCGTCCACAGGTGCGTCCACGAGTGCCCCAGCTGGGCGAGCAGCTCCCTGAGCAACGGCAGGCTCACCCCCACCACGTTGTGGTGGTCGCCCTCGATGCCCGTGATGAACGCGCCGCCGAGGCCGTCGACGGTGAAGGCGCCGGCGACGTGCAACGGCTCGCCGGTCGCGACGTACGCCGCGATCTCCTCGTCGCTCACGTCGGCGAAGTGCACGGTGGTCGAGGCGGTCGCCGCCGCGGTGTGCCCGGTGGCGGTGTCGCGCAGACAGTGACCGGTGCGCAGCACGCCGCTGCGACCCCGCATCGCCTGCCAGCGCCGGGTCGCCTCGGCAGCGTCCGCGGGCTTGCCGAGCGCCTCGCCGTCGAGCTCGAGCACCGAGTCGCAGCCCAGCACCAGGGCGCCGGCCGGCACCTCCTCGCGCGCCGCGACGGCCGCGCACTTCAGCTCGGCCAGACCCAGTGCGAGCTCGGCCGGGGCCAGGCCGTCCAGCTGGGACTCGTCGACCCCGGAGACGATCACGACAGGTTCGACGCCGGCGCTGCGCAGGGTCGCGAGGCGGGCGGGGGAGGCGGAGGCCAGGACGAGGATGCTCACCCGCCGGAGGCTACTGGGCGGCGTCGCCGAGCGTGATGGCGGTGAGCTCAGCGAGCGCGGGGTCGCTGACGCCGTGCTCGGGGGCGCCGATGGAGAGCAGGACGTTGATCAGCATCCCGCGGGCCACGACGTCGCGGACCTCCTGCTCGCTCCACCCGCCGCCGCGCAGCGTCTCGTGGATGCGGCCCAGCCCGGTCCGCGCCACCGCCGCGATCCGCGGCACGTGCCCGGCGGAGAACCCGTGCATCGTGACCTGGAGCAGGTCCCGGTCGCGGATCAGCGGGGTGTACGCCGCGCTGAGCAGCTCGCGTCCGTTGCCGGTGGCGGGCGCGGCATGGAGCAGCACCTGCTCGAAGGCGAGGCGCACCTGCTCGAGCGCCCGCTCGAAGACCTGGAGGAACAGCTCCAGCTTGGTGCCGAAGATCCGCACGACGTACGGCTGGGAGACCCCAGCCTCCTGCGCCACCTCGTCGGTGCTGGTGGCGTTGTAGCCACGCCGGGCGAACGCGCGGGTGGCGGCCTGGAGCACCAGCTCGCGCCGATGGTCGGCACTCATCCGCACGGTCACGTTCGGCACGCTAGCAGCGCGCGCGGCGCCGTCCGGGCCCTTTGGCGACCTCGCCGCTCACGCCCCGGACGAGCAGGCATGATGACTCCGTGAAGCTCCGTGGTCGTCGCGCCCGACCCATGCGCGCGGCGCTGGCGCTGACCGGGATCCTGGCCGGGTCGCTGCTGGTCTCCGGCTGCGGCGAGGACGGCCTGGACCCCCGGACCGACAACCCGTTCGCCGAGCGCGCACTGCTGGTCGACACCGGGTCGCGCACGGCACAGGCGGCCGCGGCGGCCGAGCAGGCCGGCGACACCCGGGGTGCGGAGGTGTTCGGTCGCGTGGCCGAGGTGCCGCAGGCGATCTGGCTGACCCCCGAGCGCACGCCGCCCGGTCAGGTGGGGGAGTACGTCGAGGGGATCGTCCGCGCGGCCGACGACGTCGACCGGCTGCCCGTCCTCGTGGTCTACGGGATCCCCGACCGCGACTGCTCCGGCGGCTACTCGGCCGGTGGTCTGGACGCGTCCGGCTACCTGGCCTGGGTGCAGGAGATCGCCGACGCCGCGACGTCGGGGGAGCCGGCCGTCGCGGTCCTGGAGCCCGACGCCCTGGCCTCCGCGCAGGAGTGCCCGGACCCGACCCAGCGTGTCGAGCTGGTGGGCGGGGCGGTGGACGTGCTCGCCGAGGCCGGCGTCGCGACGTACCTGGACGGCGGCCACTCGCACTGGCTGGCGCCCCGGGACATGGCCGAGCTCCTCACCGACGCCGGGGTCGACCGGGTGCGCGGCTTCGCGACCAACGTGTCGAACTACCAGCTCGACGAGGACGAGGTCGCGTACGCCGAGCGGCTGAGCGGGCTGCTCGACGGCGCGCACTACGTCGTCGATCGCAGCCGCAACGGCGTCGGCGCCGAGGAGGAGTGGTGCAACCCCGACGGGCGGGCCTTCGGGCTCGAGCCCGAGGTCGTGGCCGGCGAGGGAGCGCTCGACGCCTACCTGTGGGTGAAGCCGCCCGGCGAGAGCGACGGCACCTGCAACGGCGGCCCGCCGGCAGGTGACTTCTGGGCGGAGCACACCCTCGAGATGGCCGTACGGTCCGGGTGGTGATCGCCCGCGGGATCGCCGCGGCCCGTGCGCCGCGGGCGTTGCTAGGCTCCAGCCATGACTGGTTCAGACGCTGGCTGGACGGCCGTGATCATCGAGGACGATCCGGACGTACGGGATCTCATCAACGTCGTGCTGACCCAGTCGGGGTTCCGCACCATCGTGGCCAAGGACGGCCCCGACGGTGTCGAGGCCGTGCGCACGCACGACCCGCTGCTGACGACCCTCGACGTGAACATGCCGGGCATGGACGGCTTCGCCGTCGCCAAGCGGTTGCGCGAGTTCAGCAACACCTACCTGATCATGATCACCGCCCTCGCGGACGAGATCGACGTCGTGCAGGGCTTCGAGGCGGGCGCGGACGACTACCTGCTCAAGCCGTTCCGCCCGCGTGAGCTGAGGGCACGCGCGGACTCGATGCTCCGGCGGCCGCGCAACCGGACCGAGGTGCCGACCAGCTGGGCGCCGAGCCCGGCCTTGGCCGTGCCGACGCCGGCCGTCCAGCTCTCGTGGGCCGCCCAGGCGGCGCGCGAGCTCGATCAGGGCGGTCTGCTGAGCGGCGCCAAGCGCGCTGCGCCCAGTCCGAGCCTCGCCCCTGCGGAGCCTCCGGCCCCCAGACCGGCACTCGCTCCGGCCGGGTCCCGGGCCCCGGTGCCGGCACCCGCTGCCGCACCGGCTGCCGCACCGGCTGTCGCGTCGGCCGTCCTGGAGTCCTCGCAGGCGCCGCTCACCGAGGACGGGTGGCTCCGCTTCGCCGACCTCGCGGTCAACCCCGAGACCGGGGCCGTGGTGCTCCGAGGCGTCGCGGTCGAGGTGGCCGTTGCCGAGCTCGACCTGCTGGTCTCGCTGCTGCGGACCGGTCGCCGGGTCCGCAGCAAGGCCGACCTGGTCCTGGCGATGCGCGGCGAGCAGTTCGTCACGACGCACTTCGTCAACGAGGCGGACAAGCGAACGGTGGAGAACCACATCGCGAGCCTGCGTCGCAAGCTCGGTGACGACGGCGCCACCCCGCGCTACATCGAGACGGTGCGCGGGGTCGGCTACCGGATGGCCGAGCCGGTCTGACCTGCGGCACGGCGGGGACCCCACCTGACGGGGCCCGCCGTACCGAGCTCAGTTGGCGTTGATCGGGATCTTGGTGGCCTTGGTCGGCTCGCTGGACTCGAAGATCGCGATCGGCACGTCCTGACGGATCTCCTTCTTGACGAAGGAGTCGCCGCCGGCCCGCTCCTGGATCCACACCGTGGCGGTGAAACGGAGCGTGAGGCCGCGGGTGTCGAGCGACATCGAGCCGATCCGCTGGTTGCGCAGCTCGAACGCGCCCTTGGGCGAGGTGATCAGCATCCCGTGCCGGGTCGTCACCGGCTCGGGGTCGAAGGTGATCGTGCGAGCCGACGCCTCGAGGCGGTAGGGACGCTGGGCGGGGCCGTCGCCGAGGGTCGTCGTCCGCGAGGTCACCGCGATCCGGTCCAGGTAGACCTTGCGCTTGGTGGCGAACGGGTCGCGCAGGCGGCGGTCGAGGTCGTAGGCCTGGAAGGTGAAGGAGAAGAACTTGTCACCGCGCGGGTACCACTCGTTGGTGCGCGGCGTCGACTTGGTCGGCCACAGGGTGTAGACGAAGTCCAGGCCGTCGACGTCGATGTGGGACTGGAACGTCCCGTCCCGGGTGAACTGGGAGTCGAACAGCTCCTCGACCGCGGAGGGTGTGGCGGTCGGCACCGGCTCGTCGTCCGGGGCGAGTGCGTCCCGGAGGGCGCAGGAGCTGAGCAGGAGGGCCAGCACGCACACCAGCACGGAGTACGACGTGGCGCGAGCGCGGCGGGAACGGGTCTGCACGGGGGGGGGTCCTTCGGTTCGGAGAGCTGTGGCTCAGGCCTGGAAGCCGCGGTAGGGACGCATCGCCTTCAGCAGCATCCAGACGGTCTGCACGATCGTGATGACGCCGAGGATGGGCCAGCCGGTCGCGAGGATCTCGGACTTGGTCTCCATCGAGATCGGGGCGTAGGTCCAGACCGCGCCGAACCCGACGAACATGACGGCGAGGGCGATGAACGGGTACATCCAGGCCGCCCCCTTGCCGCGCTCGGCCTTGGCCTGGGCCGCCCAGTTGTCGGTCTGCTGGCGGCTGAAGAACTTCAGCCAGGCCCGCACGAAGTGCCCCATCCGGATCAGCATGTAGATCTCGGCCGGCGCGATGAGCAGCGCGAACAGGTAGTCGCGCCTGTTGGCGAACTTCATCGAGTGCGCGACGCGCAGGTTCAGCAGGACCGCGGCGATCGGCGGGATCAGCCACCAGGCGCGGAACACGAACGCGTCGATGGCGAGAGCGGCGATCAGGAGCAGGAAGAACATCAGCCGCGTGACCATGTTGAGCACCATCGAGAGGTGCTCGAACCAGCGCAGCCGCAGGTTCGGGTGGAACGGCTGACCCTTGGTGTCGCCACGCTGGCCGGGCCACATCAGGTCGATGGCGCCGAAGTTCCACTTCACCTGCTGCGCGTCGAGCGAGCGCAGCGTGGTCATGCCGCCGACGTGGGCGCGCGCGTGCGCGGAGATCTTGGTGAGGTAGCCGGCCGACTTGATCTGCAGCGAGAGCAGGGAGTCCTCGACCTCGGAGTCGTTGACCCATGGGGTGCGCTGGTGGCTGTCCTTCAGCACGTCGCGCAGCGCCTGGGTGGAGAACATCGAGAACTGTCCGCCGAGGACCGCCATGTTGCGGCCCTTGAGGAGGTTCTGCATGTTGAAGGCCGCGAACTGGGCACGCTGGCCGGCGATGAGGAACTTCGACATCGGGCCGTCGAGCGCGGAGTCGTCGATGGAGTAGACCGCCGAGATGCCGCCGATGCGGTCGTCGCTCGCGATCTCGTTGATCAGGTGCTCCACCGCGTCCGGCTCCGGGGTGGTGTCCCCATCCACCCCGAGCAGGTAGTCCATGTGCTCGACGAGGGAGTAGCCGTAGTTGAGCGCCCCGACCTTCTTGTCGGGGTTCTTGCCGATGTCGTGGACGTAGACGAGCGTCGACTGCTCACCGCTCGGCGTCATGCGGGTGTGCGGTCCGGCGTAGTGCCCGGCGATCTCGACGGAGTCGTCGCTGGTGTTGTTGACGATGACGTGGATCGCGTCCGGGAGCCGGGTCTGCATCAGCAGCGAGTCCAGCACGCCGGCGATGGTCTCGCCCTCGTTGTAGGCCGGGATCACGCAGCCGATCGTCGGCCGGTACGTCGGGAGCTCGTCGACCCGCTCGAGGAACTCCTCGGCGTACGCCGCGAGGTGCGGGTCGTGGGTGCGGACGTAGGGGTTCGCCTCGTCCGGGACGAGCCCGGTCGGCGAGGTGTGCTCGGTCCCGTGGCGAGGATCCACGCTGCTCCTGTCGGTAGGCGCGCGGTCCGCCGCGTGCTGCTCGGCTCTGATTCTGCCGCTGGCGTCTCAAGGCGCCGGAGCGGAAAGCCCAAGATCTCCTCAAGAGATCGGGGGCCACCGCTCCGGCGCCCGGAGAGCCGTGATGGGGGTCGCGCTAGCGGGGCAGACCGCTGGCGCGCCAGCCGCCGAGGCCGGGCGACAGCTGACGGCGGGCGGCCCGCTCCGGGGCCGCCCAGGCCGAGACCGCGCGCCGGGGGGCCGGCGCGCTGCCGCCGAGCGTGGAGAAGACGGCGACCAGGGCGGCGATCTCCTCGTGCGTGGCGTCGGGGTTGACCACCCGCAGGACCGGGCGAGCCGGCTCCGGGGTCCCCGCGGTGGCGTCGGCGCCGCTCACAGCGGGATGTTCCCGTGCTTCTTGGCCGGCAGCGTCTCGCGCTTGGAGCGCAGCAGGCGCAGCGAGCGGACCACCTCGGAGCGGGTCTCGTGCGGCGCGATGACCGCGTCGACGTAGCCACGCTCGGCCGCGATGTAGGGGTTGGCCAGGGTGGTCTCGTACTCGTCGATCAGCTCGGCGCGCTTCGCCTCGACGTCGCCACCCTCGGCCTGGACTGCGGCCAGGGTCTTGCGGTGGATGATGTTGGCCGCGCCCTGCGCGCCCATGACCGCGATCTGGGCGGTGGGCCAGGCGATGTTCATGTCCGCGCCGAGGTGCTTGGACGCCATCACGTCGTACGCGCCGCCGTAGGCCTTGCGGGTGATGATCGTGACCAGCGGGACGGTGGCCTCGGCGTAGGCGTAGATCAGCTTGGCGCCGCGGCGGATGATGCCGTTCCACTCCTGGTCGGTGCCGGGCAGGAAGCCGGGGACGTCGACGAAGGTGAGCACCGGGATGTTGAAGGCGTCGCAGAAGCGGACGAACCGGGCGGCCTTCTCGGAGGCGTCGATGTCGAGGCAGCCGGCGAACTGCATCGGCTGGTTGGCGACGACGCCGACCGGACGGCCCTCCACGCGGCCGAAGCCGACGATGATGTTGGGCGCGAAGAGCTCCTGGACCTCGAGGAAGTCCTCGTCGTCGACGATCGCCCGCACGACGTCGTGCATGTCGTAGGGCTGGTTCGGGGAGTCCGGGATGATCGTGTCGAGCGAGCGGTCCAGGTCGCTGACCTCGAGGTCGGACACCTCGTCGTACGACGGGAGCTCGTCGAGGTTGTTCTGCGGCAGGTAGGACAGCAGCGCCTTGACGTACTCGATGGCGTCCTCCTCGTCGGAGGCCATGTAGTGCGCGTTGCCGGACTTGGTGTTGTGGGTCCGGGCGCCGCCGAGGTCCTCCATCGTGACGTCCTCGCCGGTGACGGTCTTGATGACGTCGGGACCGGTGATGAACATGCCGGAGGTCTGGTCGACCATGACGGTGAAGTCGGTGACCGCGGGGGAGTAGACGTGGCCGCCGGCGCAGTTGCCCATGATCAGGCTGATCTGCGGGATGACGCCCGAGGCGTGCACGTTGCGCTTGAAGATCTCGCCGTACAGGCCCAGGGAGACGACGCCCTCCTGGATGCGGGCGCCGGCGCCCTCGTTGATGCCGACCAGCGGCGAGCCGGTCTTCATCGCCATGTCCATGATCTTGGTGATCTTCTCGCCGTAGACCTCGCCCAGCGAGCCGCCGAAGACGGTGAAGTCCTGGGAGAACGCGCAGACCTGGCGGCCGTTGACGGTGCCGTAGCCGGTGACGACGCCGTCGCCGTACGGGCGGGTCTTCTCGAGGCCGAAGGCGGTGGAGCGGTGGCGGGCGAGCTCGTCGATCTCGACGAAGGAGCCCTCGTCGAAGAGCAGGGCCACGCGCTCGCGTGCGGTCAGGCGTCCCTTGGCGTGCTGCTTCTCGACCGCCTTGGCCGAGCCGGCGTGGACCGCCTCGTCGATGCGGCGCTCGAGGTCCGCCAGCTTGCCGGCCGTCGTGTGGATGTCGATGTCCGTGGGGACCTCGGTGCCTTCGCCGGGTAGTGCGCTCACTGGTACTGATCTCCTCGCTGGCGTCCGTGCAGGGTGTGGGCCAATGTAGTGCCCGTGATTCCTTCGCAGTCGGCGCGCCCACCATTGGACAGGACACGGGTCACCGCACGACGCCGTGATCTCGGGCCCGACCTGGTCCTCGAGGTGCTCGAGGAGACCACGTCCACCAACGCCGTCGCCGCCCAGCGCGCGCGTGCCGGGGCCGCCGAGGGTCTCGTCGTCGTGGCGGAGCACCAGAGCGCCGGGCGCGGCCGTCTCGACCGCAGCTGGGAGATGCCCGCGCGCTCCGGGCTGATCGTCTCGGTGCTGCTGCGCCCGGTCCTCGCCACGCGCGAGTGGCCGTGGCTGCCGCTCTTGACCGGGTACGCCGTGGGACGCACGCTGCGCGAGGCCGGGTTCCCCGCCGCCGGGGTGAAGTGGCCCAACGACGCGCTGATCGGGGACCGCAAGGTCGCCGGCATCCTCGTCGAGGTCGTCGACACCCCCACCGGACTGGCCGCGGTCGTGGGGATCGGCCTCAACGTCGACCTGACGCCCGAGGAGCTGCCGATCCCGACCGCGACGTCGCTGGCCCTCGAGGCAGGCGAGCGCGGTGTGCCCGACCGCGCCGACCTGCTCGCCGACCTGCTCGCCACCCTGCTGGACACCTACCGGGACTGGCAGCGTGACAGCGCCGACGGGGCCGACGGAGCGCAGCGCCTGCGCGCGGCGTACCGCGACGCCTGCGTGACCCTGGGCCGCGACGTCCGCGTCGAGCTGCCCTCCGGCGAGGCCCTCCTCGGCCGGGCCACCGACGTCGACGAGACCGGCCGGCTGCTCGTCGAGGGCCCTGACGGTGAGGTCGCGGTCGGCGCCGGAGACGTCGTGCACGTCCGTCCCGCCTGAGCCCCGGCGGTCGAGTTTGTCGAGACCGAAGTCCGCGGAGCCGCTGGCCGGGCAGGGGTGTGACCCCGCATGGCTGGCTGCTGGCGGGGTCCGGAGCGGTCGATCTACAGGTCCGGCGGGTGTGCGGTGACGAGCCGGGTCTCGCCGTGGTCCTTGACCAGGTGCAGCCCGTGGGGTGATCGCCAGAGGTAGGTCGCGGCGTCGGTCCTGTCGTAGGTCCACGCCGTGTGGGTCTTGGCGCGGTGATGTCGGCGACAGAGCGGGGCGAGGTTGCAGCTGCACGTCGGACCGTCGTCGCCGTGGGCGATGACGTGGTCGGTGTCGCAGCGCCGGGCCGGGCGTTCGCACCACGGAAACGCGCACACCGGCTGGGTGAGACGGGTCTGCTCGGCGAGCCTGTCGGGGACCGCGTAGGCGTCGGTGTGGTGGTGGGCCCCGAGATCGATGACCGGCTTGATCACCACCTGCGCGTCGCTGGTGCACCACGCGCGGACCTGCTCGGTCGACACGATCGTCCGGGTCTCCTCGATGCGGGCGATGCCGGCCACATCACGGGAGATCGCGGCATCGGACAGATGCACGTGGATGACGACCTGGCGCGGCTTCACCACCGAGGCGGCGCCGTCACCGGCGATGCCGGCCTCGGTGCGCAGGTCGAACGCGAGCTGTCGTCGGGCGAGCTCACCGGCGGCCATCGAGCGACGCACGTCCAACGACTCCGTCGACCCGAGTGCCGCGAGCTCTTCGGCGCCCTGGCGGATCGCGGTGTCCAGGTCGAGGGCGTCGGCGAGGTCGAGCTCACCCTCCACGTGCACGGTGCCGTCGTGGGTCGCCTGGTCGGTGTGGACGTCGAAGCGGCGTCCGTCGGCGGCCTCGCGGCGCTGCTTCTCCGCGCCCTCGGGGTCGAAGACCGCACGCGCGTGATCCACCAGTCGCTCGATGCCGGCCCAGCCGACCTTCCCGACCCTCCCGGCGAGCTGGCGGTCCACGAAGTCCGCACCCTCCGGTGGCAGTCGCAGCGTGAGCTGCGCGAGCCGGCGACCCTTCCAGACCGGAACCACCCCGGCACGCATCTGGGCCCAGGTCCGCGGCAACCGGTGCGCCAGCTCGAGCGCAGCACCGACCAACGCACGCGCGGAATCGGTCGAGATCCCCAGCGCCGCACCCAGCTCCATCGGCGCGAACTCCGCCACCAGCGGCGTCCCCTCACCACCGAGCGGCACGGCCACCTCGGCGAAGATCCACCCGGCGGCCGGTGCCTGCGGCGAGATCGACTCCGCCGGGTGCATCGCTGCCCACGCGAGAGCAGCCTCCAGGACCCCGAACTCCGCCCGGTGGGCGGCGGCCCGCTGCTCCTGCGCGAACGCCAGCACGGCGGCTGGGGTGTCGCAGTCGGGGAGCTCGGGGTCGGCCATGCCTCATCCTACTCGAACGCACGTTCGAGAACAAGAGTCCTTCCACCGTGGATCTCGACAGGCTCGACCGCCGGCCGGGCCGCCACTGTCGGTCGAGCAGCGAGCGCCAACGAGCGACCATCGAGACCCCTCGGCCCCGTCCCGACGAGCTCGCCCAATGGGTGCTGCTCGACCGACGGGGTGCCTCCCGCCACTGGCTCGGCGGCGGTCCTCTGCTCAGCCCTCCACGCCCCGCTTCTCGCCACGTGAGTCTCGGATCACACGCCGGGGGCGGGGGATGGGATGATCTCGCCGTGGCTCTGAATCCCAAGCTCCTCAACGACGGCGAGGTCGTCGTCGTGTCGACGCGCACGCACGCCAAGGCACTGCTCGTGCCGCTGCTGGCGCTGGTCCTGCTGCTGGCAGCCGGGCTCGCGATCCAGCTGCTCGTCGGCCAGGAGGTGGTCACGCGGATCGGCTGGGTTGCGGTCGTCGTGCTGGCCGGGCGCTGGGTCCTGTGGCCGTTCCTCGAGTGGCTCATGGGTGCCTACGCCTTCACCAACCGCCGGCTGATCACCCGCACCGGCGTGCTGGTGCGGAGGGGCCACGACATCCCCCTCTCGCGGATCAGCGACATCGAGATCGAGCTGCACCTCAACGACCGGCTGCTCGGGTGCGGCACGCTGGTGATCAGCGATGCCAGCACCCACGGCCGGGTCGTGCTGCCCGACATCCCTCGCGTCGAGGAGACCAAGCGCCGCGTCCACCAGCTCCTCCACGACCAGGCCACGGAGGCCTCCTCCCGACATGAAGGAATCTGAGTCCCTCACCCGGACGGCGGGCCTCGAGCGCGCGATCCTGGGTGCGGTCCCGACCTACACCGCCGCCGACGTCGCGGCGCAGAGCGGCGTCTCCCTCGACGAGGCGCGCCGGCTGTGGCGCGCGCTGGGCTTCCCTGAGACCGGCGGGGACACCGCCTTCACCTCCGCCGACACCGAGGCGGTCTCGCGGATCTTCGCGATGGTGGAGTCCGGGCTGATCGACTTCGACCTCGCGGTCACGATCACCCGGGCCGTGGGCCAGACCATGGCCCGCCTCGCCGACTGGGAGACCACGGCGCTGCTGCACCGCGTCGAGGAGATGACCCAGGGTGAGGCCGACACCCCGCAGGGCCGGCTCGCGGCGGCGATGCGCATCTTCGAGGAGTTCTCGGGCTCCTTCGAGGAGCTGCTGGTCTATGTCTGGCGCCGTCACCTGGCCGCGTCGGTCGCGCGCGTCGAGGCGCTCAGCGCCCGCGAGGAGGACCTGCACACCACCCAGCTGACGGTCGGTTTCGCCGACATCGTGAGCTTCACGGCGCTGTCCAACCAGCTCAGCGAGGACCGCATCGGCGACCTCGTGGAGCTCTTCGAGTCGCGCTGCGCCGACGTCGTCGCCAACCAGCGTGGGCGGGTCATCAAGAGCATCGGCGACTCGGTGCTGTTCGTGAACGACGACCCGATCGCCGCCTACGACACTGCCGCCGGGATCATCAACGTCATCGGGCGCGACCCGCGCATGCCCGACGTGCGCGTGGGCCTGGCCAGTGGTCTGGTCGTCATGCGCCTCGGCGACGTCTTCGGCCCCCCGGTCAACATGGCCGCCCGGCTGACCGCCGTCGCGCGCCGCAACCGCATCATCATCGACGCGCGCACTGCGGAGCTGCTGCCCGACGACCAGTTCGAGACCCGTCGGCTCCCGGCGCGTCCGGTGCGCGGGTTCGGTCTCGTGGAGCCGGTGTCCGTACGCCGCAGCTGATCGTCCGCACGTGGGCACCATGTTGCGGCCGACCCCCTTTCTCGCAATTGCTGCGTGAGGACTCTCACATGCTCCTACCGTGGGGCGCGTGTACGAGGTCCAGGACGTTCGACTCGACCCGGGGAGCCGGCGGGTCTGGCGCGGGGCGAGCGAGGTCGTGCTGTCGCGCAAGGAGTTCGAGCTGCTGCACGCGCTGATCGCGCGTGCCGGTGAGGTCGTCACCCGCGAGGAGCTCATGCACGACGTCTGGGACACGACCTTCTGGACCTCCTCCAAGACCATCGACGTCCACCTCGGCTGGGTGCGCCGCAAGCTCGGCGACGACAGTCGCGAGCCCCGGTTGATCACCACCATCCGGGGCCAGGGACTCCGCTTCGAGAAGGGCGAGCCGAGCGGCTCGGGAGTCGTCTCCTAGAGTTCAGGCCGTGTCCGAGCCCGCTCCCACCCTCGCCGTCATCGGCGGCGGCCAGCTCGCGCGGATGATGGCGCAGCCCGCCATCGCGCTCGGCCTGCCGCTGCGCCTGCTTGCCGAGGCGCCCGGCGTCTCCGCCGCCCAGGTCATCCCCGACCAGCTGGTCGGCGACTACCGCGACCTGGCCACCCTGCGCCGGGTCAGCGAGGGGTGCGCGGTCGTCACCTTCGACCACGAGCACGTCCCCACCGACCACCTCCACGCCCTGGAGGCCGACGGCATCGCCGTACGCCCCGGGCCCGAGGCGCTGGTCCACGCCCAGGACAAGGGCGTGATGCGCGAGCGGCTCGCCGCGCTCGGCGTGCCCTGCCCCCGCAACGCGATCGTCGTGGACGTCGCGGACGTCGAGGCGTTCGGCTTGCCGTGCGTGCTCAAGACCACCCGCGGCGGGTACGACGGCAAGGGCGTGTGGTTCGTGCGCTCGGCGGAGGACTGCGCCGAGCCGTTCGCGGCGGCCGCGGCCGCCGGCGTACGCCTGCTGGCCGAGGAGCTCGTCGACTTCCGCCGCGAGCTGTCCGCGCTGGTGGCCCGCTCGCCCAGCGGCCAGGCGGCGGCGTACCCCGTCGTGGCCAGCACCCAGAAGGACGGCATCTGCCACGAGGTCATCGCCCCGGCACCCGACCTGGACCCCGACCTCGCCGGACGGGCCCAGGAGATCGCGCTGCGCATCGCCGGCGAGCTCGACGTGACCGGCGTGCTCGCCGTGGAGCTCTTCGAGACCACCGACGGCCGGGTGCTGGTCAACGAGCTCGCGATGCGCCCGCACAACACCGGGCACTGGACCCAGGACGGCGCGGTCACCTCGCAGTTCGAGAACCACCTGCGCGCGGTCCTGGACCTGCCGCTCGGCTCGCCCGCGCCGCGCGCCCGCTGGACGGTGATGGTCAACATCCTCGGCGGCCCCGAGGCCGAGGTCGGTCGGCTGTACGACGGCTACCCCCACGCGATGGCCCGCGACCCGCACCTGCGGGTGCACCTGTACGGCAAGGAGCTGCGCCCTGGCCGCAAGGTCGGCCACGTCAACGCCTACGGCGACGATCTCGAGGACTGCCTGGAGCGGGCGCGGCACGCCGCCGCCTGGTTCCGCGGCGACCTCGGCAACGAGAGCGAGTGACCCCATGACCCAGCAGCAGAGTGAGCAGCAGCCGCGCGTCGGCATCGTGATGGGCTCGGACTCCGACTGGCCGGTCATGCAGGCCGCCGGGGAGGCGCTCGCGGAGTTCGACATCGCCTTCGAGGCCGACGTGGTCTCCGCGCACCGGATGCCCGAGGAGATGATCGACTACGGCAAGCAGGCCGCCGGGCGCGGGCTGTCGGTGATCATCGCCGGCGCCGGGGGAGCGGCCCACCTCCCGGGCATGCTGGCCGCCGTCACGCCGCTGCCGGTCATCGGGGTCCCGGTGCCGCTGGCCCACCTCGACGGGATGGACTCGCTGCTCTCGATCGTGCAGATGCCGGCCGGCGTCCCGGTCGCGACGGTGGCGGTCGGCAACGCCCGCAACGCGGGCCTGCTCGCGGTGCGGATCCTGGCCGCGACGGACCCGGCGCTGCAGCAGCGGATGCTCGACTTCCAGGCCGAGCTCAAGGCCGCCGCCCACCGCAAGGGCGAGGCGGTGCGGGGCGCGGCCGCCCCGCGACGCGCGGGCTTCTGAGACCACCGCGATGAACGGGCCGGCGCCGCCACCGGGCCGGTTCGTCGCGCTCGACGTCGCCCGCTGCCTGGCGCTGCTCGGGATGGTGGCCACCCACGTGGTCGCCGCGCGCGACCCCGACGGGTCGCTGAGCGCCGCGCAGTGGCTCGCCGGCGGGCGCGCGTCCGCGCTGTTCGCGGTGCTGGCCGGGGTCACGATCGCCCTGGCCACCGGCGGGCCGACGCCGTACGCCGGGCGCGAGCGGGCGGCCCGCTGCGCCGGGCTGGCCGCGCGGGCGCTGCTGGTGGCGGGCCTCGGGCTGCTGCTCGGGCTGCCGGACTCCGGGCTGGCGGTGATCCTCACCTACTACGGCGTGCTCTTCCTGCTCGGGCTGCCGTTCGTCGGGCTGCGCACGCCCGCCCTGCTCGCACTCGCCGCGGCCTGGGCGGTCGTCGCGCCCGTGCTCTCGCACCTGGTGCGCCCGCACCTGCCCGCGCGGGGCTTCGACAGCCCCCAGCCGACCGACGTCACGGAGCCCGGGCGGCTGCTCGCGGAGCTGCTGTTCACCGGCTACTACCCGGGCCTCGCGTGGCTGGCGCTGCTGCTGCTCGGCATGGCGATCGGGCGTGCGGACCTGACCCGTCGCGGTGTCGCCGTCGTCCTGACCGTCGGCGGCCTGGCGCTCGCGGTGGGCGCCACGCTGGTGTCGGGCGCGCTCACCGCACGCGCCGACGTCGTCGAGGCGCTGCTGCGCGGGCGCTGGGAGAGCACCGGCCCCGAGGTGCTCGACGCGGTCGCGACGGGCATGAGCGGCACGACGCCCACCGGCGGGGCGTGGCAGTGGCTGCTGGTGGTCGCGCCGCACAGCGGTACGCCGTTCGACCTCGCCCACACCGCCGGCAGCGCCGCCGCGGTCATCGGCCTGTGCCTGCTGGTCCTCGCAGCGCTCCCGGAGACCGCGGCGGTCGCGCTGCGGGTGGTCGCCGGCGCCGGGACGATGACCCTGACCCTCTACGCGCTGCACATCCTGCTGCGCACCGAGGCGCTGTGGCCGCCCGACGAGGGGGCGTTCCACTGGCACGCCCTGGTGCTGCTGGCGATCGGCGCGGCGTACGTCGCCGCCGGGCGGCGTGGGCCGCTGGAGCGGCTGGTCGGCCGCCTCTCCGCCGCGGCGGCCGACCTGGTCAGGACCCCGGCAGCGCCGCGACCAGCAGGTCGGGAGTGACCGGGATCTGACGCACCGGCACGCCGATGGCGTGCCGCACGGCGTTGAGGACCGCCGCCGAGGTCCCGACGATCCCGATCTCGCCGATGCCGCGCGAGCCCA
The DNA here is from genome assembly GCF_011420305.2 of Nocardioides ochotonae. Taxonomy (NCBI): domain Bacteria; kingdom Bacillati; phylum Actinomycetota; class Actinomycetes; order Propionibacteriales; family Nocardioidaceae; genus Nocardioides; species Nocardioides ochotonae. The sequence goes on along the minus strand of NZ_CP061769.1, from coordinate 3,361,761 downwards.
TCGGGGTGGCCAGCTGGTCGTCCTCCTCCAGCCAGTCGGCCTGGAGGTCGAGGACGTCGGCGTGCGTCGCCACGTGGTACGTCGCGAGGTCCTGGGTGACGAAGTGGCCGAACCGCGGGTCGCGCCACGACTCCTCGAGGAGCGCCGCGGACAGGCCCATCACCAGGCCGCCGAGCAGCTGGGAGCGGGCCGTGCGCGGGTTGATCACCCGGCCCACCGAGTAGGTGCCGTGCAGCCGCGGCACCCGCACCTCGCCGGTGAGCCGGTGCACCCGGGCCTCGGCGAAGACGGCCCCGAAGGAGTGCATCGCGTGCGTCTGGGCGTCGGGGTTGTCGGCGGCGGACGCGGTCGTGACCAGGCCGGGGTCGGGGGAGTCGCCGTGGTCGGCGCGGAACTGCTGGGCCGCGGCGACGATCGCGCTGCCCCACGAGCTGGTCCCGGAGGAGCCGCCCGCCACGGAGGCGCTGGGGAGCAGGGTGTCGGCGATCTCGAGCTGCACCGCGTCCAGCGGGCAGCCGAGGGCGTCGGAGGCGATCTGGGCCAGCACGGTGCGCGCCCCGGTGCCGATGTCGACGGCCGCGATGGAGACGGCGTAGCGCCCGTCGGGCAGCGAGCAGACGCGCGCCTCGTTGCCCGGCTGGCGCATCATCGGGTACGTCGCGGAGGCGACACCGGTGCCGATCCACCACTCGCCGTCCAGCCGGGCCGCGGCCTCGGCGGGGCGCTCGCGCCAGCCGAACGCCTCGGCGCCGCGCTCCAGGCACTCCACGAGGCGCCGGTCGTTCCACGGCAGCTTCGTCTCGGGGTCGACCTCCGGCTCGTTGCGCACCCGCAGGTCCACGGGGTCCACGCCGGTGGCGATCGCGAGGTCGTCCATCGCCAGCTCGTGGGCGAGCATCCCCGGCATCTCCCCGGGGGCGCGCATCCAGGACGGCACGGTGACGTCGAGACGGGCCAGGCGGTGCCGGGTGCGCCGGTGCGGCGCGGCGTACATCATCCGGGTGGGGGAGGCGGTCTGCTCGGCGTACTCGCGGATCCGGGAGGTCTGCTCGAAGGCCCGGTGCTCGATCGCGGTGAGGGTGCCGTCGGCGTGCGCGCCCAGGCGCATGCGGGAGATCGTGGCGGTGCGGTAGCCGGTCATCGCGAACATCTGCTGGCGGGTCACCGCGAGGCGCACCGCGCGGCCGGGCACCGTCCGGGCGGCCAGCGCGGCGGCCATCTCGTGGCTGTGCGCCTCGCCCTTGCTGCCGAACCCGCCACCGACGTACGGCGCCACCACCCGCAGCTGCCTGTCCTCCAGGCCGAGCATCGGGGCGAGGGCCGCGGCCACGCCGTACACACCCTGGGTGGAGTCGTGCAGGGTCAGCACCGGGCCGTCGCCGTCCTCCTGCCACCGGGCCACCACGGCGTGCGGCTCGAGCGGGTTGTTGGACTCGTACGCCGTGCGGTAGGTCTCCTCGACGACCACGTCGGCGCCCGCGAGCGCCGCGTCCACGTCGCCCTCGTCGGTGTCGGTGGGCAGCTCGGGGTTGACCGCCTCCGGGCGGTGGTCGGCGTTGTCCTCGCGCAGCTCCGCCTCGTGCGGGTCGCTGGCGTAGGTGAGGTCCACGAGCGACGCGCCCTCCCGGGCGGCCTCGGAGGTCTCGGCGAGGACGACCGCGACGATCTGGCCCCGGTAGCCGACCTCGGCGTCCTGGAGGATCGCCAGCTCGGCGTTGTCGGTCTGTGCCAACCGGGGCGCGTTGGTGTGGTCGAGCACCGCGACCACCCCGGGGTGGGCCAGGGCCCGGCCGTGGTCGATCGCGGTGACCCGGCCGCGGGCGATGGTGCTGGTGACCAGCCAGGCGTGCAGCGCGTCGGCGGGCGCCATCTCGACGGCGTACGCCGCGCGCCCGGTGACCTTCTCGACCCCGTCGGCGCGCTCGAGGTCGCGGCCGATCTGGGTGGGGGTGACGGGGGTGGGGCTCACCTCGAGCGGCGGGGTCATCGCGGGCCTCCCTGGCGCAGCCGGTCGAGCACGAGCACGGTGGCTCCCTCGACCATGGTGGTCTTGTAGGCGGTCTGGTCGTCGGTCACCGCGTCCGCGAGCTCGGCGCGGGCGGCTGCCCGCACGGCCTCCTCGTCGGGGACCCGGCCGCGCAGCAGCTCCTCGGCACGCGTGGCGCGCCAGGGCTTGTGGGCCACGCCGCCCCACACGATCCGGGCGTCGCGCACGGTGCCGGCGTCGGCGAGGTCGAGGGCCGCGGCGACGGAGACCAGGGCGAAGGCGAACGACGCGCGGTCGCGGGCCTTGTAGTAGCCCGACCGGCGGGCGCCGGGGGAGTCGGGCAGCTCGACGGCGGTGATCAGCTCCCCGTGGCGCAGCGTGGTGTCGTCCTGCGGGCGGTCCCCGGGCAGCCGGTGCAGCTCGGCGACCGGGAGGCGGCGCTCGCCGTCCGGTCCGAGCACCACGACCGTCGCGTCCACGGCGGCCAGCGCCACGGCCAGGTCGGAGGGGTGGACGGTGACGCACTCGGCGCTGGCGCCCAGCACCGCGTTGTAGCGCCCGTAGCCGCCCACGGCCGAGCAGCCGGTGCCGGGCTCGCGCTTGTTGCACGGCGTGGTGACGTCCTGGAAGTACACGCAGCGCGTGCGCTGGAGCAGGTTGCCGGCGGTGGTGGCCTGGTTGCGGATCTGGCCGGAGGCCCCGGCGAGCAGGGCGCGGGCCACCACCGGGAACCGCTCGCGCACCCGCCGGTCGGCCGCCAGGTCGCTGTTGCGGACGTTGGCGCCGATCCGCAGCCCGGTCGGGGAGCCGCCGGCGTCGGTGAGGTCCTCGACCTCCTCCATCGGCAGCCGGCTGACGTCGACGAGGGTGGCCGGGCGGGCCACCCCGAGCTTGAGGTGGTCGACGAGGTTGGTGCCGCCGGCCAGGAAGCGGGCCTCCGGGTCGCCGCTCACCGCGGCGACGGCGGCGGCCGGGTCCTCGGGGCGCAGGTAGGTCAGCTCCCTCATGCCTGGGCCCCCGCGCTCTCGCGGACCGCGGCGAGGATGCCGGCGTACGCGCCGCAGCGGCACAGGTTGCCGCTCATCCGCTCCCGGATCTCCTCGTCGCTGAGGGTCCCCGCCTCGACGTCCTCGCCCAGGTCCGGGGTCACGTGGCTCGGGCAGCCGCGCGCGGCCTCGTCGAGGGCCCCGATGGCCGAGCAGACCTGGCCGGGGGTGCAGTAGCCGCACTGGAGACCGTCGTGGTCCAGGAACGCCTGCTGCACCGGGTGCAGCCCGCCGGCCCCGCCTTCCAGCTCGCCATCCTTGCCTTCCAGGCCGGCGGCGGTGACGATCTCGGCGCCGTCGTGGGCGACGGCGAGCGCGAGGCAGGTGAGGTGGCGGCGACCGTCCAGCAGCACGGTGCACGACCCGCACTGGCCGTGGTCACACCCCTTCTTGGGCGAGTTCACCCCCAGCCGCTCGCGCAGCGCGTCCAGCAGGGTGGTGCGGGTGTCCACGGTGACGGTGCGCTGACGCCCGTCGACGGTCAGCGTGAGCTCGGCGTCCATGGCGGCGCCGGTACCCGGCGGCCCGCTCGCCAACCTCCGCGTCAACCCCGACGTCGGCCCCGACGTGGACCTCCCCTCAGGGGCGGCGCCACTCGATCGCGGGACAGGTGTCCATCACCATCGCCACCCCCGCCGCGGTGGTCCGCGCGAAGGCCGCGACGTCGAGCACGCCGAGCTGGAACCACACGCCCTTGGCGCCGACCTTCACGGCCTCGTCGGCGAACTGCCCGGCGGCCTCGGAGCGGCGGAACACGTCGACGACGTCGATCGGGAACGGGACGTCGGCCAGCGAGGCGTACCCCTGCTCGCCGAGCACCGTCGGGGCGCTGGGGTGGATCGGCACGATCCGCTTGCCGCGGGCCTGCAGCTGCGCGGCGATCTGGTACGCCGTGCGGGTGCGGTCGCCGGAGAGGCCGACCACCGCCCAGGTGGTGCAGTCCTCGAGCATGAACCTGATCGCCTCGGGGTCCTGCCAGGCCGGGGCGCCGTCGGTGCGCGGGGTGGTGGACGTCATGGTGAGGACGATAGCCACGAGCACGCCCCGAGCCGCCCCCGGCGTGACCCGCGCCCGGCCCCGCGGCGGCGGAGTCCCGCCGGGGCGCGGCCTGCGCGGATCGGGGCACCCGCACGACTAGGCTGGGCAGCGCATCCGCATCGATCCGACCCCGTCAGCCCGGCCGACCGGCCCGGTCGGCGGCCACCCCCAGGCAACCTCACCAGGAGCAGCACCTTGGCATCCATCGAAGCTGTCGGCGCCCGCGAGATCCTCGATTCGCGCGGCAACCCCACCGTCGAGGTCGAGGTCCTCCTCGACGACGGTGCGTTCGGACGCGCGGCCGTCCCCAGCGGCGCCTCGACCGGCGCCTTCGAGGCGGTCGAGCTCCGTGACGGCGGCGAGCGCTACCTCGGCAAGGGCGTGCTCAAGGCCGTCGACGCCGTCGTCCAGCAGATCGGTCCCGCGGTCGAGGGCCTCGACGCCGACGACCAGCGCCTCGTCGACCAGGCGATGCTCGACCTCGACGCGACGCCCAACAAGGCCTCGCTCGGCGCCAACGCGATCCTCGGCGTCTCGCTCGCCGTGGCCCGCGCGGCCTCGGAGTCGGCCGGCCTGCCGCTGTTCCGCTACGTCGGCGGCCCGAACGCCCACCTGCTCCCGGTCCCGATGATGAACATCCTCAACGGCGGTGCCCACGCGGACACCAACGTCGACATCCAGGAGTTCATGATCGCCCCGATCGGCCTGCCGACCTTCGGTGAGGCGCTGCGCTCGGGCGCGGAGGTCTACCACGCGCTCAAGTCGGTGCTGAAGAAGCGCGGCCTGGCCACCGGCGTCGGCGACGAGGGCGGCTTCGCCCCCGACCTCGCCTCGAACCGCGCCGCCCTGGACCTGATCGCCGAGGCGATCGAGTCCACCGGCCTCAAGGTGGGCACCGACATCGCGCTCGCCCTCGACGTGGCCGCCTCGGAGTTCTGCGAGAACGGCCTCTACACCTTCGAGGGCGCGCAGAAGAGCGCCGAGGAGATGACCGCCTACTACGCCGACCTGGTCGCGGCCTACCCGATCGTCTCGATCGAGGACCCGCTGGACGAGGACGACTGGGAGGGCTGGAAGGCGATCACCGACCAGCTCGGCTCGAAGACCCAGCTCGTCGGCGACGACCTGTTCGTCACCAACGTCGAGCGTCTCCAGCGCGGCATCAGCGGTGGCCAGGCCAACGCGCTGCTGGTGAAGGTCAACCAGATCGGCTCGCTGACCGAGACCCTCGACTCCGTCGAGCTCGCGCACCGCAACGGCTACCGCTCGATGATGAGCCACCGCTCCGGCGAGACCGAGGACACCACGATCGCCGACCTCGCGGTCGCGACCAACTGCGGCCAGATCAAGACCGGCGCCCCGGCGCGCTCGGAGCGGGTCGCGAAGTACAACCAGCTCCTGCGCATCGAGGACCAGCTCGGCGACGCGGCGCGGTACGCCGGCGCCGGCGCGTTCCCGCGCTACCAGGGCTGAGCCCACCCGACCGAGTAGGAAGCCACCCGTGGCCGACGATCGCCGACGCACCCGACGGGGAGCCAGCAGCAGCCCCCGCGCGCGCACCGGACCTGGACGCCCCGCGTCCGGGTCCGGGCGTGCCCGGACGTCGACGCCGCCGGCCGCGGGCGGCTCCTCCGGTCCTCGATCGCGGCTCACCGGACGCACCGCGGTGCTGGTCCTGGTGGTCGCCGTGCTCGCGGTCTCCTACGCCTCCTCGCTGCGCGCCTACCTCGACCAGCGCAGCCACCTGCAGGACCTCCAGGCCAAGATCGCCGACCGCCAGGCGGCCATCGACGACCTCGAGCGCGAGAAGCGCCGCTGGGAGGACCCGGCGTACGTCGAGCGCGAGGCACGCGAGCGGCTCGGCTACGTCAAGCCCGGCGAGATCCCCTACATCGTGCTCGACGAGGACGGCGAGCCGGTGGAGCCCCAGTCGACCCTGGGCGACCCCGACCGCAGCGTCCCGCAGACCCCGGAGGCCTGGTGGACCGGCGCCTGGGGCTCGGTCGAGGCCGCCGGACACCCCCCGCGCAACGGCGCCCCGCCCTCGGCGGAGATCGACGGCTCGCCCGACGGCGAGCAGAAGGAGAACCCCCAGCAGTGATCGACCCCGCAGACCGCGACGCCATCGCCGAGCAGCTCGGCCGGGAGCCGCGCGGGATCCACGCGATCGGTCACCGGTGCCCGTGCGGCAACCCCGACGTGGTGACGACCGAGCCGCGGCTGCCCAACGGCACGCCGTTCCCGACCACCTTCTACCTCACCTGCCCGCGTGCGGCCTCCAAGATCGGCACCCTGGAGGGCACCGGAGTGATGAAGGAGATGCAGGACCGGCTCGCGACCGACCCCGAGCTCGCCGCGGCGTACCGCGCGGCGCACGAGCGCTACCTGGAGTTCCGCAGCACCCTCGGCACGGTCCCGGAGATCGAGGGCATCTCCGCCGGCGGCATGCCCGACCGGGTCAAGTGCCTGCACGTGCTCGCCGGGCAGTCCCTCGCGATGGGACCGGGCGTCAACCCGCTGGGTGACGAGGTGCTCGACCGGCTCGGGGAGTGGTGGGCCGCGGGCCCGTGCGTCGGCGGCTGCGCCACCGACGACCCCGCTGCCGCGCCCGACGCCGATGAGTGACCCGGCGACCGGCCGGCTAGCCGGGCGCCCGACCGCAGCGGTCGACTGCGGCACCAACACCATCAAGCTGCTGATCAGCGACCCGACCGGCCCGCTGGCCCGCGAGGTGCGGATGGTGCGGCTGGGCCAGGGCGTCGACGCCACCGGCCGGCTCGCCGACGAGGCGCTCGAGCGGGCCTGGGCCGCCCTCGACGAGTACGCCGCGCTGATCACGGCCCACGGCGTACCGCCCCAGAACATCCGCTTCTGCGCCACCTCCGCCACCCGGGACGCCGCGAACGCCGACGTGTTCGCGGCCGGTGTGCGCGCCCGGCTCGGCGTCGACCCCGAGGTGCTCACCGGTCACGAGGAGGCCGCGCTGTCCTTCGCCGGCGCGGTCAGCGGCCTGCGGACGCCTCCCGTGCCGCCGGTGCTCGTCGTCGACATCGGCGGCGGCTCGACCGAGCTGATCCTCGGCGAGGACCACCCGCGCTACGGCCACTCGATGGACATCGGCTCGGTGCGCCAGCACGAGCGGCACCTGCACTCCGACCCGCCGACCGCGGCGGAGGTCGCGGCCTGCGTGGCCGACATCGAGGCCCACCTCGACGAGTGCCCGGTGCCGGCGGGCGAGGCGGCCACGGTGGTCGGGGTCGCCGGCACCATCATCAGCATCGCGGCCGGGGTGCTCGGGCTGGAGCGCTACGACCGCGACGCGATCGACCAGGCGCGGCTGCCGGTCGGCGAGGTCCACGCGATGGTCGACCGGCTGGTGGCGATGAGCGTCGCCGAGCGGCTGGCGCTGCCGTGGATGCACCCGGGCCGCGCGGACGTCATCGACGCCGGCGCGCTGGTGCTGTCGTGCGTGCTGCGGCGTACCTCCGTGACCGAGCTGGTGGTCTCGGAGGCCGACATCCTCGACGGCATCGCCCACTCGATCCTGCACCGCTAGCGCCCCCGGCGTTTGCCGGCCCCGGGGCTCGGGCACCGGTCGGCCATGACCGACCGGACCCCGAGCAGTTCCGAGGAGCCTCTGGGTGCCCTGGTGCACCGACTCACCGAACAGGTTCCGCAACTCATCCGCAGCGAGCTGCGACTGGCCCAGGCCGAGCTGGCCGAGAAGGGCAAGAAGGCCGGGCTCGGTCTCGGCGCCTTCGGCGCGGCCGGCCTGATCGCGCTCTACGGGCTCGGCGCGTTGATCGCCGGGTTCATCCTCCTCCTCGCCCTGGTGCTCCCGGCCTGGGCCTCGGCCCTGATCGTGGCCGGCGTGCTGTTCGTCATCGCGGCGATCGCCGCGGTCATCGGCCGGCGCGAGGTCCAGCAGGCCACCCCCGTGGCCCCCGAGCGCGCCGTCGCCGGGGTCAAGGAGGACGTGGCCACGATCAAGGGAGGCCACTCGTGAGTGGCGACCGACCCGCGCCCGGCACCGCCGTGCCCACCCCGGACCCCGCTCGGTCGGGTGCCACCCCGACCGGGTCCGAGCCCGAGAAGCCCGAGACGCCCCAGACGCCCGACGAGCTCGCGGCCGACGTGGCGCGCCAGCGCGAGCAGCTCGCCGAGACCGTCGAGCAGCTCCAGGAGCGTCTCGACGTCCGGTCCCGGATGAGCGACGCGATGACCACCGCCGACGGCTCGCTGCGTCCGGAGCTGATCGCCGCACTCGCTGCCGGGGTCGCCGCCGTGGTCGGCCTGGCCGTGCTGCGCTGGCGCCGATCGCGCTGAGCCCGCCGGCCGGCCCCCGACTGTCCTGTCCCATCGCACAACCCTCGAAGGAGAGATCATCCATGCTGAAGAAGCTCCCTCTGCTCATCGCCGCTGGTGCTGGCTACGTCCTCGGTGCGCGCGCCGGGCGTGAGCGCTACGAGCAGATCAAGGCCCAGGCGCAGAAGATCGGCGGAGACCCCCGGGTCCAGCAGGCCGCGCAGCAGGCCCAGGACGTCGTCAGCACCCAGGCCTCGGCCGCAGCCGGCGTGGCCAAGGAGAAGGCCGGGTCCGCGGCGCACGCCGCGGCCGACAAGGTCCGCAGCCACGACCAGAGCCCCGGGCAGACCCAGACCTCGGTGCCGCCGGCCCCGTGAGCCCGGCCGGGAGCACGCCGATGGGCGTGCCCCTGCCGCACCCGGCCACCGGCGAGCTGCACCCCTCGCCCGTGCCTGCCGGCACCGGTTGGCCGGGGGACCCCGCCCGACCCGAGACCCCGGTCGCGACCACCGCGGCCGGGGTCCGTCGTCTGGCCGCGGGCGCGCGTGCCAGGGGAGCCGGTCTGGGCGAGCTCGACGCGCGGGTGAGCGTGTGCCGCGCCTGCCCGCGGCTGGTGCGCTGGCGCGAGGACGTCGCCGTGCACAAGCGGGCGTCGTACGCCGACCAGCCGTACTGGGGACGCCCGATCCCGGGCTGGGGCCCGGCGGACGCGCGGATCCTGGTCGTGGGGCTCGCGCCCGCGGCCCAGGGCGGCAACCGCACGGGGCGGATCTTCACCGGCGACCGGTCCGGGGACTGGTTGTTCGCCAGCCTGCACCGCGTCGGCCTGGCCACCCGGGCGACCAGCGTGCACGCCGCGGACGGCCAGGCGCTGGTCGACACCCGGATGGTCGCCGCGGTGCGCTGCGCCCCGCCCCAGAACAAGCCCACGACCGAGGAGCGGCACACCTGCGCGCCGTGGCTGGACACCGAGCTCGCGCTGCTGGCCGGCACCGTGCGGGTCGCGGTGGCGCTCGGGGCGATCGGCTGGGCGGCCGCGCTGACGGCGTTCGGTGCTGCGGGGTGGAAGGTCCCGCGGCCGCGTCCGCGCTTCGGGCACGGCGCCGAGGCGCTGCTGCGGGGGAGCGGGGAGCACGGTCGCCACGACGTCCTGCTGCTCGGCAGCTACCACCCCAGCCAGCAGAACACCTTCACCGGGAGGCTCACCGAGGCCATGCTCGACGAGGTCCTGGGTCGAGCGGCGGAGGTGGCTGCGACAATGCCGCGGTGAGCACACCCACCCTGTACGCCGTCACCGTCCTGGGCCACGACCGCCCCGGCATCATCGCGGAGACCACCGGCCAGCTGGCCGGGCTGGGCCTCAACCTCGAGGACTCCACGATGACCCTGCTGCGCGGGCACTTCGCGATGATGCTGGTCTGCTCCGGCGACGTCGAGGCCGCCGCGATCGAGTCCGCGCTCGCGCCGCTCACCGCCGACGGCACCCTGACCGTGACCGTCCGCGAGGTCCCCGAGGAGAGCGTGTCCGCGGCCGCCGGCACCTCCTGGGTCCTGACCGTGCACGGCGGCGACCGCCCCGGCATCGTCTCCGGCGTCGTGTCCGAGGTGGCCGCGCTCGGTGGCAACATCACCGATCTCAGCACCCGGCTCTCGGGCAGCCTCTACCTCCTGGTCGCGGAGTTCGACGTGCCGGCCGGCACCGACCTCGACGCCCTCGAGACCTCGATCCGCACGGCGGCCACCGCCCTCGGAGTCGGCGCCACCCTGCGTCCCGCGGAGGCCGACGAGCTGTGAGCGTCACCCCCACCCCGGCCGCGCCGAGCGAGCGGCTGGCGGCCTGGACCGAGGACGAGCTGGGTGTCGAGGGACGGGTCCTGGAGGTCGTGCGCGTGCCCGACCCGGTGCTCTCCACCCCCGGCGCCGACGTCGACCCGACCGCGCCCGAGACGGTGCAGCTCGCCGCCGACCTGGTCGCGACGATGCGGGTCAGCCCCGGCTGTGTCGGGCTCGCCGCCCAGCAGGTCGGGGTCGCGGCCCGGGTCTTCTGCGTCGACGTCTCCGCCCACCCCAAGACCCGCGAGCACCACGGCACCTTCGTGCTGTGCAACGCCGAGGTCGTGGAGTCCAGCCGCAACGAGAAGGCCCGTGAGGGCTGCATGAGCGTCCCGGACTTCACCGGTGACGTGAAGCGCGCCTCGCGCCTGGTCGTCCGCGGCCAGCTGCCCGGCACCGGCGAGGAGGTCACCTTCTCGGCCAACGCCTTCGAGGCACGCTGCCTGCAGCACGAGCTCGACCACTGCGCGGGCTTCGTCTTCCTCGACCGGGTCGCCGGCGCGCACGCCATCCACCCCCGCAAGACCTACCTGTAGTCCCGCAGTGCTGGCCCGGGAGCGGGCCCGCGTCGTACCGTCTGCGAGCAGGCTGCGACGTCCGCTCACGGGCGTCGCCCCCGTATCCCAATCGGCAGAGGAAGCCGCCTTAAAAGCGGCGCAGTGTGGGTTCGAGTCCCACCGGGGGCACATGAGGGACACGCTCGGTGAGCCATCTGGTGAGCCATTCGAGGTGAACGCAGGACTGACCCGTCTCGCGCATGGGCACCAGCTGCCCGTCGAGAGGAGGCAGGGACAGTGGGCAAGCTCTACGACCTGATTCAGGCGCACATCGATGCGCAGCCCTACACCGTGAGCGAACGCCAGGTGGCGCGCAAGCTCGGCGTCACTCAGACAACGCTCGGTAACTGGCGCGCGCCGAAGAGGCTCATCGCCAAGGAGCACTTGGTCGCCATCTCGCGCCTCACCGGCGTCCGGTACTCCGGCGTGCTCGACGCGCTCCTCGACGACATCGGCTACCTGACCGAAGGTGACACGGCCGGGCCTACGGCGAGAGGAGAGCGGAGCACATGAGCGAGGAAGCACCGGACCGCTGGAGCGCTGAGTTCTGGGACGAGCGGTACGCCGCCTCCCAGCGGATCTGGTCCGGGCAGCCCAACGCCCGCCTGGTCGAGCACGCCGCCGACCTGGCGCCGGGCACGGCGCTCGACGTGGGGTGCGGCGAGGGCGCCGACGCGGTCTGGCTGGCCCGGCGGGGCTGGCAGGTCACCGGCGTCGACGTGTCCGGGGTGGCCCTGGAGCGGGCCGCGCAGCACGCCGCGGAGGAGGGGGTCGCCGAGCGGTGCACCTGGCGTCGGGTGGACCTGCTCGCCGGCGGCGACGAGGTGCCCGCCGCCGACCTGGTCACCGTGCACTTCCTGCACCTGCCCGAGCAGCACTTCGTGCGGGTGTACGCCGCGCTCGCGGCAGCGGTCCGCCCCGGCGGCACGCTGCTCGTCGGCGCGCACCACCCCGCGGACGCCGCCGCCGGGCTGCGCAACCCCGAGCTCGCCCGGCTGCTGTTCGGCCCCGAGCAGGTGACGGCGCTGCTGGACCCGGCGGACTGGGACGTGCGGGTCGCGGACGCACCCACCCGACGGGTGCGCGACGCCGAGGGCCGCGAGGCGGTCGCCACCGACACGGTCGTGGTGGCGGTGCGGCGAGGCGAGCCGTCCCCGGGCTGAGGCTCAGCCCGCGCGGAGCAGCGGGGCCAGGGACCGCGCGAGGTCCTCGGTGAGGGCCGCGGCGTACTGGGTGGTGAGGTGGCCGGTGTCGCGGTAGGGGATCGTCGAGCCGATCACCGCGGGGCACGAGCCGTCCCAGCACACCCACGGGGTGGGGTCGATGACCGGGACCCGGCGCTCCTGGGCCGAGGCGACGGACAGGTCGGCCATCCGGGTGGCGTGCGGGGTGGGGCTGAGCAGGCAGTCCCCGAGGTCGGGCCGTCCGGTGCTGAGGCAGACCTCGGGCGACTCGTCGAGCTCGGGGACGTCGCGCAGCAGCACGGTGCGACCCGCGATCGGCGCCAGCCGGTCGAAGAGCTCATCGAAGCCCGCGCGCACCAGCTGTTCGCGCTCGGCAGGGTCCTCGACCGGGCGGCCCTCGTGGAGCAGGGTCTCCGCGACGTTGGTGGCGACCACGACCACGTCGGGGCGCAGCTCGGCGATCTGCTCCAGCGCCCACTCGCGGAAGGCCGTGCACCCGGCGTACTCCGCCTGGGAGCCGACGGTCACCAGCGCGGCCGGGCAGCCGACCTTGACCAGGTAGTAGGTGCGCAGGTCGTGCTCGCGGGCGATCCGCTCGAACGCCGGCACCCACATGCGGCCGTGGGAGTTGCCGAGCACGACGACGGTCTTCTCCGGGGTGCCGGTGGTGCCGCGCGGGCAGAGCGGGAGCGCGTCGGTCTCATAGCTGCACCGTCCGAGGGCGGCGCGGTCCTCGCGGATGTCGAGCAGGTCGGGGGTCAGGTCGCTCGGCACCGCCTGGCCCTCCCGGGCGGCCAGCACCGAGGCCTTCACCAGCGCGACCGTCGGGTCCAGCTCCTCGGCCTCCTCGCCCAGGTCGGTGACCGTCACCGCCGGGTCGTTGCCGTGCTCGCCGGTGCGCCACTCGGCGTAGTCCTGGGCGGCGAAGGCGCTGGTGACGACCAGTCCCAGGGAGAGGGGGTAGAGCACGAGGCCGCGGTGCACCCGCAGCACGCGGGTGCGGCGGAACGGCGTCTCGACGAGGCGGTAGGTGAGGCCGGAGAGCACGAACGTCGCCGCGACCGCCGCGCCCACCTCCAGCGGCGTCAGGTCGCGGCCGAGGTAGCCGACGGGCAGCACCAGCAGCGGCCAGTGCCAGAGGTAGAGGGAGTAGGACCAGTCGCCGATCACCCGCATCGGCCACACGCCGAGCGCGCGGATCGGGAACGGCTCGCGCGGGTGGCCGCCGGCGCCCGCGACCAGCACCAGCAGCGCGCCGACGACCGGCAGCAGCGCGGCGGTGCCGGGGAACGGCGAGGTCTCGTCGTAGCGCAGGCAGGCCGCGGCGATGAAGCCCAGGCCGGTGACGCTCAGCAGCCCGCGCGCGGTCGCCGGCATGCGCGCGGCGAGGACCGGTGCGAGCGGGACCGCCAGGGCGCCGACCCCCAGCTCCCAGGCCCGCGCAGGCGTGGAGAAGTACGCCGCGGTGGGGTCGACCTCGGTGCGCCACACGCCGTAGGCGAAGGAGGCGGCGGTGAGGACGGCCAGCGTCACCATCACCACCTTGGCCGTGCGGGCCGGCGAGGGGTCCGCGGCGCCGCGGGTGAGACGGCGCGCGAGCAGCACGCAGGCCACCAGCACCAGCGGCCACACGAGGTAGAACTGCTCCTCGACCGCGAGCGACCAGTAGTGCTGCAGAGGTGAGGGCAGCTGGTCGCGAGCGAAGTAGTCGGTGCCGACCGAGGCGAAGCGGATGTTGGCGGCGAAGATCGTCGCCCAGACGGCGTCCTTGACCACCTCCAGCGCGTCGAGGGCGCTCAGCCACCACACCGACGCGCCCAGGGTCACCAGCGTGACGAAGGTGGCGGCGGGGAGGATGCGGCGCGCGCGGCGGGCGTAGAAGCCGCGCAGCGAGACGCCGCCGGTGCGGGTGACCTCGCGCAGCAGCAGCTGGGTGATCAAGAAGCCGGAGATCACGAAGAAGACGTCGACGCCGACGAAGCCCCCGGGCAGCTGGGAGAGACCCGCGTGCCCGGCGATCACCGTGAGCACGGCGATCGCGCGCAGCCCCTGCACGTCCGCACGGAACGGCGAGCGCGCGCCGGCCTCCGGGCGTGGCTGGGTCATCGGTCTCCTGGGTCTGGGGGCGCGGCGACATTACCAACGCGCACCCCCGGACCCGCGATCCGCACGACCCGGCCCCACCGACGCCCACGGACCTCGCGGGGCGGGAACGCGCGAGGCAGGTCATGCGTTGCACACGGTGAGGTCACTAGGCTGACCCCATGACCGTCAGGGCGGCGGTCATCACGCAGGCCTCCAAGGAGAGACCCCGAATGCAGAGCAACAACCCGGTGTTCCGTCGGTCGGAGGAGTTCAACCGCCCCGGCGCGAACGCCTACGGCACCCAGACCTACGCAGACCCCTCGACGTGGGGGACCGGAACCCCGGGTCAGGACCAGGGCCTCGGCTACGCGCCGGCCCCGACGTCCGAGGGCCGGATGACCATCGACACGGTGGTGCAGAAGACCGGCATGTCGCTCGGCATGGTGATCGTCTTCGCCGCGCTGACCTGGTTCCTCACCCCGAACCTCGAGGACTCGACCGTCGACCTCGGCCCGCTCATCGCGGCCGTCACGATCGGCAGCCTCGGCGCCTTCGCGCTCTCGATGGTCAACTCCTTCAAGCGCGTCATCAGCCCCGCGCTGGTGCTGGCGTTCTGCGCCCTCGAGGGTGTCGCCCTCGGTGGCCTCAGCAAGCTCTTCGACGCCAACTTCGGTGGTGGCATCGTCACCCAGGCCGTGCTCGGCACCTTCGCGGCCTTCGCGGGCACGCTCGCGGCGTACAAGGTCCTCAACATCAAGGTCGGCAACAAGTTCCGCACCTTCGTGACCGCCGCCGTCTTCGGCATGATCGGCCTCAGCGTCCTCGAGCTGGTGCTGGGCATGTTCGGCAACAGCTTCGGCATCCACGGCTTCGGCGGCATGGGCCTGCTCTTCGCCGTGGCCGGCCTGGTGCTCGGCGTGTTCATGCTGATCATGGACTTCGACTTCGTCGAGCAGGGCATCGCCAACGGGCTGCCCGAGCGCGAGTCGTGGCGCGCCGCGTTCGCGATGACCGTCAGCCTGGTCTGGATCTACACCAACCTGCTGCGCATCCTGGCGATCTTCAGCCAGGACTGAGCCTGCGCGCCTCGGCGCGAACGACGAGGGCCCCGGGAGCATCGCTCCCGGGGCCCTCGTGCGTGTGCGCTAGGAGCCGGCGGGGGTGGGCTCGCCGGACGGGCGACGGTCCTCGGGCTCGATCTGCTCGGGGCCCTCGCTGCTGGTCTGGGCGCGACGGCGGCGGTGGCGCATCTCCACCCACAGCCCGCGCACGCCGAGGCGGTGGCCGCCGACCTCGGTGCCGTCGAGCTCGGTACCGGGGTTGTTGACCGCCTGGACCGCTGCCTTGCTGATCGGCAGGATCGCCTCGCCGCGCATCGACTCGATGCGCTCCTCATCGTCCGGGATCACGCCGACCGCGGCGAGGATCGAGGGCAGCAGGATCCCGGCCGCGGCACGGTAGCCCTGGGCGGAGGGGTGGAAGCGGTCCGGGCCGAAGAGCAGGGCCGGCGCGGCAGCGAACTCCGGGCCCAGGATCGAGCCGATGGAGACGGTGCGCCCGCCCTCCTCGATCGCCGCGATCGTCTGGCCGGCGGCCAGCCGGCGCGACCAGGCGCGGGCGACCTGCTTGAGCGGGGGAGCGATCGGCTTGATGGTGCCGAGGTCGGGACAGGTGCCGACGACGACCTCGACGTCGGCGGCCCGCAGGCGGCGTACCGCCTCCTGGAGGTGGCGCACCGAGGCCGACGGCATCACGGTGTGGGTGACGTCGTTGCCGCCGATGAGGATCACCGCGACGTCGGGCTGGATCGGCAGCGCCTTGTCGACCTGCTCGGCGAGGTCGGAGGACTTGGCGCCGACGACCGCGAGGTCGCGCAGGTAGACGCGTCGATCCGCGTGCTCGGCCACGCCGCTGGCCAGCAGCGCCCCGGGGGTCTCCTCGACCCGCGCCACGCCGTACCCGGCGGCGCTGGAGTCACCGAGGACGACGAGCTTGACCGCGGGGGCGGGACGGCCGCGGCCGTACCAGCCGGTGGGGTCCGGGGGCGGGTCCTCGAGGAGCGGGCCGATCGCCTTGCGGGCCAGCTTGGCCTCGGCGGTCAGGACGCCGTACAGGGTGCCTCCGAGCATGGTCAGCCCGCCGCCGCCGTAGGCCGCAGCGGAAGCCAGCTTGCGTGCCGCTGCTGCCTTTCCCACGGATCGAGTCTACGGAGGACGACCGGCCGGTCGGGGGCAGGGTTTGCCCAACTGACGGTGACCCGCCCTAGATTGGCCGGATGCAGTACGTCGACTCGCTCCTGGACCTGATTGGCAACACTCCGCTGCTGCGCCTGCGCCGGACGCTGGACGGTCTCGCCGACCGTCCGGGGCCGATGGTGCTGGCCAAGGTGGAGTACCTCAACCCGGGCGGGTCGGTGAAGGACCGCATCGCCACCCGGATGATCGAGGCGGCGGAGGCCTCCGGGGCGCTGCAGCCCGGCGGCACCATCGTCGAGCCGACCTCGGGTAACACCGGCGTGGGGCTGGCGATGGCGGCCCAGGAGAAGGGCTACCACTGCATCTTCGTGTGCCCCGACAAGGTCAGCGAGGACAAGCGCAACGTGCTCAAGGCCTACGGCGCCGAGGTCGTCGTGTGCCCGACCGCCGTCGACCCCGAGCACCCGGACTCCTACTACAGCGTCTCGGACCGGCTGGCCTCCCAGCCCGGCGCGTGGAAGCCGGACCAGTACTCCAACCCGCACAACCCGCGCTCGCACTACGAGACCACCGGTCCGGAGATCTGGAAGCAGACCGAGGGGCGCATCACCCACTTCGTGACCGGCATGGGCACCGGCGGCACGATCAGCGGCGTCGGTCGCTACCTCAAGGAGCAGAACCCCGACATCCAGGTCGTCGGCGCGGACCCGGAGGGGTCGGTCTACTCCGGCGGCTCCGGGCGCCCCTACCTCGTCGAGGGCGTGGGTGAGGACTTCTGGCCCGACACCTACGACCGCGGGGTCGCCGACCGGGTCATCGAGGTCTCCGACGCCGACTCCTTCGCCTTCACCCGCCGCTTGGCCCGCGAGGAGGCGCTGCTGGTCGGCGGCTCCTCCGGCATGGCCGCCTTCGCCGCCGCCAAGCTGGCTCACGAGCTCGCCGAGCAGGGCCGCGAGGACGCCGTGATCGTGGTGCTGCTGCCGGACTCCGGGCGCGGCTACCTCACCAAGATCTTCAACGACGAGTGGCTCGGCCAGTACGGCTTCCCGACCGCCCAGGAGGCCGCCGTCCAGTCGGTTGGCGAGGTGCTGCGCGGCAAGGACGGGCGTCTGCCCGACCTCGTGCACACCCACCCCGGCGAGACCATCGCCGAGGCCGTCCAGATCCTCCAGGAGTACGGCGTCTCGCAGATGCCCGTCGTGCGCGCGGAGCCGCCGCTCGTCGCCGCCGAGGTCGCCGGCTCGGTCTCCGAGCGCGACCTGCTCGACGCGCTGTACGCCGGCCACGCCCGGCTCACCGACCGCGTCGACGAGCACATGTCCGACCCGCTGCCGACGATCGGCTCCACGGAGCCCGCGGAGGCCGCCGTACGACTGCTGGAGAAGGCGGACGCGGTGCTGGTCCACGAGGACGGCAAGCCGATCGGCGTGGTCACCCGCCACGACCTGCTCACCTTCCTCGCCCGCGGCTGAGCGGGGCCCGGGCCCCAGCCCAGCCCCGCCCGGGTCGCTCCGGCTCGGTGGGACGAGACCCGCGCGAGGACAGTGGCGCGTGCCATAGTCGGCACCCGTTGCAGTTGTCGAGGCTGAGGGGTCCCATGACGTCGTCATCGTCCACGCCGGTCATCGAGGGGTGGTTCACCACCGGCCCCGAGCCGCGGCTGATCGGGTCGCGGTGCACCGTCTGCACCACCGTCTACTTCCCGCCGGTGCCGGGCAACGAGGGCTACTGCCGCAACCCCGCGTGCGACGGCGAGGTCTTCGAGACCGCCGAGCTGTCGCGCCGGGGCCGGATCTGGTCCTACACCGACGCCCAGTACCAGCCGCCGGCGCCGTACATCGCGCCGAGCGACCCGTTCGTCCCGTTCGCGCTGGCGGCCGTCGAGCTGCCCGAGGGGCTCACCGTGCTGGGCCAGGTGGCCGAGGGCTACGGCGTCGACGACCTCACCGTGGGCGCCGAGGCCGAGCTGGTGGTCGAGACGCTGCACACCGACGACACCGGCGAGCGCACTGTGTGGCGCTGGAAGCCGGTCACCGAGCTGGGCGAGGAGGCCGACCAGTGAGCACCGACAACGCGGTCGTCGCCGGGGTGGGCATGCACCCCTGGGGCAAGTGGGGCCGCAACTTCGTGACCTACGGCGTGCACGCCGCCCGCGCGGCACTCGCCGACGCCGGGGTCCCGTGGACCGACGTCGACCTGGTCGTCGGCGGGGAGACCGTGCGCAACGGCTACGCCGGCTACGTCGCCGGCGCGACCTTCGCGCAGGCGCTCGGCTGGAACGGCGCCCGCGTCGCCACGTCGTACGCCGCGTGCGCGACGGGCGCCCAGGCCCTCGACACCGCCCGGACCCGCATCCTCGCGGGCCTGTGCGAGGTGGCGCTGGTCGTCGGCGCCGACACCACGCCGAAGGGCTTCCTGGCCCCCAACGCCGGCGAGCGCTGGGAGGACCCGGACTGGCTGCGGTTCCGGCTGCTCGGGATGACCAACCCCGCCTACTTCGCGCTCTACGCGCGCCGGCGCATCGACCTCTACGGCGCGACGCCCGCGGACTTCGCCCAGGTGAAGGTCAAGAACGCCCGCCACGGCCTGGACAACCCGAACGCCCGCTACCGCAAGGCCGTCAGCGTCGAGGACGTGCTGGGCAGTGCGGTCGTCTCGGACCCGCTGCACCTGCTCGACATCTGCGCGACCTCCGACGGCGCGGCCGCGGTGGTGCTGGTCAGCGCCGACTACGCGCGGCGCCACGGGCTCACCGACCCGGTCCGGCTGCGCGCGGTCTCGACCGTGACGCCGACGTTCCCCAACACCGTGATGGACATGCCCAACCTGTCCACGGACTCCACCGCGGCGACCGGCGCGGGGGAGCGGACCTTCAAGGAGTCGATCGCGCACGCGGCCTACGAGGAGGCCGGGCTCGGGCCCGAGGACGTCGACCTCGCGGAGGTCTACGACCTGTCCACCGCCCTGGAGTTGGACTGGATGGAGGACCTCGGGCTGTGCAAGCGCGGCGAGGCCGAGCAGCTGCTCCGTGCCGGGGAGACCACCATCGGCGGCCGAATCCCGGTCAACCCCTCCGGCGGCCTGGCCTGCTTCGGCGAGGCCGTCCCCGCCCAGGCTCTGGCGCAGGTCT
This sequence comes from Nocardioides ochotonae, assembly GCF_011420305.2. NCBI lineage: Bacteria > Bacillati > Actinomycetota > Actinomycetes > Propionibacteriales > Nocardioidaceae > Nocardioides > Nocardioides ochotonae. Next base: position 3,342,401 of record NZ_CP061769.1, on the reverse strand, counting down.
GCGAGCTCACCTGGCAGCTGCGCGGCCAGGCGGAGGGCCGCCAGGTCGAGGGCGCCCGGGTCGGCATCACCGCCAACCAGGGTCTGTTCGGCCACGGCTCCTCGGTGATCCTCAGCCGCTGACGGTGTGCCTCCCGTGGCCCGGTTGAGTCGAGACTTCTGACGGTCGAGTCGAGACCTTTCACGGCCGAGTCGAGAGTTCTGACGTCCGAATCGGGGGTTGGCGCGCCATTGGCGCCGACTCGCGCCGCCATTGGCGCCGAGTCGCCGTCGTCCCCAGGTCTCAGTCGGGGCGGCGGCCCAGCAGCGCGGCGAGCCGGTCGGCGGCGGGTGCGGCGTCGTCGACCGGCTGCGGCGGTGCGAACGGGGTGCGGTCAGGGGGTAGCAGCGTCATGAGCCGGTGGCTGGCCGCCAAGGCGCGCTCGGCGACCTCCTCCGGCACGTCGAGCGGGTGGCCGGTGGCACGCGCGACGTCCCAGCCGTGGGTGAGCGTCTCGATCGTGCGCAGCTCGAGGACGGCGCGGGCCGGCAGGTGGCCGATGCCAGTGGGGAACTCGCCGGGCCCCGCGACGGCCAACGCGTCGCGCAGCGTCTCGCCGGCGGACTCCAGCACGTCGGGCAGCACCGCGTCGGGCATGTCGGCGACCTCCGCGGCGACCGCGGGCAGGTCGTAGGGCACCCCGGCCAGCGCCGTGGTGAACGCCTGCTCCCCGATGACGAGGTGGCGCACCACCGCGGCGACGTCCCACTCCTCGCATGGGGTCGCCCGCGACCAGTCCGACGCGTCCAGCCCCCTGGCCAGCCACGCGACGGCGCGGTGGGCGTGGGCGAGGTCCTCGAGGTCCATCTTCGGAGCATGGGCGCGACCCACGGTGGCCGCAAGGGGCCTCGGACACCCGGCAGGTTTGCTCCGGGTCAGCCGGGGTCAGTCAGGTCGCCGTCGACGTAGAGCCAGCGCCCGCGCCGCTGCTCGAAGCGGGAGCGCTCGTGCATCCGTCCCGGGCCTGCGGGGCTCTCCCACCTGGCCTCGAACTCCACCCAGTCCTCGCCGGCGCCGAGGATGCTCAGGCCGACCCAGTGGGTGCTGGGGTCGTGCGTGACGTCGGTGGGGCGGGTGCGGGGGTGCCAGGTGCGCCAGACGTACGCCGTGTCGCCGACGGCGTACGCCGCGTAGCGCGAGCGCATCAGCTCCTCGGCGGTCTCCGCCTGCGCGGCGCCGCGGTGCAGCCGCCCGCAGCAGGCGTCGTAGGGCTCACCGGATCCGCACGGGCACTCGCGTCGCAGCTGCACCGGGGAACCGTAACCGGCGCGACCCCCGGTGTGTGGCCCGCCGCAGTAGCGTGAGGAACGTGACTGCTGCCACTCCCGCCCCCGCCCCCGGCGCCGCCACCCTGGGTGAGCTGCGCGCCTCCGGCCACGTGCACAAGCCGCTGCGCACCGAGATCCGCGACAACCTGCTGGCCCGGCTGCGCGCCGGCGAGGACCCGTGGCCGGGCCTGCACGGCTTCGACGACACCGTCATCCCGCAGCTCGAGCGGGCCCTGATCGCCGGCCACGACATCGTGCTGCTCGGCGAGCGCGGCCAGGGCAAGACCCGGCTGCTGCGCACCATGGTCGGTCTGCTCGACGAGTGGACGCCGGTGATCGCCGACTCCGAGCTCGCCGAGCACCCCTTCGAACCCATCACCCACGTCTCCCGGCTCCGTGCCGCCGAGCTCGGCGACGGCCTGCCGATCACCTGGCGCCACCGCGACGAGCGCTACGCCGAGAAGCTCGCCACCCCCGACACCTCGGTGGCCGACCTGATCGGCGACGTCGACCCGATGAAGGTCGCCGAGGGCCGCACCCTGGGCGACCCCGAGACGATCCACTTCGGGCTGATCCCGCGCAGCCACCGCGGCATCGTCGCGATCAACGAGCTGCCGGACCTCGCCGAGCGGATCCAGGTCGCGATGCTCAACGTGATGGAGGAGCGCGACATCCAGATCCGCGGCTACGTGCTGCGCCTGCCGCTCGACGTCCTCGTCGTGGCCAGCGCCAACCCCGAGGACTACACCAACCGCGGGCGCATCATCACCCCGCTCAAGGACCGCTTCGGCGCCGAGATCCGCACCCACTACCCCCGCGAGCTGGACGCCGAGGTCGCCGTGGTGCGCCAGGAGGCCGATCTGGTCGCCGAGGTGCCCGACTACCTCGTGGAGATCCTGGCCCGCTTCACCCGCAACCTGCGCGACTCCAGCGCGGTCGACCAGCGCTCGGGCGTGAGCGCCCGCTTCGCGATCGCCGGAGCCGAGACGGTCGCTGCGTCCGCCCTGCACCGCGCCGCCTCGCAGGGCGAGGAGGACCCGGTCGCCCGTGTCGTCGACCTGGAGACGGCCGTGTCGGTGCTGGGCGGCAAGATCGAGTTCGAGAGCGGCGAGGAGGGGCGAGAGGACGAGGTGCTCACCCACCTGCTGCGCACCGCGACCGCCGAGACGGTGCGCCAGCACCTGCGCGGGCTCGACCTCGGGCTGCTCGTCGAGGCGATCGAGGCCGGCGCGATGATCACCACCGGCGAGCAGGTGACCGCCCGCGACTTCCTCACCGGGCTGCCCGTGCTCGGCGAGTCCGAGCTGTACGACGAGATCTGCGAGCGCCTCGGCGCCACCAGCGACGGGGCGCGTGCGAGCGCGATCGAGCTGGCCCTGGAGGGGCTCTACCTGGCCCGCAAGGTCGGCAAGGACACCGACGGCGCGGAGACCGTCTATGGCTGAGACCCGCGCGCACCCGGACCGGGAGGCACGATGAGCAGGGACCGCACCCGCTTCAAGCGCTACGACGGCGGCGACCCGCTCGCGCCGCCGGTCGACCTCGGCGAGGCCCTCGACGCCATCGGCGAGGACGTGATGGCCGGCTACAGCCCGGAGCGGGCGATGAGCGAGTTCCTGCGCCGCGGCGGGCAGGACCAGCGCGGCCTCGACGACCTCGCCCGCCAAGTGGCCCGCAAGCGCCAGGAGCTGCTCTCGCGCCACGACCTCGACGGCACCATGCGCGAGGTGCAGGAGCTGCTGGACAAGGCGGTGCTCGAGGAGCGCAAGCAGCTGGCGCGCGACGCGATGATGGACGACGCGGACCGCGCGGTGCGCGAGATGCAGCTGGCCAACCTGCCGCCGAGCCCGGCGGCCGCCGTCAGCGAGCTCTCGTCGTACGACTGGCAGAGCCGCGAGGCCCGCGAGGACTTCGAGAAGATCAAGGACCTGCTCGGACGCGAGCTGCTCGACCAGCGCTTCGCCGGCATGAAGCAGGCCCTGGAAGGGGCCACCGCGGAGGACCGGGCGGCCGTCGAGGAGATGCTCGGCGACCTCAACGACCTGCTCGAGAAGCGCCAGCAGGGGATCGACACCCCGCAGGACTTCGAGTCGTTCATGGACAAGCACGGCGACTTCTTCCCCGAGAACCCCCACGACCTCGACGAGCTGCTCGACACCCTGGCCGAGCGCTCGGCGGCCGCCCAGCGGATGCTGAACTCGATGACCCCCGAGCAGCGCGAGGAGCTCATGGAGCTCTCCGCGCAGGCGTTCGGGTCCCCGCAGCTGATGGAGTCGCTGAACCGCCTCGACGCCAACCTGCAGTCGCTGCGGCCCGGCGAGGACTGGACCGGCTCGGAGCAGATGGGCGGGGAGGAGGGCCTCGGGCTCGGCGACGGCACCGGCGTCTTCCAGGACCTGGCGGAGCTCGACGGGCTGTCCGAGCAGCTCTCGCAGTCCTACGGCGGCGCGCGGATGGACGACCTGGATCTCGACGCGCTGGCCCGTCAGCTCGGCGAGCAGGCCGCGGTCGACGCGCGCACGCTCCAGCGCCTGGAGAAGGCGCTGCGCGAGCAGGGCACGATGCGCCGCGACTCCACCGGCCAGCTCCAGCTGACGCCCAAGGCGATGCGCCAGCTCGGCAAGGCGCTGCTGCGCGACGTCGCGCAGCGCCTGTCCGGGCGCCAGGGCCAGCGCGAGCTGCAGCAGGCCGGCGCCGCGGGGGAGCGCTCCGGGGCCACCCGCGAGTGGGCCTTCGGCGACACCGAGCCGTGGGACATCCCGCGCACCATCCTCAACAGCGTCCGCCGACGCGCCGCCGACGGCGGGTCCTCGCGGCTGCTGGAGATCGGCGACGTGGAGGTGCAGGAGACCGAGGCCCGCACCCAGGCCTGCGTCGCGCTGCTGGTCGACACCTCGTTCTCGATGGCGATGGACGGGCGCTGGGTGCCGATGAAGCGCACCGCGCTCGCGCTGCACACCCTGATCCGGTCCCGGTTCCGCGGCGACGACCTCCAGCTGATCGGCTTCGGCCGCCACGCCGAGGTGATGGAGATCGAGGAGCTCACCGGCCTCGACGCCATGTGGGACAAGGGCACCAACCTGCACCACGCGCTGCTGCTCGCCAACCGTCACTTCCGCAAGCACCCGAACGCCCAGCCGGTGCTGCTGATCGTCACCGACGGCGAGCCGACCTCCCACCTCGAGCCGGACGGCGAGGTGTTCTTCAGCTACCCGCCGCACCCGCTCACGGTCGCCTACGCGGTCCGCGAGCTCGACAACGCCCGGCGCCTGGGGGCGCAGACGACGTTCTTCCGCCTCGGCGAGGACCCCGGCCTCGCCCGGTTCGTGGACTCGATGGCGCAGCGGGCCGAGGGACGGGTGGTCGCACCCGAGCTCGACGACCTCGGCGCCGCGGTCGTGGGGTCCTACCTGGGCAGCCGGGCGCGCGGCGGTCGCTCGGGCGCCGACGCCCCGGCGTGGGGTGGCCAGTTCGGGCGAGGTTTCTGGGTCGACTGAGCGCGGCCCTAGGATCACGCCGGTGGACGACCCCAGCCTGACCGTGCTCGTCCTGCTCGCCCTGGCTGCGGTGAGCGCCGGCTTCGTCGACGCCGTCGTGGGCGGCGGTGGGCTGATCCAGCTCCCGGCGATCCTGCTGGGCCTGCCCGGCGCCAGCCCCGTGCAGGTGCTGGCGACCAACAAGCTCGCGTCGTTCTGCGGCACCTCGGTGAGCGCCGCGACGTACTACCGCCGGGTGAAGCCGGACCCCCGCACCTTCGGGCCGCTGATGGCGCTGGCCTTCGTGGGCTCCGTGGGCGGGGCGTTCGTGGCCTCGCAGATCCCGAAGTCCGCCTTCGAGCCGATCGTGCTCGTCGTGCTCGTGGTGGTCGGCGCGTGGGTGCTCCTGCGCCCGTCGCTGGGGCAGGCGACCGCGCTGCGCTTCACCGGCCAGCGGCACCTGCGGGTGGCGATGCTGGTCGGGCTGGCCGTCGGGTTCTACGACGGCGCGATGGGGCCGGGCACGGGCAGCTTCTTCACGATCGCGCTGGTCGGGCTGATGGGCTACGGCTTCCTCGAGGCCTCGGCCAAGACCAAGCTCGCCAACTGGGCCACCAACCTGGCGGCGCTGTGCGTGTTCGTCCCCCAGGGCGCGGTGATGTGGAAGGTCGGGCTGGTGCTCGGCGCGGCCAACCTGGTCGGCGGCTACCTGGGCGCGCGCACCGCCGTGGCCCGCGGCGCGGGCTTCATCCGGGTGTTCTTCGTGATCGTCGTGGCGGCCTTCGCGATCCGCATCGGCGGCGGCCTGGTGGGGATCTGGTGAGCAGGCGATGACCGGCTACCTCACCATCGCCCGGGACGCGGAGGCCGAGATCGAGGTCAAGCGCTCGCGGTTCCTGTGCACCCTGGAGCGCGTCGAGGACGAGGCCGCGGCGCGTGCGGTGGTGGAGCGGCTGCGCCGCGCGCACTGGGACGCGCGGCACCACTGCTCCGCCTTCGTCCTCGGTCCGCCACCGGTCCCGGTCGAGCGCTCCAGTGACGACGGCGAGCCGGCGGGCACCGCGGGCGCCCCGATGCTGGAGGTGCTGCGGGGCTGGGAGGGCAGCGGGGTCAGCGACGTGGTCGCGGTGGTGACCCGCTGGTTCGGCGGCACCCTGCTCGGCGCCGGTGGGCTGGTGCGCGCCTACGGCGACGCGGTGCGCGCCGGGCTGGCCGCGAGCGGGACGGTGCGGCGCCTGCTGGTCCGCGAGCTGCTGGTGGAGGTCGGGCACGCCGACGCGGGCCGGGTCGAGACCGAGCTGCGGCACCGCGGGGTGGCCGTGCTGGACGCGACGTACGCCGCGGCGGTGACGCTGCGCCTCGGGGTCCGGCCCGAGGAGGAGGCCGCGCTGCACGCGCTGCTCGCCGAGCTGAGCGCCGGCACGGCTCTCGCGGTCCCTGCCGGAGAGAGCTGGGTCGACGTACCCTCGGGCTCATGAGCATCCCCGTCGACCTGGCCGACCTCGAGCGCACCCTCGCCGACTTCGGGCCGGGCTACCTGCTCACCACGACCGACGGTGTCGTCCGGGCGGTCAGCGCGGAGCCGCGGGTGGTCGACGGGGTCCTGGTGGTCTCCGACGCGGGGCGACGCACCAGCGCCAACATCGCCGCCAACCCCACGGTCACGCTGCTGTTCGCGCCGCGGGAGGAGCGCGGCTACTCGCTGCTCGTCGACGGCACCGCCACCGTCGACGGCGAGACGGCCCGGGTGACGCCGCGCTCGGCGGTCCTGCACCGCCCGCGTCGGTACGCCGACGGCGAGGGCGCCCCGCACGCCCCGCACGACGGCTGCGGGGCCGACTGCCGGCCGGTGGGATGAGCACCGGCGCGGGGACCGAGCCGCTGCGTCCGACCTGGGCGACGGCGTTCCTCGACCTCGCGCCCGGAGCCGCCGAGCGGGTGCTGCCGTTCTGGTGCGCCGTCACCGGCTACGCGCTGTCGCCGTGGCGTGGTGAGCGCGCGGAGTTCGCGACCCTGCTGCCCCCGGACGGTGCCGACGACCACCTCTGCGTGCAGCGCCTCGGCCGGCTGGACACCGCCGCGGCGCGTCTCCACCTCGACCTCACCGTCGCCGCGCCGGGGGAGGACGTCGGACCGGCGGCCGTCCGGGCGGTGGCGCTGGGCGCCCGGGTGCAGGCTCGCCCCGAGGACGACTTCGTCGTGCTGTCCTCGCCCGGCGGCTTCGTGTTCTGCCTGGTGCGCCACCCCGGGGCCCGGCCCGCCGTGCCGGCGACCTGGCCGGGCGGGCACCGCTCGGTGGTCGACCAGGTCTGCCTGGACGTCCCGCTGGACCTCTGGGACGCGGAGTCCGCGTTCTGGGCCGCGCTCACCGGGTGGGAGCTGCACGAGAGCGATCCGGAGTTCCGCCACCTGGTGCGTCCCGCGGGGTTCCCGCTCCGGTTGCTGCTCCAGCTCCTCGACGACCCGGCGCCCGCGGTGCGCGCGCACCTCGACCTGGCCACCGACGACCGGGCGGCGGAGGTGGCGCGCCACGAGGCCCTCGGCGCGCGGGTGCTCGCCACCCGTGAGCAGTGGACGGTGCTCGCCGACCCGGGCGCCACGGCGTACTGCATCACCGACCGCACGCCCGCCGACTCGTCCGAGGAGATCCGATGAGCAACCCCACCGACCCGGCGGAGCGGACCAGGCCGCCGATGTCCGCCGACGAGCGCACGATGCTGCGGGCCTTCCTCACCTTCCAGCGTCAGACGCTGCGGGCCAAGGCGAGCGGCCTGACCGCGGAGCAGGTGCGGGCCACGCTGTCGCCGTCCTCGCTCACCCTGGCGGGGCTGCTCAAGCACATGGCGTTCGTCGAGGACATGTGGTTCGGACAGGTGCTGCGCGGGGAGCCGCCGCAGCCGCCGTGGGACGCCGTCGACTGGGCGGCGGACCGGGACTGGGAGTTCCACACCGCGGCCGGGGACCCGCCCGGGGACGTGTTCGCGCTGTTCGACCGGGCCGTCGCCAGGACCGACGAGATCCTGGCCGCGGAGGCGGACCTGGACGCGGTCGCCGCGGTGGCGCGCCACGGCCGCCGGCCCAGCCTGCGCTGGATCCTGCTGCACATGATCGAGGAGTACGCCCGGCACGTCGGCCACGCGGACCTGATCCGCGAGTCGATCGACGGCCGGACCGGCGTCTGAGGCTGCGGGCGTCGGCGTCCGGCTCACCGCGGCGGAAAATCAGGGTGCGGCGGCCGGCCGGGGCGCTAGCGTCGCCGCCATGGACCTCGCCACCGACGAGCGCACGATGCTGCTCGCCTTCCTCGACCAGCACCGCGACCTGTTCCGGCGCCGGTGCGCCGGGCTCACCACGGCGCAGCTGGACACCCCGTTACCGCCCTCGGACATGACTCTCGGCGGGATGATCAAGCACCTCGCCTACGTCGAGAGCTGGTGGACCGCAGCGGTCCTGCTCGGTCGCGAGCAGCCCGAGCCGTGGCTCTCGGTGGACTGGGACGCCGACGAGGACTGGGACTGGCACAGCGCCGCCGACGACACCCCCGAGCAGCTGCGCGAGCTCTACGAGGCGGAGGTGGCCGCCGCCGACGCGATCATCGCCGGAGCGGCGCTCGACGACCTCGCGGTGCGGCCCCGCGGTCGCGACGGGCAGCACGCCAGCCTGCGCTGGATCCTGGTGCACCTGATCGAGGAGTACGCCCAGCACAACGGGCACGCCGACCTGATCCGCGAGTCGCTGGACGGGCAGACCGGATGAGCGGGCGGGTGATCCGCACCGCGACGGACACCGACTGGGCGCAGATCTGGCCGTTCCTGCAGGAGACCGTCCAGGCGGGGGAGACCTACGCCTACCCGCTGGACCTCACGCCGGAGGCCGGGCGGCGGCTGTGGATGCAGGCGCCGCCGGGACGCACCGCGGTGCTCGTGGAGGACGGCGAGGTGCTCGGCAGCGCCACGATGGGGCCGAACCGGCCGGGCCGCGGCAGCCACGTCGGCACCGCGTCGTTCCTCGTGGCACCGGCCGCCCGCGGTCGCGGGGTGGGGCGCGCCCTGGGTGAGCACGTCGTGCAGTGGCACCGCGACCAGGGCTTCCGGGCGATCCAGTTCAACGCCGTGGTCGAGACCAACACCGCCGCCGTACGCCTGTGGCGGGCGCTCGGGTTCCGAATCGTCGGCACCGTGCCGGAGGCCTTCGACTCGGCCGCCCACGGCCTGGTCGGGTTGCACGTGATGCACCTGCCGCTCGACGCCGGCGACTGATCGCGCCGGGCCGCTGGCGATCGGCGCGGTCAGGCGAAGCCGGGGAGGTGCTCGATCAGCAGCTCGCGGAACGGCGCCTCGCACTCGAGCTGGCACAGCATGCCGACGCCGCCGAGCCAGGTGCGGTGGATGAGGAGGTACTCCGGCGGCAGGTTCAGCTTGACCGCCAGCGTGTACGACGGGTCGCGGGGGTTGTTGAGCCGCTGGAACTGCTCGCGCATCCACTCCCGCGAGAACCGGAAGGTGTCGACCTGGGCGGGCTCGACGAACGGCAGCAGGTAGTCCAGCAGCAGCTGGGGATCGATGCGGATGTTGTCCTTGACGAAGCCCTCGGCGCGCAGCCCCTCGAGCAGGGCCTCGCCGTCCTCGTCGGCGGCGATCCGGATCAGGTGCCCCATCGCCTCGGGGAAGCGACGCTCCGGGAGCCGGGCGACGGCACCGTAGTCGAGCACGCCGAGGCGGCCCGGGGAGCCGTCCTCGGTCGGCAGCGGGCGGAAGTTGCCGGGGTGCGGGTCGGCGTGGAGCATCCCGGTGCGCGTGGGGCCGGCGACCAGGAAGCGGGCGAAGAGGGTGCCGTAGTGGTCGCGCTCCTCCTGGGTGCCCTCGGCGATCACCCGGGCGAGGGACCCGGGGCTCTCCATCCACTCGGTGATCAAGGTGCTGTCGCCGGCGGCCACGACCGCGGGGACCACGATGTCGGGGTCGTCGAGGAACGCCTCGTGGAAGGCGGACTGCGCCTCGGCCTCGAGGCGGTAGTCGAGCTCGTCGGCAGCACGGTCCTGCAGCTCGGCGATGAGCGGCTTGAGGTCCAGGCCGGGCACCAGCGGTCCGAGGGTGCGCGCCATCGCGGCGAGCTGCTTGAGGTCGGAGCGCAGCGCCTCGCCGGCGCCGGGGTACTGGACCTTGACCGCGACCTCGCGTCCGTCGGCCCAGCGGCCGCGGTGCACCTGCCCGATCGAGGCGGCGGCCGCGGGGCCGCCCTCGAGACGGATGAGCTGCTTCTTCCAGTCCGGGCCCAGGTCGCGGGCGAGCGCCTCGCGCACCTGCTGGGTCGGCATCGGGGGAGCGGCGTCCTGGAGCCGGGTGAGGCTCTCGCGGTACGGCGCCGCGACCTCCTCGGGCAGCGCGCCCTCGAGCACGGAGAGCGCCTGGCCGAACTTCATCGCCCCGCCCTTGAGCTCACCGAGGGTGCGGAACAGCTGCTCGGCGGTGCGCTGCTGGATCTCGGACATGACGACCTCGCCCGGGCGCCCGGCCATCCGCTTGCCGAGGCCGATCGCGCTGCGTCCGGCGTACCCGAGGGGGAGTGCGGCCAGCCGTGCGGTGCGGGCCGCAGCCTTGCGGGGCAGGTCGGTCATACCCCCCAGTGTGCCCGGCCCCCGGTCATCCCGGCGCTCTTTCTCCCTCGCCGAGTCGGGGCCAATGGCGGCGGCGACCTCGACTCGGAGCCTTGCCGGGATCAGTGGCGGCCGGGGCTCCAGAAGTGCCGGTGCTGCCCGCTGCGGTGCCAGCCGGTCGCCATCAGGACGCTGCCGCCCAGGATCACGCCGAAGATCACGATGGTCGCGACGAACCAGATCATCCAGGCCAGGTAACCCATGTCGTCCACCTCCTTCCCGGAGGTGCGCAGGTCCTTCGAGGCTACGTCGCGGCGCGGTGCGCGGGAACCCCCTCAGCGACCCGGCGGCGTACGGCGCAGTGGGCGCACTGCGATCAGGACGGTCGCGAGCAGCGTGAGCACGCCCGCGCCCGCGAGGCCGACGGCGACCCAGACCTCGGGGCAGTCGCCCGCCATGGACGCAGGCATCCGGGGCACGCTCTCGACCAGGACGATGCTGCGCGAGGACGGGTGGATGCCGCGGCAGGTGACCTCGACCGAGTCCGAGGAGGGACGCAGCACCGTGAACCCCACCCAGTCCGCGGGCCCGCCGTCGCGGCGGTAGGTGCCGCTCGGGGCCTCGGTCGGCACCTCGGCGCCCGAGTCGTCGCGGGCCGTGCAGGTGGGCGTCCGGTCGAAGGTCCAGATCATCAGCGGACGGTCGCCCTCCACCGCGACCCGGTGGGCACGCCCGTCCACCGGGACGGCCGAGTCATCCGACCAGTGGGGGTAGCCACCGAAGTGGGTCGCGACGACACCGACGAAGATCACGACAGCGGCGAGCAGCATGCCGAGCCCGCTGAGACCGAGCCAGAGGAGCCTCCGGGGGCGGGAGGTTCTCCGGGCGGCGAGAGTCATGACCGGAACCTAGTCCCCCCTCCCGGGGGGGGGCAGCACGTCGGCCGGCCGGCGGTCTAGATCGGGCCTTGGTCGCCGCGGCGGTAGCTCAGGAACAGGCACCCGGTCCGCGACCGGGCGACGCCGGCGAGCTCGAGACGTCGCAGCTCGGTGGCATCGGTGAGCAGACGGCGTCCGCTGCCCGCGAGGGTGGGGACGACCACGAGCTCCATGCGGTCGACGAGGTCGGCTGCGAGCAGGGCCCGGGCGAGCTCGATGCTCCCGTGGACGCCGATGTCGGCGCCCGGGCCGTCTGCGAGCTTGCGGAGGTACGGGCCCGGGCCCTCGTCGGCCACGAGCGCCCCTGCCCACGGTGGAGTGAGGGGCGTCGAGGTGAACACGTGCTTGGGTCGTCGGTTGATGAAGTCGGCGAACGGCTGGACGTCGGACTCGGGCCAGTGGTCGGCCCAGTAGTCGTACGTCCCCCGCCCGAGGACGACGTCGGTCTGGGTCCCGATCACTCGGGCGAGGTTGCTGAAGACGTCGGCGTCCGCCTCGAACATCCAGTTCCCGGGTTCTTCGGCAACGCCGTCCAGGGACAGCAGGGAGTACAGGACGACATCTCGCACGGCGGGTCTCCGATCCTGGTGGTGGAGTTCCGACTGCGTTGGTCGCGCTGTCTCATCGGCGGAGGGTCAGGCGGTGGTGGGGAAGCGGACGCCGGTGTTGGAGTGGCAGCGGTAGCCGTGGGGGTTCTTGGCGAGGTACTGCTGGTGCACGTCCTCGGCGTAGTAGTACGGCGTCTCCGCGGCAGGGCGGATCTCGGTGGTGATCTCGCCGAGGCCGCGGCGGGCGAGCTCGGTGGCGTACACCGAGGTCAGCTCGCGGGCGATCGCCTCCTGCTCGGGGGTGGTCCAGTAGATCGCCGAGCGGTACTGGGTGCCGATGTCGTTGCCCTGGCGCATCCCCTGCGTCGGGTCGTGGACCTCGAAGAACCGCTTCACCAGGTCGGCGTAGGAGACCTGCGCGGGGTCGAAGACCAGGCGGACGGCCTCGGTGTGGTTGGTGCCCCCGCTGCACACCTCCTCGTACGACGGGTTCGGCGTCGTGCCGCCGGCGTACCCGACCGAGGTGGACCAGACGCCGGGGATCTGCCAGTAGATCTCCTCGGCGCCCCAGAAGCAGCCGAGGCCGAAGACCGCGACCTCGTAGCCGGCCGGGGCCTCGTCGGTGACCAGCGGCGTGCCCAGCACGAGGTGCTTCTCGGCGAGGTGCCAGGGGCGCTCGGTGCGGCCGGGCAGGGTGGCATCGGGGGCGATGAGCTGGCTCTTGGTGCGGGAGAAGAACACGGGGGACTCACTTCCTGGGGGTGGGGCCTGCCCCGTGTGCAACAGCGGCGGAGGCCAGAACGTTCCCCTCGTACCCACCGCTAGCCTCTGGTCATGACCGAGCAGCGACACAGTGGCAAGTCCGGCTTCGAGACGCGTGCGATCCACGCCGGCTACGAGCCCGACCCGACGACCGGCGCGGTGATCCCGCCCATCTACGCCACCAGCACCTACAAGCAGGACGGCGTGGGCGGCCTGCGCGGCGGCTACGAGTACAGCCGTTCGGCCAACCCGACCCGCACCGCCCTCGAGGGCGCGCTCGCGTCGCTGGAGGAGGGCGAGCGGGCCTTTGCCTTCGCCTCCGGCCTGGCCGCCGAGGACACCCTGGTCCGCGCGCTGTGCCGTCCCGGCGACCACGCGGTCATCCCCGACGACGCGTACGGCGGCACCTACCGCCTCTTCGACAAGGTCGAGCGGGTCTGGGGCCTGGAGCTCACCCCGGCGGCGGTCTCCGACATCGACGCGGTGCGCGCGGCGATCCGCCCGGGCCTCACCAAGCTGGTCTGGGTCGAGACCCCCACCAACCCGCTGCTCACCATCGGCGACATCGAGGCGCTGGCCGGGGTCGCCCACGAGGCCGGCGCCCTGCTCGTCGTCGACAACACCTTCGCCTCGCCATACCTCCAGCAGCCGCTGACCCTCGGTGCCGACGTCGTGGTCCACTCCACCACCAAGTACGTCGGCGGCCACTCCGACGTGGTCGGGGGCGCCCTGGTCGTGCGCGACCTCGAGGTGGCGGAGGCGATCGCCTTCCACCAGAACGCCATCGGCGCGGTCCCCGGCCCCTTCGACTCCTTCCTCACCCACCGCGGGATCAAGACGCTCGCGGTCCGCATGGAGCGCCACTGCGACAACGCCGAGCGGGTCGTGCAGTTCCTGCTCGACCACCCCGGCGTCACCGACGTGATCTACCCCGGGCTCCCCGAGCACCCCGGACACGCAGTCGCCGCGCGCCAGATGCGCCGCTTCGGCGGGATGGTCTCGTTCCGCTGCGCCGGGGGCGAGGAGGCCGCGCTGCGCGCCTGCGAGCGCGCGCAGGTCTTCACCCTCGGGGAGTCCCTCGGCGGCGTCGAGTCGCTGATCGAGCATCCCGGGCGGATGACCCACGCCAGCGTCGCCGGCACCGACCTGGAGGTGCCCGCCGACCTGGTACGCCTCAGCGTCGGCATCGAGACCGCCGAGGACCTGATCGCCGATCTCGAGCAGGCACTGGGCTCGTGACGCTCGGACGGGGGGACGGAAGGATCGACGGGGTGGACCAGCACGAGGGTGGCCTTGACGGCGCGGGACGCCGCAGCCGCTTCCGCCTGCCACGGCTCGGGTCGCGCGGGCGCACCGGCCGCACCGCGGGCGCGGACGGCGCCGGCGCGGTCGCGGTGCGCGAGGAGGACGAGGAACGCTTCGGCGAGCGGATCACCCAGCAGCTCGCCAGCCAGTGGGCGCTGATCCGCGCCGCCGACCGCCGGCCGGACCCGGAGCCGGAGCCGGTCACGGCCGGTCGCTCCAACTTCAGTCGCGCGCAGGTGCCGTGGGGCGTGGACCTCGCGGCGGCCTGGTCGTGGCGGATGCTGGTGATCGGCGCCGCCCTGTACGTCCTGCTCGACCTGCTGTGGCGCTTCTCGGTCGTGACCGTCCCGCTGGCGATCGCGCTGCTGCTGGCGGCCCTGGCCAGCCCGCTCGTGCGGCTGCTGCGCCGCATCGGGCTGCCGCGCGGCCTGGCGGCGCTCCTGGTGATGATCGCCGGCCTCGGCATGCTCGGCCTGATGGTCACGTTCGTGAGCCAGCAGATCGCCGACCAGTACTCCCAGCTGGTCGACCAGGTCGTCCAGGGCCTGGGCAAGGTGCGGCTGTGGCTGCGCGACGGCCCGCTCAACGCCAGCGAGTCCCAGATCAACAGCTACATCAAGGACGCCCAGGACGCGATCACCGAGTGGTCGAAGAACGGCGGCGCCTTCAGCCAGGTCACCTCGCTGGGCACGGCGCTGACGCACGTCGTCACCGGCTTCTTCATCGTGATCTTCTCGACCTACTTCTTCATGGCCGACGGGGCCCGGATCTGGGCGTTCTTCGTGCGCCTCGCGCCGCGCGCTGCCCGCGAGGCGGTCGACAGCTCGGGCCGGGTCGCCTGGGTCTCGCTCACCCAGTTCGTGCGCGCCACCGTGCTGGTGGCGCTCGTGGACGCGATCGGGATCTCGGTGTGGGCCGCGGCGCTCGGCCTGCCGCTGGTGCTGGCGATCGGCCTCGTGGTCTTCGTCGGTGCCTTCGTGCCGATGGTCGGCGCCACGGTCGCGGGCGCGGTGGCGGTGCTGGTCGCCCTGGTCGACCAGGGCCTGTGGACCGCCGTGCTGATGCTGATCGGCGTCGTGGTCGTCCAGCAGATCGAGGGCCACGTGCTCCAGCCGTTCCTGATGGGCCGGTTCGTGTCGATCCACCCGCTCGGGGTGCTGGTCGCCATCGCCTGCGGCGTCGTGCTGGCCGGCGTCGCGGGTGCCCTGGTCGCGGTGCCGATGGTGGCCGCGCTCAACGCGGTCATCACCCACCTCGCCTCGCGCAGCAGTCCCGGGGACGATCCGGTGGAGGCGTTGGAGGAGGACTACGCCGAGGCCGGGGAGCAACCCGGGCCGGTCGGCGACGACTCCTCCCCGGTGGGGGACAGCCCGCGGTCGCCGGCGGCCACCGAGGCCACGGCGGGCGCCACGGACGCGCACGACGGCCTGGCCTCACCGGACCCCGCAGGTGGGGCACACCCGTGAGCACGCCGGCACCGACGGTCTCGCTGGCCGACATCCGCGCCGCCCGCGAGCTGCTCGCGGCCGTCGCGATCCGTACGCCGATGGAGGAGTCGCGCTGGCTCTCCGCACTGGTCGGCGGGCCGGTGCACCTCAAGTGCGAGAACCTCCAGCGCACGGGGTCGTTCAAGGCCCGCGGCGCCTACGTCCGCATCGCCCGCCTCAGCGACGAGGAGCGGGCCCGCGGCGTGGTGGCGGCCTCGGCCGGCAACCACGCCCAGGGCGTCGCGCTGGCCGCGCAGCTGCTCGGCACCCGGGCCACGGTGTTCATGCCCGAGGGGGCGCCGATCCCCAAGGAGCGCGCCACCCGGGCGTACGGCGCGGAGGTGCGCTTCGCGCCCGGCTACCTCGAGGACGTGCTCGCGACCGCGCAGGCCTACAGCGAGGCGACCGGTGCCGTGCTGATCCACCCGTTCGACCACACCGACATCGTGGCCGGGCAGGGCACCGTCGGTCTCGAGGTCCTGGAGCAGGTGCCCGAGGTGGAGACGGTCCTGGTGCCGACCGGCGGGGGCGGCCTGCTGGCCGGCGTCGCGATCGCCATCAAGGCGCTGCGGCCCGACGTCCGCGTGGTCGGGGTCCAGGCGACCGGCGCCGCGGCGTACCCGGGATCGCTCGCGGAGGGGGTACCGCTCCGCCTGGGCACGATGAAGACGATGGCCGACGGCATCGCGGTCGGGATGCCCGGCGAGATCACCTTCGCCGCCGTGCGTGACCATGTCGACGAGATCGTCACGGTCTCGGAGGACTCCATCTCCCGGGCGCTGCTCTCGCTCATCGAGCGGGCCAAGATGGTGGTCGAGCCGGCCGGGGCGGCCGCGGTCGCCGCGCTGCTGGACCGACCCGAGGCCTACGGCACGCCCGCGGTCGCGGTGCTCTCCGGCGGCAACGTCGACCCGCTGCTGATCGGCAAGGTGATCCGGCACGGCATGGCCGCGGCCGGCCGCTACCTCAACCTGCACGTGCGGGTGCCGGACAGCCCCGGTGGGCTCGCCGAGCTGCTCGGCGAGATCGCGGGCAACGGCGCGAACGTGCTCGAGGTGGTCCACGAGCGGCTCTCGCCGACCCTGCACCTCGACGAGGTCGAGGTGCACCTGCAGCTGGAGACGCGAGGAGCCCCGCACTCGCGCGAGCTCATGGAGCTGTTGCGAGGACGGGGCTACCTGGTGCGTGGGGGCGAGGAGCGGTCCTGAGCGGACGCCCCTCGCGGGGTCACGGCTTGTAGGGCACGGCCGTCAGGACGACGACCTTCATCTCCTTGCCGTTGGGCGCGGCGTAGGAGACGGTGTCGCCGGCGCGGGCGCCGTTGATCGCCGCGCCCAGCGGGGCCTGCGGCGAGTAGACCTTGATGCCCTCGACGGTGTCCTCCATCTCGCGGGCACCCAGCAGGAAGGTCTCGGCCTCGTCGTCGTCGTCGCCGACGAACTTGTAGGTCACGACCATGCCGGGCTCGACGACGCCGTCGTCGGGCGGGGTCTCGCCCACCTCGGCGCGGCGCAGCATGTCCTCGAGCTGGCGGATCCGCCCCTCGACGCGGCCCTGCTCCTCACGAGCCGCGTGGTAGCCGCCGTTCTCCTTGAGGTCGCCCTCGTCACGCGCCGAGCTGATCTTCTCGACGATCTCCTGACGGACGGGGCCCTTGAGGTTGGCAAGCTCGGCCTGCAGCTTGTCGTAGGCGTCCTGGGTCAGCCAGATGACGTCCTGGCCGGGGGACTGCGTCATGGGTACTCCTGCTCCTGCGTGCTCGGGGTGCGGTCGTCCGCGCCTCTTGCGGGGGATCGGGGACCGTCTCAACCGGCCGGCCAGAGGGTGAGGCCGTACGCCGTGTCGCGCGGGCCTCTTCCTTCCTGGACGGCCCAGCGGGTCGGTCAGAAATTCCAGCCTAACAAGGACCGCGGACGAAAGCAGGTCGTCAGGAGCCGAGATGGGTGGAGAACACCAGTGGCAGGCCCGCGGGGCGGCGCAGGACGGGCCGCGCGGCGGGCACCCGCTCAGTGGGACCGGCCCCATGATCGGGTCAGGGGGAGCGGGCAGCGGGAGCGGGCAGGGGGACGGGCTCAGCCCGGGCGGACCTGGCCCTCGGCGGTGCAGCCGGGGAACTCCACGGCCGTGGCGAGCCGCTCGGTGCGGATGTCGACGACCATGGTGGTGTCGCCGGGCTCGGCGGTGAAGGAGCGCTCGCCCACCGTCACGTGGTCGGCGGCGAACGCGCGCAGCAGGCACTGCACGTCCTCGGCGTCGTCGCGCACCCGCAGCTCGACGCGGACGGTCGTGGTGTGCTCGTCGACGACGGTGAAGGAGACCAGCTCGGAGTCGACCGCGGGTCGGGCGTGGCCGTTCATCGCCCACAGCACCCAGGTGGCGCTGCCGAGGACCGCCACGCCGACGAGGGCGCGCAGCCCCCAACGCTTCCAGGGGGCGGGGGTGCCGCCGTAGCGCTGTGCGAGGTCGGAGGCCTCGGTCTCGGCGAGGCTCGACGGGGCGCCGGCGGCGGAGCCGGACGGGTGGTCGGACGAGGCAGGCCGGGTGCTCACCCCGCCATGATCCCACTTGTGACCGCCCGGCCTAAACTCGCGGGCATGTCAGAGGTCTCCACGCCGCCGCGCGCCGGCTACCGGCTCATGCACGTCCACGCCCACCCCGACGACGAGTCGAGCAAGGGCGCGGCGTCGACCGCCAAGTACGTCGCCGAGGGCGTCGACGTGCACGTGGTGACCTGCACCGGGGGCGAGCGCGGCTCGATCCTCAACCCGAAGATGGACCGCCCGGAGATCGCGGCGAACATCACCGAGATCCGGCGCCAGGAGATGGAGCGCGCCCGCGACATCCTCGGCGTGCGCCAGGACTGGCTCGGGTTCGTCGACTCCGGCTGGCCCGAGGGCGACCCGAAGCCGCCGCTGCCCGAGGGCTGCTTCGCGCTGGTGCCGGTCGAGGAGGCGGCCGAGCCGCTGGTGCGCCTGATCCGGCAGTTCCGCCCGCACGTCGTCACGACGTACGACGAGCGCGGCGGCTACCCGCACCCCGACCACATCATGTGCCACCAGGTCAGCGTCCACGCCTTCGAGGCGGCCGGCGACCCCGAGCGCTACCCCGACGCCGGCGAGCCCTGGCAGCCACTGAAGCTCTACTACCACCACGGCTGGAGCTGGGCGAAGACCAACGCCCTGCACGAGGCGATGCTCGCCCACGGCCTGGAGTCGCCCTACACCGAGCGGCTGGCCAACTGGACCCGCGAGCCGGACTGGGACGAGCGGGTCACCACCCGGGTGCCCTGCGGGGACTACTTCGGCGTCCGCGACCAGGCGCTGCTCGCCCACGCCACGCAGATCGATCCCGACAGCTTCTGGTTCGCCATCCCGCGGGAGCTGCAGCAGGAGGTCTGGCCGACCGAGGACTACGAGCTCGTGGTGAGCCACGTCGCCTCGCAGCTGCCCGAGGACGACCTGTTCGCCGGCATCGTCGACCCCTCCTGAGAGACTGGGTGACATGGAGCTCTACAACGTCCTCGTCGCCGAGGTCATGCCGGTCCTGATGGAACGACTGGACGAGACTCCGAAGCCCGAGGACGTCAAGGCGGGCTGGGTCGGCTTCGGCGTCTTCCTGGCACTCTGCGTCGCCGTCGGCCTGCTCGGATGGGCACTGACCCGCCAGCTGCGGCGCACCGACGCGAACCGCAAGGCCGGTGCCTTCGGTCCGTACCGCGAGCCGCGTCCGGACACCCGGATCCCCGGGGAGACGACCGACGCCGCCGCGCCCGAGGACCCCTCGGACGGCCCGCAGCGCCCGCAGGGCTGAGCCCCCGGGCGACAGCGGTACGCCGGCTCAGGCCGGCGGCTGCTCCTGCCCTGCCTGCTGCTGGGCGACCTGGCGGTGCACGTCCTCCATGTCCAGCGCGCGCACGGCCTCGATGACCTGGTCCAGCGCGGGCGCCGGCAGTGCGCCGGGCTGGGCGAAGACCAGCACGCCCTCGCGGAAGGCCATCAGCGTGGGGATCGACTGGATCTGCGCCATCGCGGCCAGCTGCTGCTCGGTCTCGGTGTTCACCGAGCCGAAGGTGATGTCGGGGTTGGCCTCGGAGGCCGCCTCGTAGGTCGGGGCGAACTGCCGGCACGGTCCGCACCAGCTCGCCCAGAAGTCCACGAAGAGGATGTCGTCACCCTCGACGTGGGACACGAAGTTCTCGCCGGTCAGCTCGATGGTGGCCATGGCTCCACGGTACGTCGGCCGGGGAGCGACCTCGCGGGCGGCGTGGGCCGCCGCCGTGTGAGGCTGGGGGCGTGAGCGCGTCGAGGATCCTGGTCACCGGTGGAGTCCGCTCGGGCAAGTCCACCCACGCCGAGCGGCTGCTGGAGGCGCATCCCGCGGTCACCTACGTGGCGCCGGGACAGGTGCCGGACCCGGTCGCCGACCCGGACTGGGCGGCGCGGGTCGCGGCGCACCGCGCCCGGCGCCCCGCCGGCTGGCACACCCTCGAGACCGCCGACCTCGCGGAGGCGATCGCCGGGACGAGCGGACCGCTGCTCATCGATTGCCTCGGGACCTGGCTGACGGCCCGCATCGATGCCGCCGGGCTCTGGGAGGCGCCGGTCGAGGAGGTGCACGAGCACGTGCTCGCCGCGCTGGCCCCGGCCGTGGACGCCCTGCGCGCCGCCCGCGGGCCGGTCGTCCTGGTCACCAACGAGGTCGGCCTCGGCGTGGTCCCCGCGCACCGCTCCGGGCGGGTCTTCCGCGACCTGCTCGGCACCGTCAACCAGCGGGTGGCCGCCGCCTGCGACGAGGTGCACCTGGTGATCGCCGGGCGGGTCCTGGTGCTCTGAGCAGCGCGGCCGCTCAGGCGCCCACGAGCAGCCGGTCGCCCAGCTCGGAGCGCAGGTAGAGCACCGAGCGGCCGTGGCGCGCCGAGGTCAGCAGCCCGCCGGCGCGCAGCGCCCGCAGGTGCTGGTTGACCGCCGTCGTCGTCACCCCGAGACGCACCCCGAGCTCGGTCGAGGAGGCGGGGGAGTCGAGCATCGCCAGCAGCCGGGCCCGCGCCGCGCCGAGCAGCACGGCCACGGCCTCCGGCCCGGCGACGTCCTCGGCCTCCCACAGCGTGCCGACGCCGCGCGCGGCGTACATGATCTGGGGCGCCTGCTCGGGGGTGATCGGCGTCGAGCCGCCGCGGGAGAACAGCGATGGCACCAGGGTCAGCCCGGCGCCGGTCGTCGTACGCCGGTAGCCGGCTCGCGAGCTGGTGCTGACCTGGACGACGTTGCCGCTCATCTGCACGCGTGCGCTGAGGTCGGCGAACATCGCCGCGAGGCCGCGCTGGGCGATCACCCGGCCCCGATAGGTCACGTCGGCCTCCAGGACGGTGCGCATCCGCGGCCACCAGGGCTCGAAGCAGGCGTCCCAGTACTCCGTCAGCGCCGTCACCACCCGGGCCAGCACCCGGTCAGTGCGTCCGCGCAGCGCGGGCGGCAGGGCGTCGCCGTGCACCTCGGTCAGCTTCGCGCGCACCACCACGTCGGGGAGCGCGGCGAGCGCGGCCAGTTCTTCGCCGATCCGGGTCAGCGGGCTGGTGGGCCGCGGGTGCAGGAAGTCCGGCGTCCACAGCCGGTCGTTGGTCAGCGCGGCGAGCACCTCGGTGTCCAGCCCGGCGCGGGCGGCCTCGGTGCGCCGCAGCCAGGGCAGGTGGTGGGGGTAGCGGCCGGGGTCGCGGAAGACCCGCACGGAGAGCCCCAGCTCGTTGAGCGGCGAGATCGCGAACCGGACCTCGCCGAGGTCCAGCCCGGCGAGCTCGTACTCGATCATGAAGCAGGACGCTACATCGTTGGTGCCGCCGGCCCCGGCCGTGGGACAACTGCTGCGTGCTGCGGACCCTCCTGCCCGGCGACCCCGTCGCCCGCGCCCTCTCGATCGCCACCATGGCGGGCTCGCTGTCGATGGGGCTCTTCTACAGCGTCAGCGCGCTGTACTTCACCTTCGTCATCGGGCTCGAGGCCACCACCGTGGGCACCGGCCTGACGATCGCCGGCGCGGTCGGGGTCCTGGGCTCGTTCCTCGGCGGCCGGCTGGCCGACCGTTTCGGCGCCGACCGGCTCCAGCAGGCCGCGACCGTCGTGCAGGGGGTCGCGCTGCTGGCCTACGTGCTCGCCGACGACGCGCTCACCTTCGTGCTCGTCGCCTGCGTGGCGGTGGGGGCGCGCAGCATGCAGGGCACGGCCAAGCAGACGCTGCTGGCGCGCTGGTTCACCGGCCCGGACCGGATCGAGGTGCGGGCCCGGCTGCGGGTGGTCACCAATGTCTTCATCGCGCTCGGCACCTCCGCCGCGGCCGTCGCGCTGCTGCTCGGCACCGCCACGGCGTACCGCACCACGATGGTGGTGGTCGGGCTGCTCTCGCTGCTCGCGGTGGTGCCACTGGGCGGCCTGCGCGCCCGGGTGCCGGGGCTCGCCGAGGCGCTGCGCCCGACCCGGGGGCGGCGGGCCGACCTGACCGCGCCGCGGGGGCGCTCCCCGCTGCGCGATCGCACCTACCTGGCCTCGACCGCGCTCAACTCCGTGGTCGCGATGCAGTTCGGGCTGCAGAACGTCGGCGTGCCGCTGTGGATCGCCCACCACACCGAGGCACCGACCGTGATGGTCTCGGTGGTGCTGCTGCTCAACACCGTGCTGGTGGCCGCGCTGCAGGTGCGGGCCTCGCGCGGCACCCACGAGATCCGCGCCGCCGGCCGGGCCGTACGCCGTGGGGGCCTGCTGCTCGCGCTGGCCTGCCTGCTGCTGGCCGCTGCCGGGTCGGTCGGGGTGGTGGCGGCGGTGCTGCTGCTCCTGCTCGCCGAGACGGTCAGCACCGCCGCGGAGATCCTCGCCGAGGCCGGCGGCTGGGGGCTGGCCTTCGAGCTCGCCGACCCGCTGAGCGCCGGGGCCTACCAGGGCGTGAGCCAGATGGGCTACTCGATCGCCGGGATGCTCGCGCCCCTGGTGATCACCGCGACCGCGATCGAGCACGGCTGGCTGGGCTGGATCGGTCTCGCGACGATGTTCGCCGTCGCCGGGACGGGTGTCGCGGCCGTGGCCGCGCGGGCCGCCGTACGACGCGGCGAGGCACAGGTGCTGCTCGCCGCGTGAGCGGGCTCAGCGCAGGGCGTAGGTGGCCAGCGAGACGCTGATGTAGTGCGTGAAGAACGCCACGACCGTGAAGCCGTGGAAGATCTCGTGGAAGCCGAACCACTCCGGTGAGGGGTTCGGGCGCTTGAGGCCGTAGACCACGCCGCCGCAGGTGTAGAGGGCGCCGCCGACCACGATCAGGGTGAAGATCGCGACGCCGATGCCCATGCCGAGCGCGGTGGCGCCGCTGAAGAAGCCGGGGATGAAGAAGATCGCCGCCCAGCCCAGTGCGATGTAGATCGGGACGTAGAGCCAGCGCGGGGCGTCGGTCCAGAAGATCCGGAACAGCACGCCGAGCACGGCGCCGGTCCACACCGTCGCGATCAGCGCGGTGCGCTGGGTGCCCTCCAGCAGCAGCAGGGCGAACGGCGTGTAGGAGCCGGCGATGAGCAGGAAGATGTTGGAGTGGTCGAAGCGGCGCAGGAACGCCCAGACCCGCGGCGACCAGTTGCCGGTGTGGTAGATCGCCGAGACCGTGAAGAGCAGGAACCCCGAGCCGGTGAAGACCGCCGACCCGATCTTGGTGGTCGTGTCGGGGGAGAGCGCGACCAGGACGATGCCCGCGACCAGCGTCAGCGGTGCCGTCGAGAGGTGGAGCCATCCGCGAAGCTTGGGCTTGACCTCCGCGATCGTGTCGGAGATCGAGTCGTGGATCGACTCCAGGCCGTGCCTCATCTCATCCCGGGCATGCTGCATGGACCTGCTCATGACTCGACCGTACCCATCTGGCGACCTCTCCGGACGAAAGGGCGGCCAAGGTCACGCCGTCCGGCGGTGTGAGGTCCGCTTCATCGCCCCGGGCCGGGTTCGACCACTAGGCTGTATCCCGTGGCTGACTGGAAACGGGGGCTGCGCCGGGTGCTCTACCCGGCCTACGAGGCCCGGCTGCTGCGGCGCATGCCGGACAACCTGCCCAAGCATGTCGGCGTCATGCTCGACGGCAACCGCCGGTGGGCCCGCTCCCTCGGTCACGACTCCGCCCACGGGCACCGCGCCGGGGCCGCCAACATCGAGCCGTTCCTCGGCTGGTGCGACGAGGTCGGCATCGAGGTGGTCACCTTGTGGCTGCTCTCCACCGACAACCTGAACCGTCCCGAGGACGAGCTGCGCCCGCTCCTGGGGATCATCGAGGGCGTGGTGGACTCCCTCGCCGCCCAGCAGCGCTGGCGGGTGCACCCGGTCGGCGCGCTCGACCTGCTGCCCGCCGGGACCGCCGCGCGGCTCAAGGCGGCCGAGGACGCGACGCGCGACGTGGACGGGCTGCTGGTCAACATCGCGGTCGGGTACGGCGGGCGCCGCGAGATCGCCGACGCGGTGCGCTCGCTGCTGCTCGAGCACGCCGAGCGCGGCACCGACATGGAGACGCTGGCCCACAGCCTCACGGTGGAGGACATCTCCGCGCACCTCTACACCAAGGGCCAGCCCGACCCGGACCTGGTGATCCGCACCTCCGGGGAGCAGCGGATGAGTGGGTTCCTGCTGTGGCAGAGCGCGAAGTCGGAGTTCTACTTCTGCGAGGCCTACTGGCCGGACTTCCGCCGCGTCGACTTCCTGCGCGCGATCCGGGCCTACGCCCAGCGCGAGCGCCGCTTCGGTTCCTGAGGCTTCACCTCCCGGCTGCGGCGTGTCGCTGCCCCGCCCCGGCCCCGCGGCGTACTTTCTCTGGCATCGGCGGGTGGGGAAGCCCGCCGTACCAGGAGGCCCGATCGTGACCAGTCACGACTGCACCGCACGGCGGCTGGCCCGCCGTGCGCACGGAGGCGGGCACTCCTGTCTTCGGGCATCCCGGTCCATCCGCGTGAGCTAGGGACCGGGACGCCGAGTGCGCCGTGCCGGCCCGTGAGGGGGAACCGTGCCGACCCAGGCCCACCACCCGCAGCGCCCGACCGACAGCACCGCAGCCCGCACCTACGTCCTCGACACCAGCGTGCTGCTGGCCGACCCGGGCGCGATCCGCCGCTTCGCCGAGCACGAGGTGGTGCTCCCCGTGGTCGTGGTGACCGAGCTCGAGGGCAAGCGGCACCACCCCGAGCTGGGCTTCTTCGCCCGCGCCGCCCTGCGGATGCTCGACGAGCTGCGGGTCACCCACCGCCGCCTCGACCAGCCGATCCCGATGGGGGAGAGCGGCGGCACCCTGCGCGTCGAGCTCAACCACACCGACCCCGGGGCCCTGCCGTCGGGCTTCCGGCTCGGTGACAACGACACCCGCATCCTGGCCGTGGCCCGCAACCTCGCCGACGAGGGCCACCAGGTGACGCTGGTGTCGAAGGACCTGCCGCTGCGGATCAAGGCCGCCGCCGTCGGGCTGGAGGCCGAGGAGTACCGCTTCGAGGCCATCAGCGAGTCCGACACCGGCTACAGCGGGATGGCCGAGCTGGAGATCGAGACCAGCGAGCTCGACGAGCTCTACGACGACGGCACCCTCGAGCTCGCCGCCGCCCGCGACCTGCCGTGCCACCAGGGGCTGGTGCTGGTCTCCGAGCGCGGCACCGCCCTGGGCCGGGTCGGGCCGGACAAGGCCGTGCACCTCGTGCGCGGCGACCGCGAGGCCTTCGGCGTGCACGGCCGCTCGGCCGAGCAGCGGATCGCCCTGGAGATGCTGCTCGACCCCGAGGTCGGCATCGTGTCCCTCGGCGGGCGTGCCGGCACCGGCAAGTCCGCGATGGCGCTGTGCGCCGGGCTCGAGGCGGTGCTGGAGCGCCGCCAGCATCAGAAGGTCGTGGTGTTCCGCCCGCTGTTCGCGGTCGGCGGCCAGGAGCTCGGCTACCTGCCCGGCTCGGAGAACGAGAAGATGTCGCCCTGGGGCCAGGCGGTCTTCGACACGCTGGGCTCGATCACCTCGAAGGAGGTGATCGAGGAGGTGCTGGCGCAGGGCATGCTCGAGGTGCTGCCGCTGACCCACATCCGCGGGCGCTCGCTGCACGACTCCTTCGTGATCGTCGACGAGGCGCAGTCGCTGGAGCGCAACGTGCTGCTGACCGTGCTCTCCCGCGTCGGCGCCAACTCCAAGGTGGTGCTGACCCACGACGTCGCCCAGCGCGACAACCTGCGGGTGGGGCGCCACGACGGTGTGGTCGCGGTCATCGACAAGCTCAAGGGCCACCCGCTCTTCGCCCACGTCACCCTCACCCGCTCCGAGCGGTCCCCGATCGCCGCTCTCGTCACCGAGATGCTCGAGCACGTGACCCTCTGACCCGGCCGACCCGATCCCGCGTGCGCCGAGTCGGCACCACCAGGGGCGACTCGGCGTACCGGGGAAGCGTGTGACGTTTCCACATGGTGGCGACCCACGTCACACATGTGACTCGTGGGACTGGGGAGGCGACTGGTCTGTTCCTCGCGCCACTTTCTTCCACGAAGTGGGCCCGGCGGTTTGCCTGACGCATGTCAAGGCAGCAGGGTGGGCCGCTGGCCACCGTTGTCTACCCGGAGCCGAAACCCCTGTGAACCAGCCCGCCAAGTCCGCCCCCAAGCACCGCGCCGCCCCCAACCGGGCGGTCAGCACGCAGGCCCCGCGCCGGGCCCTGCGCGCCACGATGCTCTATTCCACCCTCGCGGTTGCCGCGACCGGCGCGACAGTGGTCGGCGGAGTCCTCTCCACCAGCGGGTCCTCGGCCGAGCAGAACGGCGCGGGCATCGGCCTGGCCTCGGCCTCCCTCGGCCAGGCGTTCGACCCCGAGAAGTCCACCGAGCCCGAGGCCACCGGGGCCGACGAGTTCACGCCGACCGAGTCCGAGAGCGTCGACGACGCGCCCGAGGCCCAGGCATCGGCCACCGCGCGGGCCCCCGAGGTCTCGCGCTCCGACCGTCGCGAGGCGGCCGACCCGGCCAAGGAGGCCGTGCTGTCGCCGTCCGCCGGCGAGGCGATGACCCGCACCGAGGACCTCTCGGCCCAGGACCCGCGCACCATCGGGCGCGCGCTGCTCGGCGAGGCCGGCTTCTCCTCCGACCAGTGGGGCTGCCTGGACTCGCTGTGGACCCGAGAGTCCAACTGGACCGTCAACGCCGACAACCCGACCTCGTCGGCCTACGGCATCCCACAGGCGCTGCCCGGCTCCAAGATGTCCAGCGCCGGTGCCGACTGGGCGACGAACCCGGTCACCCAGATCCGCTGGGGCCTCGGCTACATCGCCGACCGCTACGGCAGCCCGTGCGGCGCCTGGGCGCACAGCGAGTCGCACGGCTGGTACTGACGCACCCCGCCCGCCGGGGCGGGGTACGCCGCCCTCACGGGTGGGTCATCGACTCCACGTCGAGCGCCTCGTCGAGCTGCGCCTCGGTGAGCTCGCCGCGCTCGACGTACCCCATCGCGATCACGGTCTCGCGGATCGTCGCGCCGTCGGCCAGCGCCTTCTTGGCGACCTTGGCGGCGGCCTCGTAGCCGAGGTACTTGTTCAGTGGCGTCACCACCGAGGGCGAGGACTCCGCGTAGGTGCGCATCCGCTCGGCGTCGGCGGTGATGCCGTCCACCGTGCGCTCGGCGAGCACCCGCGAGCAGGCGGCGAGCAGGCGCACCGACTCCAGCAGGTTGCGGGCGATGACCGGCATCGCGACGTTGAGCTCGAAGCTGCCGCTGGCGCCGGCGACGGTCACCGCGGTGTCGTTGCCGATGACCTGCGCGCACACCATCAGGGTCGCCTCGGGGAGCACCGGGTTGACCTTGCCCGGCATGATGCTCGAGCCCGGCTGGAGGTCGGGCAGGTGGATCTCGGCCAGTCCGGTGGTCGGGCCGGAGGACATCCACCGCAGGTCGTTGCAGATCTTGGTGAGGCCGACCGCGTAGGTCTTCAGCGCGCCGCTGAGCTCGACCAGCGAGTCACGGGTGCCCTGGGCCTCGAAGTGGTTGCGCGCCTCGGTGAAGGGCTGTCCGGTCCGCTCGGCGAGCCCGGCGATGACCCGGGGGGCGAACCCGGCAGGGGTGTTGATGCCGGTGCCCACCGCCGTACCGCCCAGCGGCAGCTCCCGGACCCGGGGGAGCACCGACTCGACGCGCTCGGCGGCGTAGCGCACGGTCGCGGCGTACCCGCCGAACTCCTGGCCCAGCATCACCGGCGTGGCGTCCATCAGGTGGGTGCGCCCGGACTTCACCAGGCCGGCGAACTCCTCGGCCTTGCGCTCCAGCGAGCCGGCCAGCACGTCGAGCGCGGGCATCAGGTCGTCGACCACCGCGAGCGTGGCGGCCACGTGGATCGCGGTGGGGAAGGTGTCGTTGGAGGACTGGCTGGCGTTGACGTGGTCGTTGGGGTGGACCTCGGTGCCGGCGCGCGCGGCGAGGCTGGCGATCACCTCGTTGGCGTTCATGTTCGAGCTGGTGCCCGACCCGGTCTGGAAGACGTCGATGGGGAAGGCGTCGTCGTGCTCGCCCGCGGCCACGGCGACGGCCGCGTCCGCGATCGCGCGGGCCACGTCGGCCTCGAGCACCCCGAGCTCGCCGTTGGTGGTGGCCGCGGCCGCCTTGACCAGCCCGAGCGCGCGGATCAGGCGCGGCTCCAGCGGGGTGCCGCTGATCGGGAAGTTCTCCACGGCGCGCTGCGTCTGGGCGCGCCAGAGCGCCTCGCGTGGGACGAGGACGTCGCCCATGGAGTCGTGCTCGGTGCGGAACTGCTCGTCCGCCTGACTGCTGCTCCGGTCGCTGGTCACGCGGGGGACGGTACCCGCGCGACGTAGAGCCAGTAGTGCTCCTCGCGTCCCTGGAGGTCGACCCGGAGCGGGTGCGCCTCGGCAGCACCGAAGACCTCGGCCAGCGCCTGCTCGAGCGCCGGCTCCTCGGCCGCCGACCAGATCGCGACGGCTCCGCCCGGACGCAGCAGGGTGCGCACCCGGCCGAGGAACGGCTGCTCGTAGAGGCCGGCGTTGGTGTCGTGGACCAGGTAGCCGGGACCGTTGTCGACGTCCAGCAGCACCAGGTCGTACGACGCGGGGCGGGCCTCGGCGAGGGCGACGGCGACGTCGGCGACCACCACGTGCAGGCGCTCGTCGGCGAGCACGGTCGGTCCGTGCGGGACGGTGCCGTCGCGCATCCAGTCCACGAGGGCCTGCTCGATCTCGACGACCACGCAGCGCTCGACGCGTCGGTCGGTCAGCACCCGGTGCGCGGTGAACCCGAGTCCGAGGCCGCCCACCAGCACGTGGGTGGGGTGCTCGACGAGCGCGAGGCAGGCGGTCGCGAGTGCCTCCTCGGTGCTGGTCTCCTGGGTGTCCATCACGAACACGCCGTTCGCGCGCAGCTCGAGCACGGCCGGCCCGTGCTCCTCGCGTCGCTCGCGCAGCACCAACTCTCCCCGCTCGGACTCGGCGCGGGCGACCTCGACGTACTCCACGGTCCCATCCTGGGGGATGGGCTTGGTCTGCGCCGGGAGGGATACCCCCGAATATCCCCGAAACCCTGTGGAGGTCTGATGAACGACAGTCCCAGCACCAAGGAGCGAGCTCAGGCGGCTGCCGGCACGGCAGTCGATGACGGCAAGCAGGTGGCCGGCACGGCCGCCGAGGAGGCGCGTGCCGTGGCCTCAGAGGCCGCGGGTCAGGCGCGCCGGGTCCTCGACGACGCCATCACCCAGGCCAGCGAGCAGTCGCGGACCCAGCAGGCCCGACTCGCCGAGACCCTCCGCGGACTCGCCGACGACCTGGGCCAGATGGCCGACGGCGGCGAGCCCGGTCTCGCCACCAGCGTCGCCAAGGAGGTCGCCGACCGGGCGCGCAGCGCCGGCTCCTACCTGGAGGGACACGAGCCGAGCGAGCTCCTCGACGAGGCCCGCCGCTTCGCGCGCCGCCGCCCGGGTGTCTTCCTGCTCGGGTCGCTGGCCGCCGGCGTGGTGGCCGGACGACTGCTGCGCGGCGCCGCCGACGGCATCGCGGCCGCGGAGGCGGACCCCCTCGGGGGCTCGGCGACTCCGCTCCCGAGCGGGCCGAGCGACTCCCCGATGGGCGCCCCGATCGGGTCGCGCACCCCGGGCCTGCCCGACCCGCCGAGCACCTCGACCACCGGCTCCGGTCCGGAGATGGGGTACGGCGAGCGCGGGCCCGGTGAGCCCTCCGGCGAGCGGGGCGTGCTGTGAGCGGGCCCGTCCAACCGTCGGTCCCCCCGCCGGAGCACCCGCCGCCGTTCGCCGACGCCATGTCCGGCGCGACGCCGGTGGTCGATGCCTCCCCACGGGGCGAGCGCAGCCTCGGTGACATCGTCAGCGACGTCACCAGCGACATCTCCACGTTGGTCAAGCAGGAGCTCGAGCTGGCCAAGACCGAGCTCAAGCAGGAGATGACCCAAGCCGGGAAGGGGGTCGGGCTGCTCGGGGGAGCCGGCGTCGCCGGGCACCTCCTGCTGATCTGGGTGTCGGTCACCTTGACGGCGGTCCTCGACTCCTGGATGCCGCTGTGGGTGGCGGCGCTGATCGTGACCGTCCTCTGGGCGGTGATCGCCGCCGTGCTCGCCGTGACCGGCCGCAAGGCCCTCAAGGAGAGCAACCCCCAGCTGCCCACGACGCAGCGCACACTCAAGGAGGACGCCCGATGGGCAACCGCACAGAAGAGCTGAGCACCGACATCGCAGGCACCCGACAGACCCTCGCCCAGGACCTCGACGAGCTCCAGGACCGGGTCAGCCCCTCAGCCGTGGTCGCGCGCCGCAAGGCCGCGGCGCGCGACCGGGTGCTCGGGGTGCGCAACCGGATCATGGGCAGCGCGTCCCAGGCTCGCGAGAGCACCGGCGGGTCCGCCGGATCGGCGAAGGACACCGTCCGCGACACCGCGTCCTCGGCGGCCGGCGCCGCGCAGGAGCGCTACGAGGGCAGCCCGCTGGGCGCGGGTCTCGTCGCGTTCGGCCTCGGCATGGTGATCGCGGGGATGTTCCCCGCGAGCCGGGCCGAGGCAAGTGCCGCCTCGTCCGCGCTCGACCAGGGTCGCCCGCTGCTCGACCAGGCCAAGTCCGTCGGCCAGGACGTCGCCTCCGGCCTGCAGGAGACCGCCACGGACGCGGCCCAGCAGGTGAAGGAGACCGCCAAGGACTCGGCCGGCCGGGTCCAGGAGGAGGGGCGCTCGGCGGTGGGCGACGTCCAGTCGTCAGCCAGGAACGAATGACGGGTACTGGCTCCACGGTCAGCACACGTCGAGGAGAAGGAGGCCCCATGACGGGCAAGGACGACACGAACGAGCAGAGCGAGGGGCAGGTCTCCGAGGTCGCCTCGATGGACCCGGCCGAGGCCGACACCCCGATCTCCGACGACCAGGGCGTCGCCGGCAACCCGGAGGCGGAGGGCGCGATCGAGGACGGCGAGGACGCCGGCCCGAACGGCAAGCCGGGCGGCAACGTGGAGTCCAACCGCACCTGATCCGTACGTGCGACGACCGCCGGGGCGGGGCCATCGGCCCCGCCCCGGCGGTCGTTCGTGCGTGCTGGGTGGGCCCTACTGGGCCGAGCGCACCCGGATCCCCGAGATCGGCACCGTGGTGGTGCCGGCGGGGTCGGTGAAGAAGTCGTTGCCCTTGTCATCGACCACGATGAAGGCGGGGAAGTCCTCGACCTCGATCTTCCAGACCGCCTCCATGCCGAGCTCGGGGTACTCGATGACCTCCTGGCTCTTGATGCAGTCCTGGGCCAGGCGAGCGGCGGGGCCGCCGATCGAGCCGAGGTAGAAGCCGCCGTGGGTGCCGCAGGCGTCGGTCACCTGCTTGGAGCGGTTGCCCTTGGCCAGCATCACCATCGAGCCGCCGGCGGCCTGGAACTGCTCGACGTAGGAGTCCATCCGCCCGGCCGTGGTCGGGCCGAACGAGCCCGAGGCCATCCCCTCGGGGGTCTTGGCCGGGCCCGCGTAGTAGACCGGGTGGTCCCGCAGGTACTGCGGCATCTCCTCGCCGGCGTCGAGGCGCTCCTTGATCTTGGCGTGCGCGATGTCGCGCGCCACGACCAGCGGGCCGGTCAGTGAGAGGCGGGTCTTCACCGGGTACTGCGACAGCTGCGCGAGGATCTCGCTCATCGGGCGGTTCAGGTCGACCTGGACGACCTCGCCGCCGGCGATCTCCTCGGCCATGCCGGCGTCGGGCATGTACTGCGCCGGGTCGGTCTCGAGCTGCTCGAGGAAGACGCCCTCGGGGGTGATCTTGCCGAGCGCCTGGCGGTCGGCGGAGCAGGAGACGGCGATCGCGACCGGCAGCGAGGCGCCGTGGCGGGGCAGGCGCACGACCCGCACGTCGTGGCAGAAGTACTTGCCGCCGAACTGCGCGCCGATGCCGAAGGACTGGGTCAGCTTGAAGACCTGCTCCTCGAGCTCGAGGTCGCGGAACCCGTGCGCGCTCATCGAGCCCTCGGTGGGCAGGTTGTCGAGGTAGTGCGCGGAGGCGTACTTCGCGGTCTTGAGCGCGAACTCCGCCGACGTGCCGCCGATGACCACCGCGAGGTGGTACGGCGGGCAGGCGGCGGTGCCGAGCGAGCGGATCTTCTCGTCGAGGAAGCTCAGCAGGCGGTCCGGGTTGAGGATCGCCTTGGTCTCCTGGAACAGGAACGACTTGTTGGCCGAGCCGCCGCCCTTGGCCATGAAGAGGAACTTGTACTCCGGCTTCCCCGACGTCTGGGGCGTGGAGTAGATCTCGATCTGCGCCGGCAGGTTGGAGCCGGTGTTCTTCTCCTCGTACGTCGTGAGCGGCGCGAGCTGGGAGTAGCGCAGGTTCAGCTTCGTGTAGGCGTCGTAGACGCCACGGCTGATCGCCTCGCCGTCGTCGACGCCGGTGAGCACGCCCTCGGACTTCTTGCCCATCACGATCGCGGTGCCGGTGTCCTGGCACATCGGCAGCACGCCGCCGGCGGAGATGTTGACGTTCTTGAGCAGGTCGAGGGCCACGAAGCGGTCGTTGCCCGATGCCTCGGGGTCGTCGATGATCCGGCGCAGCTGGCGCAGGTGGGCCGGACGCAGGTAGTGGCTGATGTCGTGCATCGCCTCGGTGGTGAGGCGCTGGATGGCCTCGGGGGAGACCCGCAGGAAGGTCTCGCCGTCCGCCTCGAAGGTGCTGACCCCCTCGGTGGTGATCAGCCGG
The DNA here is from genome assembly GCF_011420305.2 of Nocardioides ochotonae. Taxonomy (NCBI): domain Bacteria; kingdom Bacillati; phylum Actinomycetota; class Actinomycetes; order Propionibacteriales; family Nocardioidaceae; genus Nocardioides; species Nocardioides ochotonae. Next base: position 3,309,796 of record NZ_CP061769.1, on the reverse strand, counting down.
TAGGGCGTGTCGTCCTTGCCGGTGGGGAGGAGGTCGGAGTAGAGGAACTCAGGGCTGGCCACGAGCAGGGAGGATACCGCTTCGCGGCCCTCGGCCCGGGGCGGGCGACGTACCCGGCCGGCGCGCGAGTAGCCTGCGTGACAGGCGTCACTGCGAGGTGGGGCCAGGTTCGCGCGCGCGGACCGACTCTCAAGGAGGTCCCACCGTGAAGTTCCGACCGGTCGTCGCATCCCTCGCGACCTTGGCCACGATGACGGCACTGGCCGCGTGCGCCCCGCCGTCCGACGACGACAACCAGGACGACGGCGGGTCCGGCGCCGCCACCGCCACCTCCGCGGAGGACCTCGGCGGGATGGAGGCGCTCATCGAGGCCGCCCAGGAGGAGGGCGAGCTCAACGTCGTCGCCGTGCCCCCGACCTGGGCCAACTACGGCGAGATCATCTCGACGTTCGAGAAGAAGTACGACATCAAGGTCAACTCGTCGCTGCCGGACGGCGACAGCCAGGACGAGATCAACGCCGCCGTGCAGCTCGAGGGCACCGACCGCGCGCCCGACGCCTTCGACCTCGCACAGTCGGTGGCGCTGGCCAACACCGACATGTTCGCCGAGTACCAGGTCGACACCTGGGACACCATTCCCGACGAGTTCAAGGCTGACGACGGCGCCTGGGTCAACGACTACGGCGGCTTCATGTCGATCGGCTACGACGCGAGCAAGGTGCCCGCGATCACCTCCGTGGACGACCTCCTCAAGCCGGAGTTCAAGGGCAAGGTCGCACTCAACGGTGACCCGACCGAGGCAGGCGCCGCGTTCAGCGGCGTGCTCATGGCCTCGGTCGCCAACGGCGGGTCGGCCGACGACATCGCGCCCGGCGTGGAGTTCTTCGCCGCGCTCAAGAAGGCCGGCAACTTCCTCCCGGTCGACCCCACCCCCGCCACGATCGCCTCGGGGCAGACCCCGGTGGTCATCGACTGGGACTACCTCAACGCCGTCGAGTCGCAGAATCTCGACGACTGGGAGGTGTACGTGCCCGAGGAGGCGCCGGTCGCCGGCTACTACTTCCAGGCGATCAACGCCGACGCCCCGCACCCCGCGGCGGCGCGTCTGTGGCAGGAGTTCCTCTACAGCGACGAGGGCCAGAACCTCTGGCTGGCCGGCGGCGCCCGGCCGGTGCGCGCCGAGGCGATGGCCGAGGCGGGCACGATCGACACCGAGCTGTACGACGCGCTGCCGCCCGTCACCGGAGACCCCGTGATCGCCACCAACGAGCAGACCGAGGAGATGGCGGCCTACCTCTCCGAGAACTGGGCGAAGGCCATCGGCTGACGTGAGCGCTCTCGCGCCCACGGCGGCACCCGGGACGGCGGAGCCGTCGCCCCGGCCGGGCCCGCGCCTGCGCGTGGGTCCGGCCATCGGGCTGCTGCCGTTCCTGGCCTTCATCGGCGTCTTCCTGCTGGTGCCCACCGTGACCGTCGCGGTGGGCGCCTTCCAGGACGAGTCCGGCGCCTTCTCGACCGAGAAGGTCGCCGCGCTGTTCGAGGAGACCGCGATGCGCGCGCTGCGTCAGAGCCTCCTGCTCTCGACGTTCTCGGCCGCGCTGGGCGCGGTGCTCGGCGCAGTGCTGGCCTACCTCATCCTGGCTGCGCCGCCGACCAGCCTGGTACGCCGCGTCGCGACCGCCGTCTGCGGCGTCCTCGCCCAGTTCGGCGGGGTCACGCTCGCCTTCGCGTGGATCGCCACGCTGGGCTTCGGCGGCTTGCTGACCGACCTGCTCGCCGACCTCTTCGGCCTCGACGCCACCGGCTCCGGCTGGCTCTACGAGCTGCCCGGACTGGTGCTGGTCTACACCTACTTCCAGATCCCGCTGATGGTGATCGTCTTCCTCCCCGCGCTCGAGGGGCTGCGCCCGCAGTGGCGCGAGGCAGCGGTCGGACTGGGGGCGAACACCTGGCAGTACTGGACCAAGGTCGCCGTGCCGTTGCTGCGGCCGGCGTTCCTCGGCTCCGCCCTGCTGCTGTTCGCCAACGCGTTCGCCGCCTACGCCACGGCCGCCGCGCTGGTCAGCCAGGGCGCCCCGATCACTCCGCTGCTGATCCGCGCGGCGTTGAGCAGCGAGGTCATCCTCGGACAGGCCAACTTCGCCTACGCGTTGGCGCTGCAGATGGTCGTCGTCGTGGCGATCGTGATGGGGCTCTACGCCTGGCTGCTGCGCCGTACCTCGCGGTGGCTGGGATGAGCGCCGCGCTGCCGGGCGCCGGCGCGGGGCGCTGGGTGTGGTCCGCGACGCGGGTCGTGCTGCTGCTCGCCTTCGGTGTCTTCTTCGCCCTGCCGATGCTGGCCCTGCTGGACTTCAGCACGAAGGTCCCGGGCACCGAGGAGCGCACCGGGGAGGCCTGGTCGCAGCTGCTGCGCGACCCCGCGATGACCGAGGCGATCACCACCTCGCTGCTGCTCGCCGGGCTGACGGTCGTCGGCATGCTGGTGCTGCTCGTGCCGACCATGGTGTGGGTGCGTCTGCGGGTGCCACGCGCCTCTCGGCTGGTGGAGTTCCTCTGCCTGCTGCCGCTGACCATCCCCGCCCTGGTGATCGTCGTGGGCATCAAGAACGTCTACGCCTGGGTGAACTACCTGATCGGCGACTCCGCGCTCACCTTGACCTTCCTCTACGTCGTACTGGTGCTGCCCTACGCCTACCGGGCGCTGGACTCGGCGCTGTCCTCCATCGACACCACGACCCTGGCCGAGGCGGCGCGCTCGCTCGGCGCGAGCTGGTTCACGGTGATCGTGCGGGTGGTGCTGCCGAACATCTGGCCGGGCGTGGTCAACGCGGCGTTCATCTCGGTCGCCCTGGTGCTCGGTGAGTTCACCGTCGCCTCACTGCTGAACTACGACACCCTGCCGGTCGTCATCGTGCTCCTCGGCAAGAGCGACGCACCCCTGTCGATGGCGGCGGCGCTCGGCTCCATCCTTTTCGCAGCGCTCCTGCTGCTCGTCATGTCGGTGCTCGACCGCCGACGCTCCACCCGGAGGTGAGCATGACCCAACTGACCAGCCGTGCGCCGCAGCGCAGCCAGGACGGGCTCGCCGTCGAGCTGTCCGGGCTCCAGCGTCACTACGGCGAGGTGCGGGCCCTCGACGGCCTGGACCTTCGCATCGAACCCGGCGAGCTGGTCGCGCTGCTGGGGCCGTCGGGGTGCGGCAAGACCACCGCACTGCGGATCCTCGCGGGCCTCGAGGCCCAGGACGCCGGCACGGTGCTCGTCGGGGGTCGCGACATCTCACGGGTGCCGGCCAGCAAGCGCGACATGGGGATGGTCTTCCAGGCCTACAGCCTCTTCCCCCACCTCACCGTCGCGCAGAACGTCGACTTCGGGCTCAAGCTGCGCGGTCGCTCGCGTCGTGACCGTCGCGCCCGCGCCGGCGAGATGCTGGAGCTGGTGGGGCTCAGCGAGCACCACGACCGCTACGCCCACCAGCTCTCGGGCGGGCAGCAGCAGCGCGTCGCGCTGGCCCGGGCGCTCGCCATCGAGCCTGCGGTCCTGCTGCTCGACGAGCCGCTGTCGGCGCTGGACGCCAAGGTGCGGGTGCAGCTGCGCGAGGAGATCCGCCGGGTGCAGCTCGACGTCGGCACGACCACGCTCTTCGTGACCCACGACCAGGAGGAGGCGCTGGCGATCGCCGACCGGGTCGGGGTGATGAACGCCGGCCGGCTGGAGCAGATCGCCGCACCGCCGCAGCTCTACGACGCCCCGGCGACGGCGTTCGTCGGCCAGTTCGTGGGCCTGTCGAACCGGCTGCCGGCCCAGGTGCAGGACGGCACGGCGCGGGTGCTCGGCGCCGCAATGCCGGTGCTCCCGGGATCGACCACCGGCGCCGGTGAGGCACTGGTCCGCCCCGAGTCGGTGCACGTCGAGGCAGCCGGGGAAGGCACCGACGGCGACGCGCACGTCGTGGCGATCTCGTTCCTCGGCGCCCTGTCCCGGGTCACGGTCACGACGCCCGACGGCACCACCCTCGTCGCCCAGCTTGCCAGCAGCCTGGCCGAGGGGCTGGTGCCCGGCCAGCGAGTGTCGCTCCGCCTGGCTCCGACGCCCGTCCTCGTGGTCAGCGCCTGAGCACGGGCCTCGATAGGGTGAGCGCCATGGACGGAGACCCCCAGCAGCCGCGCCCGCCCCAGCTGCGGATATCGGATGCGGACCGGCACCGCCTGGCCGAGTTCCTCCGCGAGGCCGCGGGGGAGGGGCGCCTGGAGGTCGACGAGCTGGAGGAGCGGCTCGAGGCCACCTACGCCGCGAAGGTGTACGCCGACCTGGTGCCGCTCGTCGTGGACCTGCCGGGTGCCGCGAGCGTCGTGCCGACCTCCGCCGCGCCCGCGCCGGTCGAACCCCACGCCCCCGCCTCCTCGTCGTACGTCGCGCTGCCGCAGCCTGCGAACAGCACGGCGGTGCTGAGCTCGCAGACGCGCAAGGGCGCGTGGGTGGTCGGGGCGAGCCACACGGCGTTCTCGCTGATGGGCTCGGTCGACCTCGACCTGCGCGAGGCGGTGTTCACCGTCCGTGAGGTCGTCATCAACGCCAACACCGTCATGGGCGCGGTCGACATCATCGTGAACGCCCACACCCAGGTGATCGTCGAGGGAACCGGTCTGATGGGCGCCTTCGAGCAGAGCCGGGACAAGGTGGCCGCCGACTTCGGGCCGTACTCGCCGATCGTGCGGGTGCGCGGCTTCGCACTGATGGGCGCGGTGACGGTCACCCGCAAGCCGATGCCCGGCCAGAAACGCGGGTTCCTGGGCCGGGCATCGTCCTGACGTGCGGGATCAGTTGTCGCTGGCGGTGTGCTCCAGCGTCGCCTGCTCGTTGTCCCCGACCTCGCGCTCGAGGGTGAGGTTCTCGCCGGTCTCCGGGTCGAACAGGTGCATGTGCTCGGTCTCGACCCACAGCTCGGCCTCGTCGCCCTCGCGGACCCGCGAGGCGCCGTCGAGGGAGACCACGAGCTGGGTGCGCATCGACTCCCCGTCGAGGTCCCGCTCGAGCTGGTCGAGCTGGGCCTGCACCTCCGGAGGAGCCTCGAACGGGATGTAGGCGTAGGACTCGTTGCCCAGCCACTCCACCACGTCGACCTTCGCGCGGAACGTCGAGCCGTCGCCGGACTTGCCCACGACGCTCGCGTCGTCGAAGTGCTCGGGGCGGATGCCGGCGATCAGCAGGCCGCGGCCCTGCGCCCGCTCGGCCTTGGCCTTCGGGATGCGGACCTTGCCGAAGGGGAGGGCGACCTCGTCGCCCTCGACCGTCGCGGGCAGGAAGTTCATCGGCGGGGACCCGATGAAGCCGGCGACGAAGAGGTTGTTGGGCTGGGTGTAGAGCTCGCGGGGCGTGGCCAGCTGCTGGAGCACGCCGCGCTTGAGCACGGCCACCCGGTCGCCCAGCGTCATCGCCTCGGTCTGGTCGTGGGTGACGTAGACGGTGGTGATGCCGAGACGCTGCTGGAGGCGCGCGATCTCGGTGCGCATCTGCCCGCGCAGCTTGGCGTCGAGGTTGGACAGCGGCTCGTCGAAGAGGAACGCGTCGGCATCGCGGACGATCGCGCGTCCCATCGCGACCCGCTGGCGCTGACCACCCGACAGGTTGCCGGGCTTGCGGTCGAGGTGCTCGTCGAGCTCCAGGGTCGCGGAGGCGGTGCGGACCTTCTCATCGATCTCCTCGTCCTTGGCGCCGGCGAGGCGCAGCGGGAACGCGATGTTCTCGTAGACGGTCAGGTGTGGGTAGAGCGCGTAGTTCTGGAAGACCATCGCGAGGTTGCGATCGCGCGGGGCGAGGTCGTTGACCCGCTTGTCGCCGATGTACATGTCGCCGGAGGTGATGTCCTCGAGCCCGACGATCATCCGCAGCAGCGTCGACTTCCCGCAGCCGGACGGCCCGACGAGGATGACGAACTCGCCGTCCGCCACGTCGATCGAGACGTCGTTCACGGCAGGGAACCCGTCGCCGTACTTCTTGACGATGTTCTTCATGGAGATGGCGGCCATGGTGTTACCCCTTCACTGCGCCGGAGGTGAGGCCGGCCACGATCTTGCGCTGGAACAACAGGACGATGATCACGATCGGGATGGTCGCGATGACGGCGGCCGCGGCCAGCAGGCCGGCCGGCCGCTGGAACGGGTCGGGCCCGACGAAGAACGACAACGCCGCCGGGATCGGTCTCGCCGCCTCGGTCGAGGTCAGCGTGATGCCGAAGACGAAGTCGTTCCAGGCGAAGAAGAAGGTCAGGATCGCCGCGGTGAACACGCCGGGTGCGGCGAGCGGGACGATGACCTTGCGGAACGCCTGCCACGCCGTGGCGCCGTCCACCTGGGCGGCCTGCTCCAACTCCCACGGGATCTCGCGGAAGAACGCCGAGAGCGTCCAGATCGCCAGCGGCAGCGTGAACGACATGTAGGGGATGATCAGCCCCGGCCAGGTGTCGTAGAGCCCGAAGATCCGCCAGAGGTCGAAGAGCGGGCTGACCAGCGAGACCACCGGGAACATCGCGATCGCCAGCGCGGTGGAGAGCACGAACCGCTTGCCCTTGAACTCCAGGCGGGCGATGGCGTACGCCGCGAGGGTGGCGAGCGCGACCGAGAGGATCGTTGCGATCAGGCTGATGCCGATCGAGTTGAGGATCGAGCGGCGGAACTGGTCGTCGTCCCAGACGGCCGTGTAGTTGTCCCAGCCGGTGAAGGAGTCGAGCGGCAGGAAGCCGGGGTCGGTGCCGTTGGAGACCGCGTCCTGGCTCTTGAAGGACAGCGACACGATCCAGGCGATGGGCAGCAGGCACCACACCATCACCAGCGCGACGCCGAGTGGCAGAGCGAGCTTGCGCATGTCAGGACTCCCCTCGGGCCTGGGCCAGGTCGACGCGGAACAGTTTGACGATCACGAAGGCGACCAGGAGCACGGAGAGGAACAGCAGCACGGCGAGCGCGGAGCCCATGCCGAGCTGGAACTGCTCGATGCTCTGGCGGTAGGTGAGGAACGAGATCGACTCGGTGCCCTGCGCTCCCGCCGTCATCACGAAGATGTTGTCGAAGATGCGGTAGGCGTCGAGGGCGCGGAACAGCACCGCGACCATGATCGCGGCCCGCATGTTCGGCAGGATCACCTTGAACAGCCGCTGCCACCAGGTGGCGCCGTCGACCTTCGCGGCCTCGATCATGTCCTCGGAGACCTGGGCCAGGCCGGCGAGCAGCAGCAGCGACATGAACGGCGTGGTCTTCCAGATCTCGGAGACCATGATCGCGATCACCGCTGGCACGGTGTCGCCGAACCAGTTGAAGTCGGCGCTCACGAACGGCAACCAGCCGTTGACGAAGCCGTTCTGGTAGGTGAAGGCGAACTGCCAGGCGAAGCCGGAGACGACGGTGATGATGCCGTAGGGGATCAGGATCGAGGTCCGGATGACGCCGCGGGCGAAGATCACCCGGTGCATGATCATCGCGAACGCGAAGCCGATGACCAGCTCGAAGGCCACGGTGACCAGCATGTAGATCACCGTCATGCCGATGTCGCGCCAGAACAGGCTGTCGGTCAGCGCGGTGACGTAGTTGTCGATCCCGACGAACTGGCGGTCCTCGGGGGCGGTGAGGGAGTAGTTGTAGAAGGAGAGCCACAGCGCCCGCAGGATCGGGAACGCCGTGACCACGAGCATCACGATCAGGGCCGGGGCGACGAGCTTCATGCCCAGCCGGTTCTCGGCGCGGGTGCGGTCGCTCACCTCCGGTGGGATGTCGCCGGCCTTGGTGGCCGGGGTGGCGATGGTGGTGGTCACAACAGCGCCTTCCCTTCAAGGACGTTCTTGAGGAACTCGGCGGACTCCTGGGGGGTCGAGTCGCTCACCGACTCCGGGGAGTGCCACACGCTCTGCAGGGCGCTCGAGATCGTGGCGTAGAAGGCGCTCTTGGGACGCGGGCCGCCCTGGTCGACGCTCTCGCGGAAGAGCGCGAGCAGGTCCTCGGGGTAGGCCTCGGCGAGCTCAGGGGAGTCGTACGCCGAGTTGGTCGCCGGCATCAGCCCGGCCTCGACGGCGAGCTGCACCTGGGCCTCGGTGTCGGTCACGCAGCGCGCGGCCTCGAGGGCGAAGTCCGGGTGCTTGGAGTAGGCCCCGACACCGATGTCGATGCCGCCGACGGGCGGCTTCGAGGGCATGTCCGCGACGGTGCGCGGGTAGCGCGCCCAGCCGAGGTCCTTGTACTGCTCCTCGGTGATGCCGTTCTCGGCGCTGGGGGCGTAGTTCTTGTAGACGAACGTCCAGTTCACCATGAACTCGCCGGGCCCGGCGAACATCGCGGGGAGGCTGGTGCCCTCGTTGGAGACCGACAGGTCGGACTGCGCGGCGGGCGAGCTCGCAAGCTTCTCGATGATCGCGGCAGCCTTGCGTCCCGCCTCGGAGTCGATCTCGACCGTCGCGTCGATGCCGGCGTCGGTGTTGGAGACGATCTCGCCCCCGGCGCCCTGGATCATCGCGTTGATCCACACGACGTAGGCCTCGTACTTGTTGCCCTGCACGCCGACCGTGGCGCCCGGCACCTCGGAGGCGGCGTCGATGATCTGGTCCCAGGTCACCGGCTTGCTCATGTCCAGGCCGGTCTCCTCGGCGAGGGACTTGCGATACCAGAGCAGCTGGGTGTTGGCCCACATCGGGGCGGCGTAGATCTTGTCGTCCCAGCGGGCCGTCTCGGCGATGCCCGCGAGGGTGTCCTCGGTGATGGTGTCCTCAGGCATCTCCGCGAGCCAGCCGGCGTTGGCGAACTCCGGCACGAAGACCGGGTCGAGGTTCATCAGGTCGGTGGTGTCGTCCTCGGCGGCGAGCCGACGGGCCAGCTGCACCCGCTGGTCGGTCGCGCCGGTCGGGAGGAGCTCGGTCTCGATGGTGTAGTCGTCGGTGCTGCAGCGCTCGGCGATGGCGCTGAGCGTCTCCACGCCGTCGGGGTTGAGGTACCAGGTGAGCACGGGCTTGCCCTCGTCGCCGGAGCAGGCGGCGAGCAACGTGGTGGCCAGCACCGTCGCGGCCGCGGCTGCTACCCCGCGTCGGGCTCGGGATCGGCGGGTCGGGCCCGCCCGGCCCCGCCGTGTGAGCGAACGTGCTGAGGAATGCGTCATTGCCCCTCCCGATATGCGTGATCAGTGTCACACGTCTAGTCCCCTATGTCCCGTTTGTCCATAACCCCGTCCGGGGTTGGCGGAAACGTCGGTGGACCAGACCGGTGCGCCCTGCTGGGCGTGGGGCGCCGGGCGTTGGGGCGGCGGCGGGCGTCGCGCGGGGAGGGGGAGGGTGGCGTCTCAGCCCTGGGCGCGGTCGGCGGTGCGGCGGATCGCGTCGGCGAGCGTGCGGTGCAGTTGGTGCGGCATGTCGTGGCCCATCCCGTCGATCAGCACCAGCTCGGCGCCGGGGATCGCCGCGGCGGTGGCGCGTCCGCCGGAGACGTGGACCATCTTGTCGGCGAGCCCGTGGATCACGGTCGTGGGGACCCGCAGGCCGCGCAGCCGCGCTCCGCGGTTGGGCTGGGTGAGCACGGCCAGCATCTGGCGCAGCACCCCCGCCGGGTTCAGGCCGCGGTCCCAGGTCTCCTCGGCGCGGGCGCGCAGCGTCGCCGTGGTCTCGGGGTACGCCGGGGAGCCGATCAGCCGGGCCATCCGGGCGCTGATGGCGATGTACTGCGCCTTGGTCGCGCCGCGCTTGGCCATCAGACGGGGCAGCAGGCTGGGGTGCTGCCAGCCGACGGTGCGCTTGCCGGTCGTCGACATGATGCTGGTCAACGAGGCGACCCGCTGGGGGAACTCGATCGCCATGGTCTGCGCGATCATCCCGCCCATCGACACCCCCACCACGTGGGCGCGCTCGATCCCGAGGTGGTCGAGCAGGCCGACGGCGTCGGCCGCCATGTCGGAGATCGTGTACGGCGCCCGCACGGGCGCGCCGCCGAAGGCCCGCACGATCGTCGCGCGGCCCACACGGCCGGTCACCCGCGTCGAGCGGCCGATGTCGCGGTTGTCGAAGCGCACGACGTAGAACCCGCGCTCGGCGAGCAGTCGGCACAGCGGCGCCGGCCACCAACCCATCGGCCCGCCGAGGCCCATCACCAGGATCAGCGGGTCGCCGTCGGGGTCGCCGAAGGTCTGGTAGCACAGCTCGATACCCCGCCCGACGGGCGCGAAGAGCTCCTCGGACTCGGGGACGGGACGTTCGGTCGGCGTCGTGCTGCTGCTCATGACTCGTAGTCTGACCCATCGCCGGGTGCCGGGGCCATGATCAGGATCGGTGGCGCCACGGGCCGGTCCACGCCCGGAGTCCGAAGCGCCGGTGCGCGAGCGGTGTGCGGGGTACCTTCCGGTGTGACCAGTTCCACACTCGGCGCGTTCCTGCTGCCCGACGGCTATGCGCGCCTGGCGCCGCGCGCGGTGCTGCGCGAGAGCAGCCTGCTGCTCGAGGCCACCCGCTACGCCCACAGCCGGGTGGGGGACCGGCGGGTCCGCCGCGCCACGCCGTACGCCTCGCGGGTGACGCTGCGCGAGGCCGACCCGGTGCTGCTGGTGCCGGGCTTCCTCGCCGGGGACCTGTCACTGCGCCCGCTGGGGCGCGCGCTGCGCGCGCACGGGCTGCGCACCTACCGCTCCCAGATCCGGGCCAACGTCGGGTGCACGCTCGACGCCGCCGCCGAGCTCGAGGCGCGCCTGGAGTCGATCGCCCAGCGCCGGGGGAGCCGGGTGCAGCTCGTGGGCCACAGCCTGGGCGGGATGCTGGCGCGCGGGATCGCCGTACGACGCCCCGACCTGGTGTCCAGCATCGTCACGATGGGCAGTCCGATGCTGGCGCCGGGGGCCCACCACCCGTCGCTGAGTGCGGCCGCGGAGGCGCTCGTGCGCCTGAGCCGCGCCGGGTTGTCCGGCCTGATGGCCGAGGAGTGCCTGGCGGGGGCGTGCGCGCGGCGCAGCTTCGAGGAGAGCCGGGAGCCGGTGCCGCCCGGGATCGGCTTCACCGCGATCTACAGCAGGCGCGACGGGATCGTGGACTGGCGGGCCTGCGTGGACCCGCTGGCCGAGGCGGTCGAGGTGACCGCCTCGCACATCGGGATGGTGCTCGACCCGCGGGTCATTGCCCACGTGGTCGCGGCGGTCCGGCCGCGGGACGTGCCCGCCGGCCGGACCGGCCTCGCCTCAGTGGTCGAAGTCGATCGCGGAGAAAGCGCGTAGCTTCTCCAGGCGGTGCTCGGAGGTGATGGTGCGGATCGTGCCGCTGCGCGAGCGCATCACCAGCGACTGGGTGCTCGCGCCGCCGGCGCGGTAGCGCACGCCGCGCAGCAGCTCGCCGTCGGTGATGCCGGTGGCCACGAAGAAGCAGTCGTCGCCGGTGACCAGGTCGTCGGTGCCGAGCACGAAGTCCGGGTCGAGGTTGTGGCCCGCGTCGAGGGCGCGCTGGCGCTCCTCGTCGTCCTGGGGCCACAGGCGGGCCTGGATGACGCCGCCCATGCTCTTCATCGCGCAGGCGGCGATGATGCCCTCGGGGGTGCCGCCGACGCCGAGCAGCAGGTCGATGCCGGTCTCGGGGCGGGCGGCCATGATGGCGCCGGCCACGTCGCCGTCGCTGATGAACTTGATGCGGGCGCCGGCGGCGCGGATCTCGTCGGCGAGCTCGGCGTGGCGGGGGCGGTCGAGCAGCACGACGGTGATGTCCTCGGGCTGCGAGCCCTTCGCCTTGGCCACCCGGCGGATGTTCTCGGCCGCGGGCAGGCGGATGTCGACGACGTCGGCGGCCTCGGGGCCGGCCACCAGCTTCTCCATGTAGAACACCGCGGAGGGGTCGTACATCGAGCCGCGCGGGGCCACGGCGAGCACGGCGACCGCGTTGCTCATGCCCTTGGCGGTCAGGGTGGTGCCGTCGATCGGGTCGACCGCCACGTCGCACTCGGGGCCGGTGCCGTCGCCGACGGTCTCGCCGTTGTAGAGCATCGGGGCGTTGTCCTTCTCGCCCTCGCCGATCACGACGGTGCCGTTCATGCCGATCGTGGAGATCATCACGCGCATCGCGTTCACCGCGACGCCGTCGGCGCCGTTCTTGTCACCCCTGCCGACCCAGCGGCCTGCGGCCATGGCGGCCGCCTCGGTGACCCGCACCAGCTCCAGGGCGAGGTTGCGGTCAGGGGACTGGGGGTCGACGCTCAGGGTGTCCGGCTCCGTCATGCTCGAACCCTATCGGTCCGGTCGGGTTCGCTGACGCGAGGTAGACCGAGACCTCCGTCGCCTTGACCGTGAAGGTCGCCCGGGAGCCCGGCACGAGGTCCAGATCGGGTACGGCGCGGGTCGTCACGTCGGCGGCGAGCGCCCCCGCCCGCACCCGCACGACGCCACCGACGGGCTCGAGCTCGGTGACGGTGACGTCGAAGACGTTGCGCGGGCTGCCGCCGGGGGCGTGGTCGAACACCGACACCGCCTCGGGGCGGAACACCGCGACCACGTCCTGGCCGGGGGCGGGCTGCGGGCCGACGACGCTGCCGTGGACGAGGCGGCCGTCGGGGGTGCGGACGCCGTCCTCCCAGCGCCCGGCGAGCAGGTTGAGCCCGGCGACGCGGGCCGCGAACGCGCTGCGGGGGCGGGTGAGCACGTCGCCGGTCGGGCCGTCCTCGACCACGCGCCCGGCCTCCAGCACGACCACCCGGTCGGCGAGCAGCAGCGCGTCGAGGACGTCGTGGGTGACCAGCACGGTGCTGCGCTCGGCGAGGACGCGACGCAGCACCTGGCGCAGCGCGGGGGCCACCGAGACGTCGAGCGCGGCCATCGGCTCGTCGAGCAGCAGCAGCTCGGGCTCGGCCGCGAGGGCGCGGGCCACCGCCACCCGCTGCGCCTGTCCTCCGGAGAGCGAGGCGGGACGCCGCGGGGCGAGGTCCTCGACGCCGACCTCGCCCAGCCAGTGGCGTGCCAGCTCGCGTGCCTGGCGGCGCCCGGCGCCCGCGCTGCGTGGGCCGAAGGCGACGTTGTCGAGCACGTCGAGGTGGGGGAAGAGCAGCGGGTCCTGCGACAGCAGCGCCACCCGGCGCCGGTGCGGGGCGAGCCAGGTGTCGGGTCCGCTGACCTCCCGCCCGCCGATGCTCACCCGGCCCCGGTCGGGGCGCAGGAGTCCGGCGATGGTGGCCAGCAGCGTCGACTTGCCGGCGCCGTTGGGTCCGAGCACGGCGAGGGTCTCGCCCGGAGCCAGGGACAGGGCCACCTCGACGTCACGCTCGTCGAGGCGGACGTCGATCTCGAGGGCGCTGCGGGCGGCCGTGGGCGCGGCGCTCATCGCGGCACCCGACCCTGCCGGGTGGCGCCGATGACCGCGATCGCCACGACGACCAGCAGGAGCGAGAGCGCCACCGCGCCGTCCGGATCGCTCTCGCGCAGCAGGTAGACCTCCAGCGGCAGGGTGCGGGTCACGCCCTCCAGGCTCCCGGCGAAGGTGATGGTCGCCCCGAACTCCCCGAGGGCCCGCGCGAAGGCCAGCACCGCGCCGGACACCAGGCCGGGCAGGGTCAGCGGCAGCGTGACGCGGCGGAACACCGTCGTGGGGGACGCTCCCAGCGAGGCGGCCACCACGTCGTACCGCTCCCCGGCGGTGCGCAGCGAGCCCTCCAGGCTGAGCACCAGGAACGGCAGCGCGACGAAGGTCTGGGCGAGCACCACCGCGGCGGTGGTGAACGCCACCTGGATGCCGAGCACCTCCAGGCTCTCCCCGAGCAGGCCGCGGCGCCCGAAGGTGTAGAGCAGCGCGATGCCGCCGACCACCGGCGGCAGCACCAGCGGCAGCAGCACCAGCGAGCGCAGCACCGCCTGGCCGCGGAACGACGTGCGCGCCAGCACCATCGCCAGGGGTACGCCGAGCAGCACGCACAGCACGGTGCTGGTGGCCGACGTGCGCAGGCTGAGCCACAGGGCCTCCTGCGCAGAGGCGCCGGTGACCAGGGCCGGGAAGTCGGTCCAGGGCACCCGCAGCACCATCGCCACCAGCGGCAGCAGCACCAGGGTGGCGCCGAGGGCGGCAGGGACGAAGAGCCAGCGGGGCAGGCCGACGGCGCGGACGTGGGTCATCGGCGGCCTCAGCGCGGCGGGCCGAAGCCGGCCCGCTCCAGTGCTCGCTGGCCGGTCTCGCCGAGGAGGAGGTCGACGAGCTCGGCGGCGAGGGCGTCCTCGCGGGCGTCGGCGAGCACGGTGACCGGGTAGTCGTTGACCGCCCGCGCGGCCTCGGGGACCGCGACCTCCTCGACCCGGTCGCCGGCGGCGAGGACGTCGGTGACGTAGACCAGCCCGGCGTCGGCCTCGCCGGAGGCGACCTTGCCGAGCACGTCGGTGACCGACTGCTCCTCGCTGTCGGGGGCCAGTCGGACGCCGGCGACGTCGGCCAGGCGCCGCGCCGCGGCCCCGCACGGGACCTGCGGCGCGCACACGACGACGGAGAGGTCCTCGCGGGCGAGGTCGGCGAGACCGGTGACGCCCGCCGGGTTGCCGGGCGGGACCGCGATGCTCAGCGTGTTGGTCGCGAAGACCTGCGGCTCGCCCGCGGCGAGGCCCTCGGCGACCAGCCGGTCCATCGTGGCGGTGTCGGCGGTGGCCAGCACGTCCGCGCGGGCACCCTCGCCGAGCTGGGCGACCAGGTCCGAGGAGCCTGCGTAGCTCACGACGACCTCGACCCCGTCGTGGCTGCGCTCGAAGTCCTCGACGAGCTCGTCCAGGGGAGCCTGCAGCGACGCCGCGGCGTACACCGTGAGGGTGGGGGAGTCGTCGGCGTCGCCGCAGGCGGCGGTGCCGGTGAGCAGGGCAAGGGTGGCGAGCAGCGCCGCGGCTCGGGTCCGCGCGGTGCTCACGGCCGCTCCACGACCACGTTGGTGGACTTCACCGAGGCGATCGCGCGGGCCCCGGGGACCAGGCCCAGCTCCTCGGCGGCCTCGGTGCTCATCAAGGAGACCATCCGGTAGCGCCCGCAGATCATCTCGACCTGCGCCATCACGGTGTCCTTCACGACCCGGGTGACGATGCCGTCGAGGCGGTTGCGCGCGCTCACGGAGGAGGCGCGGGTGCGGTCGCGGTCGGGCTGGTCGGCGAGCGACTCGGCGAGCGCGGCCAGGTCGGCGCCGGCGATCACTGTGCGCCCCGAGGCGACGGAGGTCGGGACCCGGCCGGCCTCCGCCCAGCGGCGCATGGTGTCGTCACTCACGCCCAGCAGGTCGGCGGCTTCCGCAATCCGGTAGGTCGTCACTCGGGCATCATGCCGCAGATGCGGGAATCAAGCACCCCATCTGCCGCAGGTGCGGGAGTGGGATGGTGGTCGGTACGGCGGGGCGGGCGAGTCGGCTGATGGCGGCACCTGTGAGGATGTGCGCGTGAGCGAGCAGGGCGGAACAGGGCAGGCCGGAGGCCAGGGCGGACCGAACCCGGGCGGATCGGGCCGGCGCTACCAGACCTCGATGGCTGGCATGGTCGGCGCGATGCTGGTGCTGCTGGTGGCGATCGGCGGGTTCATGCTGCTGCGCAGCGTGACCACCGACGCGCCGGAGGTCGAGGTCGAGGCCGTCGACTACCTCAGCGCGGTCCGCGACCAGCAGCGCATCGACCGCCGGGTCGTCTATCCCCGCACCCTGCCGGAGGGCTGGAAGGCGACCTCCATCGACTACGTCCCCGGTCGGCAGCCGGCCTGGGGCATCGGCATGCTCACCGACGAGGGCAAGTTCGTCGGCGTGCGCCAGCAGGACGAGTCGGCCGACGTGCTGCTCGACCAGTTCGTCGACGAGGACACCACCACCGAGGAGTCCCTCGTGACGCCGGGCGCGATCGCCCCGGAGTGGGACGGCTACTCCGACGAGGGCGGCGACACCGCGTTCGCCGCGGAGGTCGGCAACGAGACCATCTTGGTCTTCGGCTCCGCCGACGCCGAGGACCTCGCGACCCTGGTGGACCTGCTCACCTTCGCCCCGGTCGACATCACCGACCCGGGGGCCGCGACCTGGAGCCCGGACCCGGGCAGCCCCTCGTCCTCACCCCGCTGAGGGGTCAGTCCCGCTCGTCCTCGGAGGCGATCGCGGCGTCGAGGCGCTCCCGGGCGCCGTCGAGCCACTCCTGGCACCACCGGGCGAGCTGCTCGCCGCGCTCCCACAGCGCCAGCGACTCCTCGAGGGTGGAGCCGCCCTGCTCGAGGCGGCGGACCACGTCGATGAGCTCCTCGCGCGCCTGCTCGTAGGAGGGGCGCTGCTCGGCGGTCCCGGTCGTGTCAGTCTTCGTGGCCATCGGGGTCCTCCGGGAGGTCGGGTCGGATGTCGGTGGTGGTGGCGTGGATGCGGCCGTCGGCCACGCGCACGCTGAGGGCCTCGCCCGCCGCGACGTCGGCGACCGAGGTGACGACGTGTCCCTCGCTGTCCTGGAGCACGGCGTAGCCGCGCCGCAGCGTCTCCAGCGGCGAGAGGGCGCGGGCGCGGGCCCGCTGGTGGCCGATGTCGTCGGCCGCGCGGTCGAGCAGGTGGGACAGGGTGCGGCGGGTGCGATCGCGCAGCGCGAGCACCTCCTGGCCCCGGGCGTCGAGCAGCGAGCGGGGGTCGGCGAGCGCGGGGCGCGAGCGCAGCGCGTCGAGGCCGGCCTGCTCCCGGGCGACCAGCGCATGGACGCCGGCGCGGAGCCGGTCACGGGCGCGCTCGATCCCGCGCAGCTCCTCCACGACGTCGGGCACGACGAGCTTGGCCGCGTCGGTGGGCGTGGAGGCGCGGACGTCGGCGACCAGGTCGAGCAGCGGGCTGTCGGGCTCGTGGCCGATGGCGGAGACCACCGGGGTGCGGACCTTGGCGACCGCGCGGACCAGGCCCTCGTCGGAGAACGGCAGCAGGTCCTCCACCGAGCCGCCGCCGCGGGCGATGACGATGACCTCGACGGCCGGGTCGCGGTCGAGGCGCTCGAGCCCCTCGATCACCTCGTTGGTGGCGCGGGGGCCCTGCATCGCGGCGTACGCGACCTCGAAGCGGACGGCGGGCCAGCGGCGGCGGGCGTTCTCGAGGACGTCGCGCTCGGCGGCGCTGTTGGGCGCGGTGACCAGCCCGACGCAGCCGGGCAGGAACGGCAGCGGGCGCTTGAGCTCGGCGGCGAAGAGCCCCTCGGCGGCCAGCAGCTGGCGGCGGCGCTCGAGGCGGGCCAGCAGCTCGCCGAGTCCGACCATCCGGATCGTGCGGGCCTGCAGCGAGAGGGTGCCGCGGTTGGCGTAGTACGACGGCTTGGCGTGCACGACCACGCTCGCGCCCTCGACCAGTGGCGGGTTGAGCCCGTCGATGTAGGTGCGCGAGGCGGTGACCGTGATCGAGATGTCGGCGACCGTGTCGCGCAGCGTGAGGAAGACCGTGGCCATCCCGGGGCGGCGGTTGAGCTGGGCCACCTGGCCCTCGACCCACACCGGGCCGAGCCGGTCGACCCAGCCGGAGATCGCGTTGGCGATCTGCCGCACGGGCGCCGGCGACTCCAGCGAGGTATCCAGGGCCATGGGCGCGAGATTAGGGGATGGCACCGACGTCCCTAGACTGACGTCATGACTACCCACGTGGGCATGCCGCCGGTCCTGAGCGCCGAGGAGGCCGAGAAGGCCGTCCTCCTGGCGGCGCCGCGTGGCTACTGCGCGGGCGTCGACCGCGCGGTGGTCACGGTCGAGGAGGCACTGGGCCTCTACGGCGCTCCGGTGTACGTGCGCAAGCAGATCGTCCACAACAAGCACGTCGTCTCCGACCTGGAGGCGCGCGGCGCGATCTTCGTCGAGGAGCTCGACGAGGTCCCGGCCGGCGCCACGGTGGTGTTCTCGGCCCACGGCGTGTCGCCCGCGGTGCACGCCCAGGCCGCCGAGCGCGAGCTGAAGACGATCGACGCGACCTGCCCGCTGGTGACCAAGGTCCACCACGAGGCCAAGCGCTTCGCCGCCGACGACTACGACATCCTGCTGATCGGCCACGCCGGGCACGAGGAGGTCGAGGGCACCGCCGGGGAGGCGCCCGAGCACATCCAGCTCGTGGAGGGCCCCCAGGACGTCGCCGGCATCACCGTCCGTGACCCGAAGCGGGTGGCCTGGCTCTCCCAGACGACGCTCTCGGTCGACGAGACCCTCGAGACCGTGGCCGCGATCCGCGAGCGCTTCCCCGACCTGCTCGACCCGCCGAGCGACGACATCTGCTACGCCACCCAGAACCGCCAGCTGGCGGTGAAGGAGATCGCGCCGCAGTCGGACCTGCTGATCGTGGTCGGCTCGGGCAACTCCTCCAACTCGGTGCGCCTGGTCGAGGTCGCTCTCGAGGCGGGCGCGCGGGCGTCGTACCGCGTCGACGACGCCTCGGAGATCGAGGAGTCCTGGCTCGAGGGGGTGCGCTCGGTGAGCGTGACCAGTGGCGCCAGCGTGCCCGAGGAGCTGGTGCAGGGCGTGCTGTCCTTCCTCGCCGAGCGGGGCTTCCCCGAGGCGCGCGCCGTGCACAGCGCCGAGGAGTCGCTGATCTTCTCCCTGCCCAAGGAGCTGCGGCGCGACCTGAAGGCCGCCGCGGCGGCGAAGGGCTGATCCGCCGATGGCGCGCTACGTCGACCTGCACCCGGACAACCCGCAGCGGCGGCTGATCACCAAGATCGCCGACGCGATGCGCGACGATGACGCGCTGGTGGCCTATCCGACCGACTCGGGCTACGCCCTGGGCTGCCGGGTGGGCAACCGCGACGGACGCGACCGGATCCTGCGCATCCGCGGCCTCGACGACCGCCACCACTTCACGCTGATGTGCAGCGACTTCTCCCAGCTCGGCCAGCTGGTCAAGATCGACAACTCGGCGTTCCGCGCGATCCGCGCCGCCACGCCGGGGCCCTACACGTTCATCCTCCCGGGGATGCCCGACGTGCCGCGGCGCCTGCTGCACCCGAAGAAGAAGACGGTCGGCGTGCGGATCCCCGACCACGTCATCGCCCAGGCGCTGCTCGAGGAGCTCGGGGAGCCGATGCTGTCCAGCACGCTGATCCTGCCCGGCGAGACCGAGCCGCGCACGATGGGCTGGGGCGTCAAGGAGGACCTCGACCACGACGTCGACATCGTGATCGAGGCGGGGGAGACCCCCGCGGAGCCGACGACCGTCGTGGACTTCTCCGACGGCCCGCCCGAGGTCATCCGCCGTGGTGCGGGCGATCCGTCGCGCTTCGAGGGCTGATCAGGGGCTTGCCCTGCACCTGGACCCGGTGCCGGATGGCGAGCACGCCGAGGGCCAGGGCGTAGCCGACCACCAGGGCGAGGCTGTGCCCGGACAGCCCGGTCACGACCGCCTGGACGAACCCGTCCTCGGGGTGCGCGATCGTCTCCCGGGTGGTGGTCGCGAGCATCGCGAAGACGCCGAGCATCAGCAGCGGCGGCAGCACCCCGACGGTGAAGAAGTCGGCCATCCGCACCAGCAGCGCGGCGGCCACGCAGGCGGAGACGAACACGACGTCGGTGAACCAGGCGACGTCGCCTCCGATGCGCAGCTCGAGCACGACGGCGCTGAGGGTGATCGCGACGGCGAGGGCGGCGACTTGCAGGCCGGGATCGTTGCCCTGCTCCCACAGGGTCCGGGGACGGCTCACGCGCACCTCCTCGATGCTGGCCTGGTCGCTACAGCGCCACCGTAGGGTCCTCGGCGTCCGACTCGCCCGCGGCGCGCCGGGGAACCGCGCGCAGCTCGACGGTGCGGGGGCCGGGCAGCTCGTCGTCGGTGACCGAGAGGTCGGAGAAGCGGCGGGCCGCGACCAGCACCCGCGACTCCATCGAGGCGACGGTGGAGTTGTAGTGCCCGACTGCGGCGTTGAGGGAGCGCCCGACCGCGTCGAGGTGGCCGCTCATGGTGCCGAGGCGGGCGTGCAGCTCGCGACCGAGCTGGTGGATCTCGCGGGCCTGCTCGGCGATCGCCTCGTGGGTCCAGCCCTGCGCCACGGTGCGCAGCAGCGCGATCAGCGTCGTCGGCGTGGCCAGCACGATCTGGCGGGTCGCGGCGTGCTCGAGCAGGGAGTTGTCGGTCTCGAGCGCGGCGGCGAGGAACGACTCGGCTGGCACGAACAGCACCACGAACTCCGGGGTCTGGGGCAGCGAGCGCCAGTAGGCCTTCGCGGAGAGGGCGTCGACGTGGGTGCGCAGCTGGCGGGCGTGGCGCAGCAGGTGGGCCGCGCGCTCCTCGTCGTCGCTGGAGCCGGTGGCGTCGAGGTAGGCGTCGAGCGGGACCTTGGCGTCGACGACCACCTGACGGCCCCCGACGAGCTGGACGACGAGGTCGGGGCGCAGCGCGCCGTCCTCGAGGCGCACCTGCTCGGAGAAGTCGCAGCGATCGACGAGCCCGGCCAGCTCGACGGCCCGGCGCAGGTGCATCTCGCCCCACCGGCCGCGCACCTGCGGCTTGCGCAGCGCCGTGGACAGGGTGCGGGTCTCCTGGCGCAGGGTGTCGGTGGTGTGGCGCATGTCGTCGACCTGCTGGGCGAACTGTCCCTGCCACACCGCGCGGGCGTGCTCGAGGGCCTGCATCTGGTCGCTGAGCCGGTCGAGGCCCTGCATCACCTCGGCCTGGTCGACCATGCCCTGCCCCAGCGCCTCGACGTGCGCGGGGCGCGAGCGCGCCCAGAGCACCCCGAGGAGCACGCCGAGACCCAGTCCGAGGGCCAGCGCCAGGAAGATCGTCACCGTCTGCATGGCCCCAGCATGGCCGCCCCCACCGACAACCTCGCCGAGTCGGCGCCCATGGCGCCGTAGGGCGGCCTCAGTCGAGGTCGACGACGACCGGGGCGTGGTCGGAGGCGCCGGTGCCGGCGCGCTCCTCGCGGTCGATGAAGGCGTGGGTGACCCGCTTCGCCAGCGAGGGCGAGCCGAGCACGAAGTCGATGCGCAGGCCGCGGTTGCGCTCGAAGCGCTGGCGGAAGTAGTCCCAGTAGGTGTAGACCTCCGGGCCCGGCGTGTGCGGTCGTACGACGTCGACGTAGCCGTCGTCGATGAAGCGCTGGAACGCCGCGCGCTCCGGCGGGGTGACGTGCGTGGACCGCGCGAACTGCTTGATGTCGAACACGTCCTCATCGAGCGGGGCGATGTTCCAGTCGCCGACCAGCGCGGTGTCGCCGTCACGCCACTCCAGGGCCGCCTCGCGCAGCCGCGCCAGCCAGTCCAGCTTGTAGACGTAGTGCGGGTCGTCGGGCTTGCGGCCGTTGGGGACGTACAGGCTCCACACGCGTACGCCGCCGCACGTCGCGCCGATCGCGCGGGCCTCCGGGGCGACCGGGTCGCCGTACCCGGGCATGCCCTCGAAGCCGACCTGCACGTCCTCGAGGCCGACGCGGCTGATGATCGCCACGCCGTTCCATTGGCTGGTGCCGGCGGCGGCGACCTCGTAGCCGCGGGCCTGCAGGCCCATCAGCGGCAGCTGGTCGACCTTGGCCTTGGTCTCCTGGAGCGCGAGGACGTCGACGTCGTGGCGCTCGAGGAAGGCCTCGACACGGTCGATGCGGGAGCGGAGGGAGTTGACGTTCCAGGTCGCGAGGCGCACGCCGGAAGCCTAAGCCGCTAGCCTTACGGCCCTGTCCTCGGACCACACGCAGCTCGACTCCAGGAGGTCCGGGAATGGACGCACCGCTCAACGGCCAGGTGGCCGTCGTCACCGGCGGGAGCCGTGGTCTCGGCCGCGCCATCGCGCAAGCGCTCGGGGAGGCCGGGGCGAGCATCGTCATCGGTGCGCTTCCCGGCGACGGCGTCGAGCAGGCCGTCGCAGAGCTGCGCCGCAGCGGGATCCGCGCGGAGGGCCGCGACACCGACGTCGCCGACCTCGCGCAGGTCGAGGCGCTGCGGGACGTGGCGATCATGCTGGGCGGTCTGGACATCTGGATCAACAACGCCGGCACGGGCAGCCCCTACGGCCCCACCCACCTGCTGGACCCCACCGACTTCGAGCGGGTCCTCGACGCCAACGTGCGCGGCGTCTTCCACGGCACCCGCACCGCCGTGCAGACGATGCTGGCGCAGGGGAGCGGCCAGGTCGTCAACGTCTGGGGCAAGGGGTCGGCCAAGCCGGTGCCGCTGCAGAACGCCTACGCCGCGTCGAAGGCGTGGAACCGGATGTTCACCCGGGCCGTGCGCCAGGAGGTGGCCGGCACCGGCGTACAGGTCCACGGCTTCGACCCCGGCCTGGTCCGCACCGCGATGCTGCGCCACGTCACCGTGATGCCGGGCATGGAGAAGCGGGTGCGGGCGCTGCCCGTGGTCGTCGGCCTGTGGGGCCAGGCCCCGGAGGTCGCGGCCCGACCGGTGCTGGAGCTGGTGACCGGCCAGCGCCGAGGCGACTACGAGGACCTGACGCCGCGCCGCGTCATCGGGCGCGGAGTGCGCTCGCTGGTGCGCGGCGACCTGCGCCGCAACCGCCGGATGTCGCTGGACGTCACCGTGCGTGGAGACTGATGCCCGTGAACACACTTGCCGGCTGGGCGGTCCACGCCTACACCGCGACCGGGGTCGTCCTGGCCCTGCTGATGGTCCACCTGTCCTACGAGGGCGAGGTCACCGCGGTCCTCTGGCTGTTCCTGGTCGCGATGGTCATCGACGGCACCGACGGCTTCCTCGCGCGCCGCTTCCGGGTCAAGGAGGTGGTGCCCCAGATCGACGGGGCGCTGCTGGACAACATCGTCGACTACCTGACCTACGCCTTCGCACCGATGGCGCTGCTGTGGTCGACCGGTCGGCTCCCCGACGGGGTGGGCGGCGCGGTGGTGGCCGTCATCCCGCTCGTGGCGGCGAGCTACCAGTTCTGCCGCAGCGACGCGAAGACCGACGACCACTTCTTCCTCGGCTTCCCGTCGTACTGGAACATCGTCGCCTTCTACGTGCTCGTGCTCGACCTCGACGTCGCCATGACGACGCTGCTGCTGATGGTGCTGGCGGTCTTGAGCTTCGTGCCGGTGAAGTACGTCTACCCCTCGCGCACCGCGACGCTGTGGGGGCTGAACATGACCCTGGCGTCGGCGTGGCTCGTGGTGTTCGCGCTGATCACCTGGCAGATGCCCGACCCGCCGGTGTCGCTGGTGCTGGTGTCGCTGGTCTACCCGGCGGTCTACCTCGCCGAGAGCCTGTGGCTGACCGCGCGGCACGCCCGGGGCAGCCATGAGGACGACGTGACGGGTCTCGAGGACCTGCACGATTCGGAAGGCATCGCCGCACGCCCGTAGACTCGCGGCCCGTGGCTCTCACCATCGGAATCGTCGGTCTCCCCAACGCGGGCAAGTCCACCCTCTTCAACGCGCTCACCAAGAACGACGTCCTCGCGGCGAACTACCCGTTCGCGACGATCGAGCCCAACGTCGGTGTCGTGGGGGTGCCCGACGCGCGGCTGGCCAAGCTCGCCGAGATCTTCGGATCCGAGAAGATCCTCCCGGCGACGGTCGAGTTCGTCGACATCGCCGGCATCGTGCGCGGCGCCTCACAGGGCGAGGGTCTGGGCAACAAGTTCCTGGCCCACATCCGTGAGTCCTCGGCGATCTGCCAGGTCACCCGCGTCTTCCGCGACGACGACGTCACCCATGTCGGCGGCGAGGTCAACCCGGGCAACGACATCTCCACGATCCAGACCGAGCTGATCCTGGCCGACCTGGAGACTGTCGAGAAGTCGATCACCCGCCTGGAGAAGGAGTCGCGCAAGGTCAAGGACCTGGTCGCGAACCTCGAGGCCGCCAAGGAGGCCAAGGAGGCGCTCGAGGCCGGTACGCCGATCATCGCCACCTCGATCGACCGCGAGCTGCTGCGCGAGCTCTCCCTGCTGACGGCCAAGCCGTTCATCTACGTCTTCAACTGCGACGCCGACGAGCTCGGCGACGAGGACCTCAAGGCGAAGATGCGCGAGCTGGTCGCGCCCGCCGAGGCGATCTTCCTGGACGCGAAGTTCGAGTCCGAGCTGATCGAGCTCGACGACGAGGAGGCCACCGAGTTCCTCGCCGAGGCCGGCGTCACCGAGCCCGGCCTGGAGGTGCTGGCCCGCGTCGGCTTCGACACCCTCGGCCTGCAGACCTACCTGACCGCCGGGCCCAAGGAGACGCGCGCCTGGACGATCAAGAAGGGCGCCACCGCGCCCGAGGCGGCCGGTGTCATCCACACCGACTTCCAGAAGGGCTTCATCAAGGCCGAGATCGTCTCCTTCGACGACCTCGTCGCCGCGGGCACCATGGCCAAGGCCAAGGAGGCCGGCAAGGTCCGCATGGAGGGCAAGGACTACGTCATGGCCGACGGTGACGTGGTGGAGTTCCGCTTCAACGTCTGACCGATCACTGTCTGCCCAGGTCAGAGGCGGTTTGCACGGTTTTCAGGGCCGCTCTGCCCTCACTGTGCCCTCACCAGAACCAGCGACTTCGCTGAACAGGTACGCCGCGGCGTCCCTCACGCGGTCCTCTGCAGAGGGCCACAGGTGGGCGTAGGTGGTCAGTGTGGTGGTCGACTTCGCGTGCCCGAGAGCGCGCTGCACGGCCACCACGTCGCAGCCCGCGGCGATCAGCCCGGAGGCGTAGAAGTGCCGCAGGTCGTGCAGGCGGACACCCGCAACCCCGGCCCGTTCCAGGGTGGTGCGCCACCGGTAGCCGACGGTGTTCTGGTGCGGCGGGACGTCCTCGACCTCGGCGAACAGCCAGTCGTAGGCCAGCCCCAGCGCGACGTGCTCGGAGAGCATCTCCAGCAGCGCGTCGGGGACGTGGACGGTGCGCTCGGAGTTGTACTTCGGCAGCCGGATCTCGACCGCGCCGTCGAGGCGCTGGACCTGCCGTCGCACGTGCACCTGGCGGCGCAGGAAGTCGACGTCGCCGACCTGCAGGGCGGTCGCCTCACCGAGCCGCAGGCCGGCGAACGCACACAACCCCACGAAGGCGCGGAAGCGCGGCGCTGAGGCCTCGAGGATCGCCCGGACGACCTTGGGGGTGGGGATCGTCATCGCCGCCTCCCGCTTGCGCAGCCGGGGGAGACGGACCTGGCCGGTCGGGTCGACGGCGATCATGCCGTCGCGCACCGCCGCGCGGAACACGGTCCGGACATTGACGAACCGGGTCTTGACCGTGCCCGGAGTGAGCGGACGCGCCCGGGTGGCGGTGGGCACGGTCATCGACTTCACCCACGCCTCGACGTGGCTGGGCCGGATCAGGCGCAGGTCCAGCTCCGCGAAGGTCGTGGACTGGGCGGCCAGCGACATCGCCTTGCGGGTCCCGTCGGTCCACAGCTGGTCGCGCCCCCAGGCCTCGAAGTAGGCCAGGAAGGAGACCTTGCCGGCCTCCGGGTCGACCCAGCGGCCCCGGTCCAGGGCGTCGAGCTGCTGGCGGCGCCACCGCACGGCGTCGACCTGCTTGTCGAAGGATCGTTCGTGCTGGCGACCCGTCTCGGGGTTGCGGTAGCGCGCCCGCCAGGAGTCGCCGCGCCGGCTGACGCCCTCAGGCATCGGGAACCCCGGACTGCTGCTCACGTGGACGCTCCTTGGGTCGGTTGTTTCGCCCGACCGTCAACGCCGAACCGAGGCAGGCAACCCCCGCCGGCGCTGCGACGGGCGTGGGTGCGGCGAGGAGGTGCGGGCAGTTCGGAGGGCCTGTCGGGCCGGCGAACTCCGCAGCGATAGGTACGACGCCGTCCTCGGGGCGTGTGTCGACTGCCCCCAAGGCGGTGTAGATGTCCTTGGTGGGTCGTGGTGGTGGCGAAGCCCGGCTCATGGGCTGCGCCGTACGCCGCCGGCACGACGTTCAAGTTCAACGGCTGGCAGATCCGCCTTGACCCCGCCCAGGTAGGCATCACCGCCCCTGACATCGTCGGGGACGAGCCCGCCCCCGCGGGGCACACCTTCGTATTGGTACCGATGACGTCCACGCGTGCCGCGCTGGGAAGTGAGGAGCCCGTCTTGGGCCTCAACCTCGCGTTCGTCGGTGGCAACGGCGTCGTCTACACGTCGTTCCCGGTGGTCGACGGTCAGGAGTACTGGTGCCCTGGAGCGGACGACGACTGGATCAATGGTCCTGAGCTGTACCAAGGCGGGACCGCGTCGGTCTCGGCTTGCAGGCTCGTTGCGTCCGACGCGATCAGCGGCGGGCGGTGGCGCCTGCGCGGCGACGCCGGCGAGGTGTTCGTCCGGCCCTGATGCGCCCAGCGGCGGAAGTCGAGCACGTGGCACCGCCATTGACGGGCTCGAAGAATCCGCGTCTACTGATCCCCCTCCGACTTGTTCGGCGCACGCCGCACGCCGCTGGGGACGAAACGACCGAGTTGGGTAGCTGGCTGAATACCCGGATCAGCGTATGACGAAGGCCCACGTCCGGTGTGAACCTACAAATCAATACTTCTCGGAGAGAGATTTCCATAACATAAATGGATGTGATGGACCATGGTTCACGCCCGCAAACACACGATTGCAGACTTCTTTGGCGGCGGCTGCGGTCGCTGCTCTGGTCGGGAGCTTCGTCTCTCTCGTTCCGCAAGCAGGGGCCGTAGATGCGGCGCCCCTCGCTATCGCCGGGAGTCTTCCGGACTCCGGCGTCGACCGTGTCGCGGTGTACGTCGACCGGGAAGTCATGGGCGGGTCCAAGGCCGCGGCGCCGATCCACTGGTTGCCGGACTCGAGCATCACCGTGGACGGTGACACCTACTCAGTGCACATCGCTCCCGAGACGCTGCCGGACAACACCCTCACCGAGGACGGCTTAGCGACTCTTCAAGTCGTCACGTTCGACCAGGCGGGAAATGCTCAGGGCGCGGGCACAGGCTCGGTGCGGGCCGTCCTCGCCAGCGATGGGACGATGCAGTGGGTAGACCCGCTTGCACCCACCGTGGCCGTGACATCGAAGGCTCTCCGCAGTGCGAAGGTTCAGCCGTTCTCCATCGGTGAGGACATCGCCATGCTCAGCACCCAGGCTGCGGAAGATCAAGAACCAGTAGCTCTCGACGTGGCTGAGGTGGGGGACGGGTCCACGCTCGTTGACGACGAGACCGATGGGACAGGAGACGACGGTCTTGGCGATCCGGTCAGCGTCCCCGAGCGGGCCGTGGCTGGCACTCCGGACCAGGTGGTCTGCTACGGCGCCTACACCGGTCGGACGCGTAAGCGGACGGCCACGATCGGTACCGGCTATCCCATCGGCGGCGATGGGTCCCGGATGGCCCACAGGGTGAAGTCGACGGACTCGTTCGTCGCAAGCTTCGGAGTGGCGGCTGCTACCGCAGGATCCGGTTGGGACTTCGGGACCTCCGGGGCAGCGACCACCTCTCGCAGCTCGGGGTTCGACTGGACTATGAAGACGTACGCCCGTAGCTACCGGGTCGGCGTGGAGTACACGAAGGTGTTCTCCTACTTCACCCAGAAGCCCTGCGACGAACCCGACGTCGTCTACTGGAGGCCGACGGGCTATACCGGTAAGGCTGGCGAGAACACCAGTGGCGTGACCCGTCCCGATTGGGGCAAGTGCGTGAGATTCACCAGCGATGGTAATTGGCACCGGGAACTCGCCGGCGCGAACTCCTACACGTACTCGGCTGGCGTGAAGTTCAAGGGCATCATTGGGATCGACCTGAGCTCAACGCGGGCATACAACGAAGAGGCGCGTCTGACATACAGCATCACTGCCGGCCGGTGGCTGTGTGGCAACAACGACATCCCGGACAGGGCCGGGAAAGTCATGGAGCGTCTCAGGAATGCCTAATCCGCGGGTAATCATTCGCCGGCGACTCAGGGGCGCAGCGGTCTCCGCTGCGCTCCTGGGTGTCGTCGCTGCTACAACCTCGTGTTCGAGTCAGGAGTCCGAAGGAGCTACGACCGAGAGGCCCGTGCATGTTGACGGCAGCGGACCGCTGTCGGCAAGCAGCAGCGTCGGCGGCAAGTCGCTCTTCAGCCCCCCTGGTAATCAACCGTGGGCCGCCAGCTGGGGCACCTTCCTTCTCTGCTCTACCGAGGAAGACATCGACATCGTCTTGGAAGACGTCCGGTTCACAGCGCCCGTCGAACCTCTCGAGGTCTCGGCTTGGATTCGTACAGTGACCCGGGCGGACTTCGCGCGGGGAACCGCCCGGGTCAAAGACTCTTACTACCCGTTTGCCATGGGCGCAGGCAGCCCTCCCAATTTCGATGAGCCCTACGTGAAGGTGCCACTGCGCGGGTCCTTCGAAGAGGGGGTCTCCGGTGTACCCGTCAGCCACAGTTGCGGCAGCCAACCCATCGAGTTCGGCTTCGAGGAGCTGGTGGTCACCCTCACGGCCGACCGAGGTGGCGCGCAGGTGTCCGACCTGTACGTCGACTACCAGGCCGACGGCGCCCCGATGACGCTGCACATCCAGCAGCTCTTGACTGCCTGCGGGCCCGACATTGCGGACTTTGACGAGGAGTGCACCTAACTGGGTGTGTCCCTATTGCGGCATCCTCGTGGGCCCCGGCAGCCCGAACCGCCAACCTGAAGACGTTCCCTGGTCGCAGCTCAGCGCGTCAAGGCGTCACGCCAGGCTGTGGCGGTTTCTGGTTCGTAGCAGCGGCTGAACCCGCAGCCCCAGGCGATGGGGAAGTTTGGGCGGGGAAGCGCCCATCTGGCCTCATCGCTCACGAGTAGCCGCGAACCGATGCCATAGGCGTCCCCCGCTGCCGGGCATCTTCGCCAGGCGCGAGCGTTCGAGGCGGCCGGGAGCGACCTCGACGCACCAGGCGTGCCGGATGGGGCGGAGGACCGGCTGCTTGTCGTCCCACCGGACAAGTCACTTCCGCATCTGTCCGCATGCCTTCCCTCGTCAGGGCCGGTAGCGAGATCGGCCCGTGAGCCACCCAACCAGCGAAACGCCCGAGGCGTTTACTAGAAGTGAGGTGGGCTGGCGAACGGAGGCGGCCATGAGCGCGGAGGACCACGCTGTCGACTTCGTGGAGTTCGTCTCCGCTCGCGGATCGGCCCTGTACCGCCTCGCCTTCCTGTTGACGGCCTCTACCCCTGCTGCCGAAGACCTGCTGCAGACCTCGCTCGAAAAGTGCTTCGCTCGCTGGGAGAAGGTCAGCCGGATGGACGCGCCCGAGGCCTACGTACGGAGGGTCATGGTCAACACCCTGGTGTCCCACCGCCGCAGCCTCTCCTGGCGACGTGAGGTGCTGCGAGCCGAGGTCCCGGGCCTGATCGTGGAGCCGGCCCAGGACGCGGTCCTGGATCATGCCCAGCTCTGGCCGCTGGTGTGCGCGCTCCCCGAGGGGCAGCGGGCCGTCATCGTGCTGCGCTACTACGAGGACCAGTCACCGATCGAGACCGCCGAGATCTTGGGCTGCGCCGTCGGAACCGTCAAGTCACAGACGTCTGACGCGATGCGAGCGTTGCGTCGCGGCATCTCGGCGATGCGCAGCCAGGAAGTCGGGGTGGAGACATGAGCCTCGAGGAGCAGCTTCGGGCCGCGCTCCGCACGGAGGCCCAGTCGCGCGAGACGCCGGAGGTCGATGTCTCCGCGGTCATGGACGGCGGGGTCAGGCGGCGCCGTCACGATGTTCACCGACGGGCCGCGGGCGCGGCGGCCCTGTCTCTGGTCGTCGCCGCAGCTGGCGTCGCTTCCTTGTCCATGCGGTCCAGCACCACCATCCCCGCAACCGACGACGACGTCCCTGCCGAGGTGTCTGAGCTGCCGATGGGGTCGCCCCCTCAGGTGCCGCACTGTTCGGACGACGGGACCAGGATCGTGGGTGCAGGAGCGCCGATCGCGTCGGCGTGCATGACCATGACCAGTCACGCCGGCACGACGATCGGGTGGGACGGCGACGCCGTGTACCGCGTTGCCGATGGGCGGCTCGATCCGCTCAGCACTCGCGCCCAGAGCAGCTGGGCCCCGGCTCTGAGCCACGACGGACGGTTCGCAGCGTGGGTGACGGACAGTCCGGAGCCTGCCCTGCTGGTGTACGACGTCCAGACCTCGCGTCGGCTGGCCGACGTGCCGATGCGCACCTCGTCGGGTTGGACAGCCGGGATCGACGCCCTCGGGAGGGTGTACTTCCTCGAGTACCAACCCCGCGCGCCCATCTGGATGTACGACATCGCGACCCGGCGTCTCGCCCGGGTCCGAGAAGCCCCGGAACACGGATCTCCCGGCATCCGCTTCGTGTCCTTCGACGGCTTCGGGCTCGAGCGGGCGCCGTTCAACGAAGACCAGGTCACCGGCCGTTCCGCGTGGGGCTCCGTCGACGTCCAAGGCCGTTACCAGAGCCGCGGAGAGATCGCGGTCGGCTGGTCGTCCTGGTCGCCGGACTTCTCGCACCTGGTGCAGGAGACAGCCGAGGGTTTCTGGGTGCAAGCCGCTGACGACCTCGACCGTCACGTCACGCTCAAGTTGCCTGAGGTGGGGCTGCCCACGACGAACCCGACCTGGGAGACGGCGACGACTCTCCTCGTGACTTTCTACCCCCGTGCGACCTGGGACTCCATGCTTGACGACCTCAGCCAGGGCGCCATCTCCGCGGACGAGACATACCTGCTTCGTTGCTTCACCACGACCGGTGACTGCGAGGTGGCTCTCGAGCCCGGGTACGGCGGCGAGATGACCGCCCCCATGTATCGATGAGGGCCTTCCACGGCCGAGCGATCGTTGGACGGTCACGACGTCGCACCCGGCGGCGACGTCGCCCCACGTCCTCCGGCGCGGGAATCGACCTGGCGACGCCGGTGCCACGGTCGCGGGCCAGGCATATGCCGTCGGTCGGGCGGAGCCGATCACCCAGCGGCCACTGACATCAGACGTACGCGAGGTGATCCCTGCTGTTCGCGTGGCGGGCCGGAGAGGTCGTCCAGCGCGACCAGTTGGAGGCAGCAGCGGGGAGGGGTGTGCGGGTCACGGTCACGGTCTCGCTGACCACGACGTGCGCAACATCCTGATGGTGATGCCCGGGGATGCCGGCCAACTGCATGACCAGCGGAGAGCGGCCGAGGTCGCGGCGCGAATCGAGGGAACCCACGAGGGGGCGCGTCCAGGCGCGGAGCACTCCGATGCGACCGGAGCAGCGTGAGCAAGAGGTGCCGTGGAACCAAGATCGACGCCTCGACGTCGGAACCGCATGTCACCACGTGTTCTCTCTGTGACGCTCGCCGTCGGCCTGAGTGTCGTCACCTTCGCAGGGTGCGGGGCGGCGCCCGGCGGCCCGGGACCTGATGGGGCACGAGGCTCCGGAGGCGTCTCGCCGGAAGCGGCCGGTGGCGAGTTCGGGGCCGGCAGGTGGACACGCCTGCCCGACAGTCCGCTCTCACCCCGAGAGGCACCCGCGACCGCGCACGTCCCCACCGACGACGGGAACCTGGCCGTGTTCGTCGGCGGCTACACCGGGCCGCCGTGCCCACCGAACGCCGACTGCGTCATCCCGAAGCACACCACCGCCTCCGACGGCGCCGCGTACAACATCGACAGCGGCACCTGGCAGCCCATCGCGGACGCGCCCCGCCCCGTCGCCGCGTACTCATCGACCGCGGTCATCGACGACACGCTGTACGTCCTCACCAACGACCACGTGCTCGCCTGGGACGCGGAGCAGGACACGTGGACCGAGCTCGACCCTCCGACGAAGCCGCAGGGGGTGAACCTGGTCGCTGACACCCACGCTGGGCGATCGCGCCTGGTGCTCGCAGCCGGGAGCGATGAGAACGGTATCCGAGCTGACCAGGTCTACGACCCCGTCGATGACACCTGGTCGCAGCTGCCGGCCAACCCGCTGCGGCCCTCCTTCGACCGCGCCCTCATCTCGACATCCAGCGGGTTGGTCCTGACCGCCAAGCCCATCGGCCCAGACGGCGGGCCCGAAGACCCCGCCCTCGTCCACGCCGCCGTCCTCCCGGCCGGCGCATCGACGTGGCGGCCGGTCCCCTCCAGCGGCGACCAGCTTGGCGGGTGGACCTGGACCTGGACGGGCCGGCGACTCATCGACCCCACGCCCGGAGGCGCCGATGGCGGACAGGTCAACAACTTCGGGCGCACCATCCCCTACGGCGGCGCTCTCGACCCCGCCACCGGCGAGTGGCAGTCCCTGAAGGATGCGCCGCGGGAGTTCACCGGGGGCTGGGCCGTCGAGGCACTCGGTGGCAGGCACAACGCCGTCCAGGGATGGATCTACGACGACGGCGACGGCGGGCAAGGCAGCAGCTGGACCCGGCTTGCCCAACCCGACGGCGCTCCCGCCGAACCCGGCCGCGCGGTATGGGTCGGTGACGTCGTGATCGTGTCCGGCGGCGCTGATTGGGGCGGCCCGGACAAGCCCGCTGAGCGGACCCCCGAGAACGTGTGGTCAACCGGCACATGGGCTTACCGGGCTGAGTGACGACAGCGGGTCGGAGGCAACACGCGCGTCCAGCTGGGCTGCTTCGCACTCGCCGTCCTGGCCGCCGCCTTCGCACTCACCCGACGCACGATCACCGACGTCCGGCTCGCGGGCGCTCAAGTGCGGCGGGACGGATGCCGACATCGGGGATGTGTCCGCGGCCGCGGATGCTCCGTAGTGCCCCGGGGGTCCACCATGTTCCGCAGCCGAGCTCTCTCACTCGCACTGGGCCTTGCCCTCGTGCTCGGTGGAACGGCCACGACCACGCTGGTCGCCGCGCCGGTGGCGCAGGCGGAGCCTCCGGAGGCGCCGACAGGACTGACCCCGGGCGCGGGCGCCGGCGTGGACGGGCTGGTCGACCTCGCCTGGGACCGGGTCCCCGGCGCGACGAGGTACGACGTCCAGATCTCGGCCGCGGCCGACTTCGACAAGACCATCGAATCGGTGAGCGGCACCGTCAACCATCGTTCGGTGCCGACCGTGCAGCTGCCGGAGGGCGAGCTGTGGTGGCGGGTACGCGCGACCGGTGCCGCCGGTCAGAGCACCTGGGCCACCGAGTCGTTCCGGGTCGACGGCTTGGCGGCGCCGGACCCGATCCGCCCCGCCGCGGGCGCCGTGATCCAGCCACCGGTCGACACGCCCCGGTTCGCCTGGGAGCCCGTCGCCGGAGCCACCGACTACACCGTGCAGGTCAGCGCGGACCCCGAGTTCACCGACCCCGCCCTGATCACCGCGAACACCCAGCGCACCACCGCCGCGGTGCTCACCGGCTACCAGGTCGCGGGCACCTACTACTGGCGGGTGCGGGGGAGCCTGGGGGCCAACCGTGCCACCCGGTGGTCGGAGCCGCGCCAGTACGAGGTCAGGGGCCTGGAGCCGGCCGTGCTCACCGCGCCCGCCGACAGCTTCGACAAGCCGGTCCGCGACGTCGTCCTCGACTGGGAGCCGGTGGCCGGCGCGGTGAGCTACCAGCTCCAGGTCAGCACCGACGACGACTTCAAGACCTTCGTCGTGAACGCGACCGGCATCGTCGGCACCCGCTATTCCCCGGCCGGGACCCTCAACAACGACGAGTACTACTGGCGGGTGCGGCCGGTAGTGGACACGAGCGGCAACCTCGCACCCTGGCCGTCGACGCCGTGGAGGTTCCGCCGCGCCTGGCCCGACCAGCCCCAGGCGGTCTACCCGCGAGGCGCCGTCGAGCCCGGGATCCCGCTCTTCTTCGAGTGGACGGCGATCGAGCGCGCCAGCAAGTACACCCTGTTCGTCTACGGCGCCGACGGAAAGCCCGTGTGCAACGTGTCGACCGTGCACACCACGGTGGCCAACGAGTGCGCGCTGACCAAGCCCGGCACCTACTCCTGGCTCGTCCGGGCCACCGACGAGGGCGGCGCCAACCCGGTCACCGACGTGCTCGCCCAGGAGCTCGTCACGTTCGACTACGACCCGGCCGCGCCGATCGCGCCGGGACAGCCCGCCGGGGCCGCGATGAGCGGAACCGCGGCGTACGGCGTCGCCGGTGCGCGGCAGGAGGTCTGCGCTGCGGTGCTGCCCGCCACCTGCGTCGACCTGCGGCAGACGCCCGTGCTGACCTGGCCCGCCGTCGAAGGGGCGACCGCATACCGGCTGCACCTGTCGCACGACCGTGAGCTCACCAACCTCGTCTCTGGCTTCCGCGACATCAGGGTCACCTCGCCGATGTGGACACCCACGAAGACGCTGCCGGACAGCCAGGCGGGCTCGGCGTACTTCTGGGTGGTCGACCCGTGCTTCACGACCTGTCCCGACGGGCTGGTCCGCTACCCCGAGAACTCCTTCGCGAAGAAGTCCGTGGCACCCAGGCTGAGCGGCCCGGTGGGCGGCACCGTGGTGGCGGATGACGTCTCGCTGAGCTGGGGCTCGCTGCTGGACGCGGTGCGCCACCCGTCCGCCGCAACCGGCTCCTCGCTCATCACCCCTGCCGCGACCGAGGCCAAGTCCTACCAGATCCAGACCTCGATCGATCCGGCGTTCGGCACGAGGATCGACGACACCACCATCGACGAGCGCACCTACACCTCACCGGGGCAGACCTACCCCGAGGGGCCGGTCTACTGGCGGGTGCGCGCCAATGACGGCAGCGGGAACCCCACGGTGTGGAGCGAGACGGGGGAGTTCACCAAGCGCTCCGCGGTCCCGACCCTCACCTCGCCGGCCAACGGCGCCAGTCTCGGCTCCGACTACGCGCTGAGCTGGGAGCCGCTCCCGTTCGCGGCGAGCTATGAGGTCGAGGTGAACGTCGGTGCCACGAAGGTCGGCGGCTCGACCTCCTGGAAGCACGTCTCGTGGGCGCCGAGCGACCCGTTCCCGGCCAGTGCGAGCTACACCTGGCGGGTCCGTCGGATCGACGCGAAGGGGCGCAAGGGCGCGTGGAGCGAGCAGCGCTCGTTCACGATCGACGCCGTGGCGCTGTCCGCGATCGGACCGTCGCCGGGCGCCGTCGTCGCGCCCAGCGCGGGCTACTTCAGCTGGGAGCCCGATGCCCGGGCGACGAGCTACCGCTTCGAGCGACGCCAGCCCGGCGGCACCAGCCTCGCCGAGAACATCGCCACGAGGGCGACCGCCTGGGCCTCACGCGCGGCGATCCCCGCCGGGACCTGGGAGTGGCGGGTGGTCGCGCTCGACGCCAAGAACGCCGCGCTCGGGGCGTCCCCCTGGCGTACGTTCTCGGTGGTCGACCCGCCCGCCGAGGTGACGCCGGTGTCGATCTCCGGCAGCGGCCGGGTCGGGACCGAGCTGCGGGCCAGCGCCCCGACGTTCGATCCGGTGGTCGATGAGACGACGTACCAGTGGTACCGCGGCAGCTCGAAGATCGCGGACGCGACCGGGGAGACCTACACGGTCGCGTCGGCGGACCTCGGCAAGAAGATCACGGTGCGCGCCACCGGCACGCTGAGCGGCTACAAGCCGGCGACGTCGACCAGCAACGAGGTCACCGGCATCGCGGGCGCCGCCTTGGTCGCGGTGTACCCGCCCTCGATCAGCGGCCGGGGGAGTGTCGGGCAGACGCTCACCGCAGCAGCCGGCAGCTGGCCCGAAGGCGCCAAGGTGAGCTACCAGTGGCTCCGCGGCGGCGCTGTCATCCCCGGGGCCACCCGGACGACCTACCAGCTCGTCGCCGCGGACGCCGGCCGCTCGGTGGCCGTCGTCGAGACCGCGGCCGCCACCGGCCGCGAGGCGGGTACGGCGCGGAGCCGGGCGGTCACCGTCGCCAAGCTGGGCTCCACCACCACCCTGACGCTGAGCGCGACCACGACGACGGTCAAGAAGCGGGTGAGCGCCACCGCGACGGTCACCGTCGCCGGACTGTCGGCGCCCGGTGGCACCGTCACGTTCTACGACGGCAAGCGGAAGCTCTCCGCGATCAGCCTGGGCAAGGGCGCCAGCGCGGTGCTGCGCCTGCCCAAGCTGGCGAAGGGCAAGCACACCATCAAGGCGGTCTACAGCGGGGCGACGCAGACGAAGGGGTCCTCGCGTTCGACGCGTCTGAAGGTCACCAAGCGCTGAGGGGGGAGGCGGTGCGGGGGTCGCGGTGACGGTTCGCACCGGACCTCCGCGGCCCTGCCGCTGGGCGAATGCTCGGGCCAGAAGGGTCCAGGACGATGGTCGCCTGGCCGGCCGCGATGAAGATGGCCGGTGCCGTGCTGCGGGCCAAGGCGGGCCAGGCACCCCACGGGCCTGATCCGCTCGTACGACGTCGGGTGGCGCGCGTTCGGGAGGTGACCCTGCCGGAGTCGTCGCGTCGTGGCGTCGATACGCTCCCACGATGGTGCGTCGGCGCAGACTCGCAGACGTCAGACGGTTCATCGCGGCAGCGGAGGCGGCCTCGCCGGTCGAGGCGGTGGATCAGGTGGCGCGCGAGCTCGGCCTGGCGTTCGACGCGGCCGCGGTGTCGTTCCTCATCGCCGACCTGTCGGGGCGGGCGCTGGTGCGCCTGGCGCACGTGCCGCTCGCGCCCAGCCGGGGAACCGGACACGATCCCGCGCTGCTGCGCGAGCGCCGCGACGACGAGGAGTCCGCGACGGTCCTCCCGTTCGACGGGGGACCAGGAGAGCAGGCGGTGCGCACCCAGGCGGTCCAGGTGCTCGCGCCCGGTGATGCGGGGGCAGACAGCGACCTGGCGCACCTGTGGCGAGTGCTGGCCCCGGTGACCGAGCGCGGCGAGTCGATCGGGCTGCTCGAGATGTTCTTGCCCGACGAGCCCGAGCAGGCGGTCGTCGCCGAGCTGGCCGAGCTGGCGCATCTGCTGGCGTTCGTCGTCATCGCCAACCGCCGGCACACTGACCTGTTCGACTGGGCGGAGCGCAGTCAACAGTTCAGCCTCTCCGCGGAGATCCAGCAGCGCCTGCTTCCGCCGGCTCGCACGTGCGAGGCGGCGTCGTTCACCCTCGCCGGTTGGCTGGAGCCGGCCGCGGACATCGGGGGAGACACCTTCGACTACAGCCTGGCGCGGGACTGGCTGCACCTGTCGTTGACCGATGCCATGGGCCACGGCGTCGACGCGGCGCTGACGGCCAGCATGTGCCTCGGTGGACTGCGGGGCGCGCGCCGCCGGGGCATGTCGTTGATCGAGCAGGTGGCGCTCACCAACGATGCGTTGGCGCAGCACGCCGTCAGTCGCGACGGCGAGGACTTCGTCGCCGGCCTGATCGGGCGCGTCGAGCTCCAGACCGGCCGCCTCGACCTCGTCAACGCCGGCCACGTGCCGCCGTACCTCCTGCGCGCGGGGGAGCTGACCCTGCTGGACTGCGACACCGACCTGCCGCTCGGGATGTTCGCGGAGAGCGGCTACGCCAGCACGCAGGTGACCCTGGAGCCCGGGGACCGGATCGTCTTCGTGACCGACGGGATGCTCGAACGCAACGCCGCCGACGTCGACCTCCCCGGCGCGATCCTGGGAACCGAGGACCTGCACCCGCGCGAGGTCGTCCGGGCGCTGGCCGACACCGCCCTCGCGGCCGCCGGGCACGCCCTGCAGGACGACGCCACCGTGCTCGTCCTGGACTGGCACGGCAGGCACGAGGGATCCAGGACGGCCGCCTCGGGAGCCGACCCGTCTCGGGCGAGCGACCCGCTTCCGTAGCCAGCCCGGCGCTTGAGGTGATCCTCGCCGCGGCGGGGCCGGTCTCAAGGCGCTCGCTGCCGAGCGCGGCCCGGCCCGCCGTGCCCGGCGCCAAGGGGTACCGCGAGCCCACGCAGACGGAAGGCTCCTCGCGCTCGACGCGTGTGACGGTCACGCCCCCGACTGTCGGTGGCCACGCATACGGTTGAACCAGTGGCAGCACCCCTCTCGACTCCGTCTCGGGAGGCTCCGATGGCCGATTCGGCTCATCCCTACCTCGCCGATGTGGGCTGCGTGAGTGAGTTCCTCGACAAGCTGGCGGCGCGGGATCCGGTGTTCTTGTCACTGGCGGAGAAGCGTCAGGCGTTGTTGATGAGGGCGAAGGTCTGCACCCGCGCCCAACCGCTGCGGGCGCGGGTGATCGCGTGTGCCGAGGACGTCGCGGACGCTGACGGGCACCGCGACGTGCGCAGCGGCTCGGGATCGCCTGCGAGCAGCACTTCCACCACCTCGGCGAGGCGCTGCTGGCCGGGCACCTCAGCCTCGATCAGGGCCACGTGATCGCCGCCGCCCTCGACGACCTCGCCGGGGCCGGCACCCTGGTCGACGCCACCGCCACCGGGTGGTCCGAGGTCCTGGACCGGGCCGAGACCCACCTGGTCGAGCGGGCCGCGGACTTCGGTCCCCGCGTGTTGCAGCGACTGGGTGAGCGGATCCTCGAGGTCGTCGCCCCCGCGTGGGCCGAGCAGCTGGAGGAGCGCCGTCTGCGCGAGGCCGAGCGCCACGCCCGGCGGCGTACCTGGCTGAAGACCCCACGCCTGGGCGACGGGACCGCGCTGATCAAGGCCCGCGTCCCCGAGGCCACGGCGCTGCGACTGACGACCGCCCTGGAGGCGTTCACCAACCCCCGCCGCACCGCCGACGCACCCGCGGCGGCTGGCGCGGATGACGGGCGACGAGTGCCCTACGAGCGGCGATCGGCGCGCCCGACAGCGACGGAGCCCCCAGATGCGAAACACCCGGGGCCCGCGCGAGCGGGCCCCGGGTGTCGTTCCGACCGACCGGGCGGGGGGAGGGGGGACCTCAGTCGGCGGTGCGCGCCGTCATCACGCCGAAGCCGGCGATGTACTCCCGGATCGGGCGGTAGTACGACGAGGCGACCTCATAGCTCCCGGCCGCGCCGAGGGCGGCGAAGGCGGCCACCCAGGTGCGGACCTCGTGTGCGGAGTTGCCGGCGTCCTTGGCCATCTGCTCCGGCGTCATCGCGTCGATGGGGGAGAGGTCGCCCGAGGCGAGCACGTCCATCAGGGCC
The DNA here is from genome assembly GCF_011420305.2 of Nocardioides ochotonae. Taxonomy (NCBI): domain Bacteria; kingdom Bacillati; phylum Actinomycetota; class Actinomycetes; order Propionibacteriales; family Nocardioidaceae; genus Nocardioides; species Nocardioides ochotonae. The sequence goes on along the minus strand of NZ_CP061769.1, from coordinate 3,271,065 downwards.
CGGTCCCACTCGGGGTTGAGGTCTCGGATGGTCGCGGTGCCGGCGGCGAACGCCTTGCCCGTGTCGATGACGCGCTGCTGGCGGGCGTCGCGGGCCGCGGCCGTGGGGTGGCGGCCGTTGAGCAGCAGGGCCCGCTGGTCGTCGTTGGCCGTGGCCCACTGCGGCACCGGCGGGTCGTGGGAGAGCCCGCCCGAGCCGATGACCAGGACGCGCTCGTCCTCCAGCGTCGCGAGGAACGAGCCGATCGCCTCGCCGAGCTTGCGCACCCGCGACATCTTCACGAACGGCTTGGCGACGCCGTTGACGAAGACCGGGATGGTCGGCACGGCGTCGATGCCGCCGAAGAGGATCTCCAGGGGCTGGATGGCGCCGTGGTCGAGCTCCATCCTGCGGGAGATCGCGACGTCGAGGTCGCGGTCGGCGACCCACTCCGCGAGCCGCTCGGCGAGACCGGTCGGGACGACCAGCGGGCCCTCGGCGGTGTCGTAGTCGCCGACCCCGAGCGCCTCGTAGCCGATGCAGAACGGCGGCATCAGGTCGTAGAAGAAGCCGTTGTAGTGGTCGGGCGCGAAGGCGACGACCAGCGTGGGCTTGAAGTCCTCCACGAACGCGCGCGCGGTGGCGAACGCCGCGTCGACCTCGGCCTTGACCTCGGGCGCCGGGTCGTTGAACTCCAGCAGCGGGCTGTGCGACATGCAGACCATCGCGAGGGTCATGCGAGGACTCCCTTCGAGGAGGTGACGGGGGACAGCGACGCCGCCTCGACGACGGCGGCCAGGGCCTGGGAGGCCTGCTGGTTGAGCGCGGCCGCGGCGATGAAGTGGTCGGGGCGCAGGATGACCAGGCCGCAGGAGCGGACGTCGAACCAGCGCTTGAGGGCGCCGGAGGTGTCGCCCACCACGGTGACCGGAGCGGGGGAGTCGGCGTACTGCTTCTCGGCCCACTCGCGCTGCGTCTCGGGGATGAGGCTCAGCAGCTTGACGCCGTGGCGGCGCACCAGCTCCAGGTCCTCCGCGGAGAGGTACGTCGTGGGGTTGGTGCCCCAGGTCGCCAGCGCCCACCAGTCGCCGGTGACGTCGTCGAGCAGCACGTCGCGGGCGTCGGCGGTGTTGACCCGCGGCTGGATGAACTGCAGTCCGACCGGGGAGGCCGAGCCGGGGGAGTCGACGAACGGCGCGAGGCGCGAGCCCTTGAAGCTGGCCCGGGCGGTGCCCGGCTCCATCGTGACCTGGTCGACGACGACGCCGGCGGCGTACCGCGGCATCGGCTTGAACCGCAGCTCGGTGAAGTACGACTTCCACGTCGGCACCAGGTTGAGCGCCGAGGCGGCGCGGTCGCGGATCCAGCCGCCGAGCGGCTTCATCTTCATGACGGTGCCGGCCGTCATGTTGACGTCGATCATGTCCGAGACGTGCTGGTGGCGCTCGAGGGTGTAGGTGTCGAGCAGGGTCTCGGCGGCGTCGTCGTTGAGCACGGCGGTGAGCTTCCACGCGAGGTTGGTCGCGTCGCGCATGCCGGAGTTCCAGCCTTGGCCCAGCCACACCGGCATCAGGTGCGCCGCGTCGCCGGCGAGCAGGACGTTGCCCTTGCGGAAGTCCGAGGCCACGCGACCGTGGTGGGTGAAGGTGCGCTGGTTGATGATCTGCAGCGCGTCCGGGTCCGGCACGAAGCGCGAGAGCAGGCCGTTCATGAACTCGCGGTCGTCGCAGAGCTCGGTCGCCTCGTCGTCGTGGAGCATGAACTCCCAGCGGCGGATCCCCTGCGGCAGGCCGATGGAGACGTAGGGACGCTCCGGGTCGGCGCCGAGGTAGACGTTGGGGGCGCCGATCGGGTCGTTCTCGACGTCGACCACGACCCAGCGGGTCGAGGGCGACTTGCCCACGAACTCCACCCCCATCCACTTGCGGGTGAAGGAGCTGCCGCCCTCGCAGCCCACGACGTAGCGCGCGGTGAAGGAGGCGGTGCCGGTGACGGCACCCTGCTCGTCGACGGTCTCGGCGGTGACGCTGACGTGGTCACCGTGGTCCACGAGGTCGATCACGCGGTGCCCGAAGTGCAGCGAGGAGTCGGCGAAGCGGTCCAGGCCCTTGGCGAGCTCGCGGTCCACCACCGGCTGGTTGAAGCCGTGCTTGCGGGGGAAGCCGAACTCCTGCGTCTGCGGGTCGTTGGTCGCCAGGACCTGGCCCTTGCCGTTGACGAGGCGCACGACGTGGTGCGGGACGGTGAACTGCTCGATCTGCTCCCACAACCCGGCGGTGCGCAGGGTGCGGATCGCCTCGTCGTCCAGGCCGACGCCGCGCGGGTAGTCGATGAGCTCGGTGCGAGCCTCGAGGACCGTCGCGCGATGACCGCGCAGGGCCACGAGGTTGGCGAGGGTCAGCCCGACCGGGCCGGCGCCGATGACGAGGACGTCGGTGTCGAGGTGTGAGGTGGCGGTCATCGTGGCGCCCCGTCAGTTGTGACGCAGGAAGTCGACGACGAGGCGGTTGAACTCCTCGGCGTGCTCGATCATCGCCCAGTGGCCGCAGTGGTTCAGCAGCACGGCACGGGAGTGGGGGATGTTGGCGAGCAGCCAGAGGGTGACCTCGTAGGACAGGACCCGGTCGTCCCTGCCGTGGATGAGCAGCGCCGGGGTCTGGATCTCGCGGATCTTCTCGCGGTCGACCTTGATCGGGATCGGCGCGCCGTGGGCCAGGCCCTCGACGTAGTTGGCCAGGTGGTCGGGGCGCGCGAGTGCGGCCTCGGAGCGGGCCTCGGTGAGCTCGGGGGTCGCGAAGCGTGCGTTGTCGTAGGTCATGATCTCGACGAGCGCCTTCATGTTCTCCGGGCTCGCGTCCTTGTAGGCGCGCACCAGGACCTTGAGGCCCTCGCTGGGGCCCCCGGAGGGTCCGAAGAGGCTGGCCTGCCCCTTGCCGAGCGAGGCGCCCATGGTGACCAGGTGGGTGATCCGCTCGGGGTGCAGCGTCGCGAAGCGGACGGCGGTGTGCGCGCCCATCGAGTTGCCCACCAGGGCGGCCCGCTCGAGGCCGAGGGCGTCGAGCAGCTCGATCAGGTCCTTGTCGTGGTCCATGTCCTTGGTCGCGACCGCGTCGGAGTCGCCCCAGCCGGGCATGTCCGGGGCGATCACGTGGAACCCGGCGTCGGCGATGGCGCCGATGTTGCCGGAGAAGTTCGACCAGCCCGTCGCGCCGGGGCCCGAGCCGTGGAGCAGCACGACGCTCGCCGCGTCGGCGTCGCCGGCCTCGTAGTAGCGGACGTGGGTGCCGGAGGACAGCACCACGTCGCGGGCGGCGGATTCCTTCGTGAGGGACATGCGGGCTCCTGTGCGTTATTTACACGTTGCTGGTCGATAGTTGCACGACACGATGCGTAAAAGGGCACCACCCGCGTCCGGGGGTTGTCAAGGGTCTGAGCGGAATCGCTCAGGAGAGAGCGGCGGAGATCCGCTCGGCGGCCGCCATCAGCCGCGGGGCGGCCGAGTCCGCCACCTCGGGGCGGTAGGTGATGAGGTTGAGGCAGGCGGTCGGCATGCCCTCGGCCAGCGACAGTGGTACGGCGACGCCGTACGCGCCGGGCTCGACCTCGCCGAAGGTGGCGGCGTAGCCGCGGGCGCGCGACGTGGTGACCTTCTCCGCCTCGCCCGGGGCCGGCGGGGCGGCGGCGAGGAGGGCCACGCCCGCGGCGCCGCGGCCGAGCGGGTGGCGGGCGCCGGCGCGGAAGGAGAGCACGTAGCCCGATGCGGGCGGTTCGATGACGGCGAGTGCCACCGCCTCCTCGCCCTCGGTGACGAGGAGGGAGATCGTGGCGCCGAACTCGCCGGCGAGCTCGCGCATGAACGGCTCGGCGATCGAACGCAGGGTGCCGTGGACCCCGGTGGCGAGTGCGGCGAGGCCGGCGCCGGGGCGGTAGCGGCCGTCGGCGCTGCGAGCGACCAGGCGCGCGTCGGCCAGCGTGGAGAGGATGCGCGAGGCGATCGAGCGGTGGACGTCGAGCTCGGCGGCGATCTCCTGGATCGTCGCCCCGTCGCGTGCGACGGCGACCAGCTCGAGGGCGCGCAGCCCGCGGGCGAGCGTCTGGGCTCCGGGTGCGGGTCGGCTGTCGCTCACGCTCGGCACCCTAGACGAGGGGCGTTCCGCGGTGATTGGGGGTTGACAGGTGGGACCGCTGGCCCGACTCTTGCTCGTTAGATGCACGGGGTCGTGCATTTAATACACACGTAACGGCAGGAGCTCCCCCGTGCAACTCACCGACGCTATTCGGCGCAACCCGATGAGCCCGTACCAGTGGGTCATCGTCGGGCTGTGCATCCTGCTGACGATGGTCGACGGCTACGAGATCCTGGTGACGGCCTTCACGCTGCCGGCCATGACCGAGTACTTCGACCTCGGCAAGGGGCAGCAGGGCCTGGTCGCCTCGTTCGGCACCCTGGGCATGGGCATCGGCGCGATCTTCCTGAGCCCGCTCGCGGACCGGATCGGGCGCCGCAAGCACATCCTGTTCTCGCTCGCGCTGATCGTGGTGGGCATGGTCCTCGCCGGCCTGGCCACGTCGTTCGAGTCGTTCCTCGCCTTCCGCTTCTTCGGCGGGCTCTTCCTGGGCGGCATCGTCCCGAGCGTCAGCGTCCTGGTCGCCGAGTACTCCAACCAGAAGCGCCGCGGCGCGGTCATGGGGCTCTACGGCATCGGCCTGCCGCTGGGCGCGGCGATCGGCGGCTTCCTCTCGGTCGCGCTCATCGACGCCTTCACCTGGCGCGGGCCCTACTTCTTCTCCGCGATCATCACCGCCGTGCTCCTCGTCGTCACCTGGCTGGTGCTGCCCGAGTCGGTTGACTTCCTGGTCGAGAAGCGGCCCGCCGGCGCGCTGAAGGCCTACAACAAGATCGCCGCCAAGATCGGGGCCCAGCAGGCGACCGAGCTGCCCGCGCCGCGCGGCACCGGCGCCCAGCGGGGCGGCTTCGTGGCGGGTGCCCTGCGCGGGATCATGCTGCGCCGCACGATCCTGCTGTGGATCGCCTACTCGCTGATGATCGCGGCGTTCTACTTCGCCAACAGCCTGACCGCCAAGCTGGTCACCGAGGCCAGCGGCAACGCCGACTTCGGCATCACCGCCCAGGCGCTCGTCGCCGCCGGCGGCGTCATCGGCGCCCTGCTCTTCTCCCTGGCCGCGCGCCGCATCCACCCGCGCGTCGTGACCGCCATCATCGGGTTCCTGGGCTTCGGCATCTTCTTCGCCTTCGCCGCCTTCTTCGACGACAAGACGATGGTGCTGGTGCTGGCCGTCCTGGTCGGCCTGGCCGTCAACGGCGGCGTCGCGGCGTACTACGCCATCAGCCCCTCGATCTACCCGATCGCGATCCGGGCCGCGGCCGTGGGACTGATGATGGGCCTGGGGCGCGCGGTGGCGTTCTTCGCCCCCAACCTCGCGACCTTCCTGCAGGGCCAGGGACTCACCCCGTCGGGGCTCTACCGCGTGTACGCCGTCATCCTCGTGCTGTCCGGCGTGGCGGTGTACCTGCTGCACGCCACCTACCGCGGCGCGCACAGCCGAGACGCCATGGACGAGGAGGACGACACCGCCAACGCGGCGTACGACCTCGCGGAGACCGAGCGTTCGGCCCGCGTCGTGGACGCCGTTCGCTGAGCGGAGGTCGGCGGGGGCGGCCGTCCCGGACGTCGCGAGAAGGTGTCGGTGGGCGTGCGTACGATCTGCCCATGACGAGCGACCCGGCGAGCGCGGCCCCGGCGAGCGTGGGCACGGCGTGCTGCGCACCGGCGGGTACGGCGACCGGCACCACGGGCCGGTCGCCGCACCCCGCCGAGGCGGTGCCGCAGGGCGCGCGCAGCACCCGCGGCCAGGTGCGCATCCCCGCCGGCTCCTTCGCGATGGGGGATTCCCACGGGGACGGCTACCTCGGCGACGGAGAGACGCCGGTGCACCAGGTCGAGCTCTCGGCGTACCTCATCGATGCCAAGGCGGTCACCAACGCCCAGTTCGCGGCGTTCGTGAAGGCGACCGGCTACGTCACCGACGCCGAGCGCGACGGCCTCTCGGCCGTCTTCCACCTCGCGGTCGAGGCGGGGCCGGCCGACGTGCTCGGCCCCGTCGCCGGTACGCCGTGGTGGCGGGCGGTCCGCGGCGCCGACTGGCGCCACCCGGGCGGGCCGCGGTCGAGCACCACCGACCTGCAGAACCACCCGGTCGTGCACGTGAGCTGGCGCGACGCGCAGGCCTACTGCCGCTGGGCGGGCAAGCGGCTGCCCACCGAGGCGGAGTGGGAGCGCGCCGCCCGCGGCGGGCTGGACCGGGCCCGTTACCCGTGGGGCGACGAGCTGCACCCGAAGGGCCGGTGGCGCTGCAACATCTGGCAGGGCCGGTTCCCCGAGGTCAACACCCTCGAGGACGGGCACCTCACCACCGCGCCGGTCACGGCGTACCAGCCCAACGCCTTCGGCCTGCACAACACCGTCGGCAACGTGTGGGAGTGGTGCCAGGACACCTTCCGGCCCACCGAGTACGCCGACCGCGCCGCGGCCGGTGACCCGGTGCTCGACCCGCTCGCGCCCGAGGGCGACGTGGCGCCGGGCGAGGAGGGCGGGGTGCCGCGGGTGATGCGCGGTGGGTCCTACCTGTGCCACGACAGCTACTGCAACCGCTACCGGGTCGCCGCGCGCTCCTCCAACACCGCGGAGTCCTCCGCCGGCAACATCGGCTTCCGCTGCGCCAACGACGCCGGCTGAGGGGCGGGTTAGGGGCGGGTTAGGGGAGCTGCGGGTCCGGGCTGGTGCTCGCGCCGAGACCGAGCAGCTCTGCCCGGTCGCGCCAGGCGCGCTCCCACTTGCGGGTCAGTGCGGGGTAGACGATGACGTAGCGGAACGGCTTGATCGTGGCCATGTACAGCCGCCCGAACAAGCCGTTGGGCTTCACGAGGGCGGCCATTCGCAGCTCGTACCCGCCCTCGGTCGTCCGGACCCAGCCCAGGTGGCACAGGTCGTGGACGGTCTTGTTCGCCAGCTCGATCACGCACTCGTCGGGCAGCTCGTACACCATCGTGAACGGCGTGTTCGGCACCGGCGCCCCGGCCCCCTCCTGGCGCAGGTCTTGGGGGAGTCGGTCGCGCAGCGACACGACCCGCTGCGCGATGCCCTCCCGAGGCGTGTCCCACCCGAGGAGCGCGCCGAGTCGCCAGCGCACCGCGAACAAGAAGCGGACCGCGGGCGGGTTCTAGTTCAGGCCGCCTGCGACGCGCAGCGCGGCGAGCATGATCGGGAAGTCGTCGGGCCCGGCGCCCGGCGTTCGATAGGCCCACACGTCCTCGACCTCGAAGTCCGGGGCGATCTCGTGGATCCGCCACGGGCGGCTGGTGTGCTCGGTAGCGGGCAACTGGTTCGACCTCATCATACGAACGTACGCGCATGTATGTATATCGTCAACGACCCCGGCGAGCGCGTGCGAAGACCCGGCACTTGCGTGCGTAGGCGTCGGTAGGATCACGCTCGAGGCGGACGGGGTAGTGGGAGGTGGCGGGAGCATGAAGCGAGCGGCAGCACGTCGTACGCAGGTCGAACGTCGCGCTGTGACGCGTCAGGCCCTGATCGAGGCTGCGGCACGCGGCCTGGCGACCTTCGGCTACGCCAACCTGGTCCTGGAGCAGGTCGCCAGGGACGCCGGGTACACGCGCGGCGCGCTCTACCACCTGTTCGCCAACAAGGAGGAGCTGACGCTCGCCGTGGTGACCTGGGTGAGCGAGACGTGGGACGCCGAGGTGCGCCAGCCCGCGCTCCGCGCCGAAGATCCGCTCGCCGCGCTGCTCGCGATGGCGCGGGGTCACGCGCTCTACTGCCGCCGTCATGTCGGCGCCACGGTGATGCTGACCCTGCGCGTCGAGTTCGCCGGCCAGGATCACCCCGTCGGGCGGGGGATGGCGCAGACCTATGAGCAGCTTGAGCGCGAGTGGGCCGCGCTGGTCTCGGCGGGTCGGCGCAACGGCTCCATCCCGGCCGGGCCGCCGGCGAGGCTGACCGCGGCGGCTCTCCTCGCCGTCCTCGAGTCGGTCGCGATCGAGGTGGCCGGGAAGGCGCCCCACGACGTCGAGCTCGTCCGGCGAGGCGTGCTGGGCCTCCTCGGCGTCGCGCCGCTCGACGCGCCATCGAGCTAGCGCACACGCTTCCCTGCCGGGCTCACCGCGGAGGAGGTCCGCCGGTCCCTCGTGCCGTCGCGCACGACCCTGCTGGGGCTCGTCAAGCACGTGACCTACGTCGAGAACGGCTGGTTCAACCAGGCGCTGACCGGCCGCAGCCTCGCCGAGCTGGGCGCCCCGGCGACCCCGGACCGCTCGTTCGTGCTGCGCGCGAGCGACACCATCGAGTCGGTGCGCACGGCGTACGACGAGGTGTGCGCGGAGTCGCGCCGCCTGAGCGCGGGCCTCGCTCTCGAGAAGGAGGTGACGGGGCGGGGAAGGCACGGTGTGGGTGATCCACGTGCACATGCTGCGCGAGCTCGCCCAGCATTGCGGGCACGCCGACATCCTGCGCGAGCAGGTGCTCGCCGCCCGGGGCTGAGTCCGCCGCCGTCATCGGTGGCGCCGGACCTGGCGCCGCACCGGCACACTGGCGAGGAGACAATGGCGCGGTGCCCCGCCCCATCACGCTGCTGGTCGAAGGTGCGTCCGACCAGGCCGCCGTCCTCGCTCTCGCCCCTCGCTTCGGAGTCGACCTGGACGCCGAGCAGATCACCGTCACCGTGATCGGCGGTGCCGGCAACCTCGGCCGCGCGATCGCCGAGGCGGCCGCGCTCGGCCACCGCGTCGGCGGGCTGTACGACGAGAAGGAGGAGCGTTTCGTCGCCGGCGCTCTCAACCGCCAGGAGGGCGAGGACCTCACCCGGCAGGGTTTCTTCGCCTGCCGTCCCGACCTCGAGCTCGAGCTCGTGCGCGCCATCGGCGCGGCGGGGATGACCCCGCTGCTCGAGGCGGGTGGTGACCTCAAGACCTTCCGCAACTTCCAGGACCAGCCCGCCTACCGCGACCTCGAGGTCCTCGAGCAGCTGCGCCACTACATCGCCGCGTCCGGTGCGAGGAAGGCCAAGTACGCCGCGCTCATGGCGGAGGCGGTGGCCTTCGAGTCCGTGCCGGAGCCGCTCGAGGGCCTGCTGAGCTGGATCTGGAGCGCCTGAGGCGCCCCTCAGTCGCTGAGTGCGCGAGCGATGGTCAGCTGGCGGGCCAGGAACGCGGGCTCGTCCAGGCGCTTGCGGCGCATCCAGGTGGTCACCTCGGTGTTGCACTTGCTGGCGTTGCACGAGGCGCAGGCCGGCACGACGTTGAGCAGCGTGTAGCGGCCGCCGCGCGAGATGGGCAGCATGCAGTCCTTCTGCAGCGCGGCGCCGTCGCCGTCGCAGTAGGCGCACCCGCCCCAGGCCTCCATCAGCGCGTGCCACTGGGCGTCGGTGAGGTCGTGCTCGACCTTCGCCATCCGGGTGCGGCGCCGCTTGGCATAGGTGGCGGAGCGGCGGCGTGGAGGCACCGGCGCAGCCTAGCGATCGGCGGGCGCGCGTCGTACCGCCGCCATGGGCGCCGACTCGCGCAACCATTGGCGCCGACTCGCGGGAGGATGGGGGGCGTGGCGGACGAGGTGCTGGAGAAGGCGGGACTGCTGGCGGCGTACGACGACCAGTTGCGCACCGATTCGGAGGCGATCGGGGCGAGCGCGCGGGTGCGGGTGGGGCCGCTGCACCTGCTGGAGTTCCCGGGCGAGCGCGGGTTCGTGACCTACCGCGACCTGGGCGAGGGCAGCGACGAGGAGCTGCGGGCGCGGCTGGTGGAGTGGGTGCCGCGGGTGCTCGAGCACTTCCGCGAGCGCGGCGTGCGCCACCTGGAGTGGAAGACCCGCGGGCACGACCGGGCGCCAGGCCTGCACGACCTGCTCCTCGCGCACGGCTTCGAGCCGGCCGCGCAGGAGTCGGTGATGGTCGGCGAGGCCCGGCTGCTGGCGCTCGACCTCGCCCTCCCGGACGGGGTCACGCTGCGCCGGGTGCACGAGGAGGCCGACGTCCGTGCGGCGTGCCGGATGCTCGACGAGGCCTTCGGGGACCCGGTCTCCGAGCGGACCGCCGAGGCCCTCCTGCTTCGCCTGGCCAGCGGCGACGGCACCGAGCTGTGGGTGGCGGAGGCCGACGGCGCGATGGTCTGCGCCGGCCGCCTCGAACCGGTTCCGGACAGCGACTTCGCCGGGCTCTGGGGCGGCGCGACGCTGCCGCCCTGGCGCGGCCGCGGGATCTACCGGGCCCTCACCGCGGCCCGGGCGCATTCGGCGCTCGCCCTGGGCCGCACCCTGCTGCACAGCGACTCGACCGAGTTCTCCCGGCCGATCCTGGAGCGCGCCGGGCTGGTCCGGGTCACCACGACCACGCCCTACGACATCACCCTCTGAGCAGGCTCACCGGGCTCACCGGGCTCACCAGGCTCACCAGGCGTCGCCGGGCCGGTCCTCGCACGCCACCGGCGCGCCGAGGTCGAGCCCGCGCGAGCCGGGCAGGCGCAGCACCATCAGCGCGTCGTCGTCCTCCGGTGTCCGCACGCGTACGCCGCCGCGCACGACGTACGACGGACCGCGCCAGCGCTCCCAGCCGAGCCGCTCGTAGAACCCGTGCTCGCCGGTCGCGAGCATCGCCGCCGGGTAGTGGTCCGGCAGCAGGTCCTGGAGCGCGGCCATCACCGCGGTCCCGAGCCGCTGGTGCTGGCGGGCCGGGGTGACCGCCACCGCCTCGACGTAGCCCACGGCCCAGGCCCCGCGCCCGATCAGCACCCGCCGCGGGACGACGCTGGCGTGCGCCAGCACCTCCGTCCCCTCGCGCAGCAGGGCGTGCAGCCCGCCGAAGGCGTGCGCGCCGTCGGTGTCCTCGAAGTCGTCGAAGGCGCTGGCCCACAACCGCCACAGGCCCGCGCGGGTGGCCGCGTCCAGGGCATCGGAGGCGACGATCTCGGGGGTCATCGCTCCAGCATGGCCGCGGCGGTTCCGCCCGGGCGAGCCCTCGAGGTGCAAGACTGCCGCCGTGGGTGGGGAGGAGAGCGACGTCCTGCGCGCCGAGGCCGAGCAGCTGCGGCGCACCGAGCGCGTGCTCGCGGAGACCAACGAGCGCTTCCGCTCGCTGTTCGACTACAACCCCCACGCGGTGTTCTCGGTCGACCTCGAGGGGCGTTTCGACTCGGTCAACCGGGCTGCCGCCCAGATCAGCGGGCGCACCGCGGACGACCTGCTCGGGCGCGGCTTCGCCGACCTGCTCGCGCCGGCCGAGATCGTGTCGGTGTTCGCACACTTCCATCGCGCCCTGCAGCGCGACTCGGTGCAGTTCGAGACGGTCCTGCGACGTCCCGACGGCGAGCTGGTCGAGCTGCGGGTCTCGGCGCTGCCGATCGTCGTGGACGACGTGGTCGAGGGGGTCTACGGCATCGCCGAGGACGTCACCGCGCGCAACCGGCTCCAGCGCGAGGTCGACCGCACCCGCCGCAGCGCCGAGGAGGCCAACCGCGCCAAGTCGCTGTTCCTGGCCAACATCAGCCACGAGATCCGCACCCCGCTGACGAGCGTCATCGCGGGTGCCGAGCTGCTGGCCGAGACCGGGCTCGAGGCCGACCAGCGGATGCTGGTGGGCAGCCTGACGCGCAACGGCCAGCGGTTGCGCAGCCTGGTCGACGACCTCCTCGACTTCTCGCGCATCGAGGCCGGCACGATGCACCTCGAGCGCCGTTCCCTGGACCTGCGGGTGCTGGTCGGACGCTGCGTGGACCGGGTCCGGGCCGGTGCCGACACCGCCCGTCTCGGCTTCACGGTCCGCGTCGACGACGAGCTGCCGACGGCGCTGGTCGGCGACCCGGAGCGGGTCGCGCAGGTGCTTGGCAACCTGCTCGACAACGCCGTGAAGTTCACCCACCACGGGGGCGTGGCCGTCGACGTCGAGGTCGCCGAGCGCACCGCCGAGACGGTGAAGGTGCTCGTACGGGTCTCGGACTCGGGGATCGGCATCGCGCGCGAGCACCAGGACCGGCTCTTCGAGACCTTCAGCCAGGCCGACCCCACGATCACCAGGCAGTACGGCGGGACCGGGCTGGGACTCGCGCTGTGCCGTCAGCTGCTCACGCTGATGGGCGGCACCATCTGGGTGCAGGCCGCACCCGGGGAGGGCAGCACCTTCTCCTTCGTGCTGCCGCTCGCCGTGCCGCGCTGATCCCCGCCGACCGGGCCTGCGGCGTGCGAGGATCGCGGCCGTGGAGCCACAGCCGAGCACCCCGACCCTGACCCGCACCGACGTCGTCGTCGTGGGAGCCGGCCTGGCCGGCCTCGTGGCCGCCGCGGAGGCCGCCGACGCCGGGCGCCAGGTCGTGCTGCTGGACCAGGAGCCCGAGCAGTCGCTCGGCGGCCAGGCGTGGTGGAGCCTCGGCGGGCTGTTCCTCGTCGACAGCCCCGAGCAGCGCCGCATGCGCGTGCGGGACTCCCACGAGCTGGCCTGGCAGGACTGGCAGGGCAGCGCCCAGTTCGACCGTGAGGAGGACCGCTGGCCGCGCGCCTGGGCGGAGGCCTACGTCGACTTCGCGGCGGGGGAGAAGCGCGCCTGGCTGCGCCAGATGGGCCACCGGATCTTCCCGGTCGTCGGATGGGCCGAGCGCGGCGACGGCCGCGCCGAGGGCCACGGCAACTCGGTGCCGCGCTTCCACATCACCTGGGGCACCGGCCCGGGCATGGTCGAGCCGTTCGAGCGCCGGGTCCGCGCGCACGCCGAGGCCGGGCGGATCCGGTTGCTGTTCCGCCACCGGGTGGACGGCATCGTGGTCGAGGACGGCGCCGCGGTCGGCGTGCACGGCGCGGTCCTGGAGCCCAGCGACGTGGAGCGCGGCCGGCCCAGCAGCCGGGTCCAGGTCGGCGACTTCGAGGTGCGCGCCCAGGCGGTCGTCGTGACCAGCGGCGGCATCGGCGGCAACCACGACCTGGTCCGCAAGGCCTGGCCCGCCCGGCTCGGGACCCCTCCGGCCCGGATGGTCAGCGGCGTACCCGCCCACGTCGACGGGCGGATGCTGGTGATCACCCAGGACGCCGGCGCCACCGTGATCAACCCCGACCGGATGTGGCACTACGTGGAGGGCATCCGCAACTTCGCCCCGGTGTGGGACAACCACGGCATCCGGATCCTGCCCGGGCCCTCCTCGCTCTGGCTCGACGCCACCGGCCGGCGCCTGCCCGCGCCCTGCTACCCCGGCTTCGACACCCTCGGGACGCTGCGCCACCTGCGCACCACCGGTCACGACCACTCCTGGTTCGTGCTGACCCAGAAGATCATCGAGAAGGAGTTCGCGCTCTCCGGCTCCGAGCAGAACCCCGACCTCACCGGCAAGGACGTCCGGCTGCTGCTCAAGCGGGTCCGCCCGGGCGCGCCCGGTCCGGTGGAGGCGTTCAAGCAGCACGGCGAGGACTTCGTCGTCGCCGACACGCTCACCGAGCTGGTGGCCGGCATGAACCGCCTCGAGCCCGGCCCGGACGGCTCGGGGATGGTCGAGGAGACCGCCCTGCGCACGCTCGTGGAGCAGCGCGACCGCGAGATCGACAACGCCTACACCAAGGACGCCCAGGTCACCGCGGTGCGCGGCGCGCGCAGCTACCTCGGCGACAAGCTGATCCGGGTCGCCACGCCGCACAAGATGCTGGACCCGAAGGCCGGACCGCTGATCGCGGTGCGCCTGCACGTGCTCTCGCGCAAGACCCTCGGCGGCCTGGAGACCGACCTCGGCGGCCGCTGCCTGCGCGTCGACGGCACTCCGTTCCCCGGCCTGTACGCCGCGGGGGAGGTCAGCGGCTTCGGCGGCGGCGGGATGATGGGCTACAACGCCCTCGAGGGCACCTTCCTGGGCGGCTGCCTGTTCTCCGGACGTGCCGCCGGGCGCACCGCCGCCGTCGACGTCTGAGCCGTCGCCGTACCGCCTGTCGGCGCCGCCGTCCCCGCAGGGCGAGGCCCGCGACGGGCGCCCTGTGGTGCAGGTCTCAAATGCAACCCCCTCCAGCCACCCCCTGAACGCCGGGTGTACGGCGCCTTCTTGAATGGTCGCGCGCGTGGCAGAACCCCTCGAACTGCCACGGCTCTTCGAGGAGATAACGCTGTGTCCACTCAGGTCGACAAGTCCAACGCCGCTCCCACTGAGCAGACAGGCGGCATCCCCGCCTACGACGTGCTGCTCGTCGGAGGCGGCGTCATGTCCGCGACGTTCGCGACGCTCATCAACCAGGTCGAGCCGACCTGGACGATCGGCATCGTCGAGCGCCTCGACGAGCTCGCCCAGGAGTCCTCGGGCCCTTGGAACAACGCCGGCACCGGTCACGCCGCCCTGTGCGAGCTGAACTACTCCCCGCAGCTGCCCGACGGCTCCGTCGACGTCAGCAAGGCGCTCTCGGTCAACGAGCAGTTCCAGCTGACCCGCCAGATGTGGGCGTTCCTGGTCGAGTCCGGCCAGATCCCCGACCCGACGTCGTTCGTGCATCCCACGCCGCACCTCAGCTTCGTGTGGGGCGAGAAGAACGTCGACTACCTCCGCACCCGCTACGAGCTCCTCGCCGACCAGCCGCTCTTCGCGGGCATGGAGTACACCGAGGACCCGGCCGTCATCGCGGAGTGGGCGCCGCTCCTCATGGCCGGTCGCACCGGTGACGAGCCCGTCGCCGCGACCCGCTCGCTGGCCGGCACCGACGTCGACTTCGGCTCCCTGACCCGCCAGCTCATCGGTGGCCTGCGCGACCGCGGCGCCGCCGACCTGTTCACCGGCGTCGAGGTACGCCGCCTCCAGCGCCACGACGGCGGCTGGCGGGTGCGCGGCAAGCGCCGCGACGGCTCCGGCACCTTCGAGGCCACCGCCCGCTTCGTCTTCGTCGGCGCGGGCGGCCAGGCCCTGAACCTGCTCCAGCGCGCCGGCATCGAGGAGATCCGCGGCTTCGGCGGCTTCCCGGTCAGCGGCGAGTTCTGGCGCACCACCAACCCCGAGATCGTCGCGCGCCACCAGGCGAAGGTCTACGGCAAGGCAGCCGTCGGCGCCCCGCCGATGTCGGTGCCGCACCTCGACACCCGCGTCGTCGACGGCAAGCCGAGCGTGATGTTCGGTCCGTACGCTGGCTTCAGCGTGCGCTTCCTCAAGTTCGGCTCGCTCTTCGACCTGTTCCGCTCGGTGCGCTTCCACAACGTGTGGCCGATGCTCCAGGCCGGTCTGCGCAACCTCAGCCTGGTCGTGTACCTCATCAAGGAGGTGCTGGCCACCAAGAAGTCCCAGCTCGAGGAGCTGCGCCAGTTCGTGCCCGAGGCCGAGGCCGACGACTGGGAGAAGATCACCGCGGGCCAGCGCGTCCAGGTCATCAAGAAGGTCCCGGGCAAGGGCGGTGTCCTCCAGTTCGGCACCGAGGTCATCACGGCCGCCGACGGCTCGATCGCCGGTCTGCTCGGGGCGTCCCCGGGCGCCTCGACGGCCACGCCGATCATGCTCGAGATCATGGAGCGCTGCTTCCCCGACAAGATCGAGGACTGGCGCCCGGCGCTGGAGAAGATGATCCCCTCCTACGGCACCCAGCTGAGCGCGCACCCCGAGCTCGCCCGCGAGATCATGGCGCACACCACCGAGGCGCTCGGCCTGGGCGAGGTTCCCGCCGCCCGCTGAGGCCCTGCATGCCCTCGACGGCCCCCACTGCGCATCGCGCGGTCGGGGGCCGTCGGCGTCCCCGGGTCGAGACATCGTTCGTTACTTTGTGCGCATGACGACCACCGCGCCCTCGGAGTTCGACCTCGACACCGCGGTCCGGCCCGCCGGCCCGGGCGTCTGGGCCGCCGACCTCGCCGCCGGCTGGCAGGTCGGGGGAGGGCTCAACGGCGGCTACCTGCTGGCGACCGTGGGGACCGCGCTGCGCGAGGCGATGCCCGGCAAGCCCGACCCGCTCGCCGTCAGCGCCCACTACCTGTCCGCCTCGGTCCCGGGACCGGCCACCGTCGAGGTCGACGTACGCCGCGACGGCGGCAGCCTGGCGACCGCCGCGGCGCGCCTGGTCC